>CALKPY010000129.1 GCA_937991435.1 uncultured Acidimicrobiales bacterium
GCGGTTGCGACGATGCCGCCAATAAGGATCCACGACAGCGCACGAGCTTCCGGTACGTCAAGGAACAGATCCAGCACCGCATAGGTCGCTGCACCCGCTGTGACCGCTTGTGCCAGCAAAATCGGAAGGAGCAACGGCGTCTGCCACAGGTCACGGCCTTCGCACTGGCCGAAGAGAAACGCCGTGTAGCCAGCGGTTCCGAGCGCACCAAGAACCGCAGGAATCGCCAGCACCTTGAGTAGCCCACCGGCACCGAAGACGCCGCCGAGGAACCACAGACCACACACAATGGTGAACACCATCAAGACATAGGCGCCTTTAACCAGCCACGAATTCCAGTTGCCTCGAGTGATCAGATAATGGAAGCGCATGGGCTGCTTAAGGTCACTGACCAGCAAGTACCCAGTGACCGCCAGGAACAGCCCAGCCACGACCGGCGGCACGATGCCAACAGCAGCGGTGACATCGGCATGGCCCATGAGCACCAGAAGAGCGGCGACCATCATGACCCCGGCCGAGATTGCCTTGGTCACGAGGTAGCCCGACACCTTGGTCTTCCAAGCCACCTGGTGAGCGGTGGTATATGCCGTACGAGCGACAACGCCATCGTTATCGCTCGGCTTTGAACCAATCGTGACCGGCACCGACGGGTGACGAGCACCTTCGCTGGCGTCACGAAGCGTGTCTGCCCAGATCATGCCGTCATTGGCAATGGCGCTGCGGGTCGGGTCAAGCGCAGCCTGGTCGGCGCCCTTGTAGAAGACCTTGGGCTTGGTGTTCTGCTCGGGAGCACGCACCGCAGTGGCGTTACGGCCGAGCATCTCGCTGATCTTGCTCGTTGGGTCGTCGAGATCGCCAATGATGATGGCCTCGGTCGGGCACACAATTTGGCACGACGGCTCAAGGCCTACTTCGAGCCTGTGGTTGCACATGTTGCACTTGTGCGCGGTGTTCGTTTCGGGGTTGATGTACAGCGCGTCGTACGGGCACGCATTCATGCACGACTTGCAGCCAATGCAGTTGTCATCGTCAAAGTCGACGACCCCGTTGTCGGTCCGGTACAGAGCGTTAGTCGGACAGATCGTCATACACGGGGCGTCGTCGCACTGGTTGCAGCGCATCACCGTGAATTTGCGGGCCGCGTCGGGGAATGTGCCGGTCTCGATGTACTTGACCCAGGTGCGATTCACGCCAAGCGGAACGTCGTGTTCGCTCTTGCACGCAACGGTGCACGCATGGCAGCCAATGCAGTTGTCACTGTCAAGCAAAAAGCCGAGCCGTGTCATCAGACCATCGTGACGCGAGTCACGTCTGAGGGCTAGAGGTCAAACCTGTCTAAGGTCATAGGTCAAACCTATGCCACTCGGTCCTGCCTTTCCTGAACTTGCCGCACTCGACCTGTTCGTTTCGGTCGTCGAACTCGGAAGCGTGTCGCGTGCCGCCACCGCCCACGGCATCGCCCAACCATCGGCAAGCAGCCGTCTCACCAACCTCGAACGCCAACTCGGACTGACGCTGCTCGAACGCGGCCCAGGCGGGTCAACGCCGACCGACGCCGGTGTGCTCGTCGCCGGCTGGGCCGAGAGCATCTTGCGAGCAGCACACGGGCTGCGTGCGGGCCTTGTCGCGTTCCAAGCCGAGCAATCCGGACGGCTGCGGGTGGCGGCAAGTTTCACGATTGCTGAGTATCTGCTTCCGCAGTGGCTCGAACGATTCAGCCGAGAACACCCCGGCGACTCGATCGCCCTCGAAGTCGCCAACTCAGCAACCGTGATTGAACGGCTTCACGCCGGTACCGCCGACCTGGGGTTCATCGAAACGCCAACGTCGACTCCACTGATGACCGAGCGGGTGGTCGCCACCGACGAACTCGTTGCGGTGGTGGCGCCAGGCCACCCGTGGCAACAGGTCGAAGCAATACCCGTCGAAGCACTCGCCGCCACTCCCCTCGTCACCCGCGAGGCTGGCTCCGGCACACGCGAAGCGCTCGTGCAGGCACTCGCTGAGCTCGGGCTCGGTGCTCCGAGCACCGTGCTCGAACTCGGCTCAACCTCTGCCGTGCGAGCTGCTGTCGTTCAAGGAAGCTCGCCAACCGTGATCAGCCGCCTCGCAGTCGCCGCCGAAGTGGCTGCCGGCTCACTGATCGAGGTGCCAGTGACAGGTCTCAAGATCAGCCGCAACCTGCGAGCCGTCTGGATGACCGATCACCGACTTCCGACATTGGCTACGCAGCTCTTGGAACTGTTGCGCTCCTAAGGCGTCGACAACTCAGCCACACACAAACCAGTTAGGCAAACAACGAGTCGAAACACGAGGCGAACGCCTCGCGCACACTGGTTGCATCGGCAGCAGGTTCGACCGTCGATCCTGTGCGCAGGCCCCAGGCTTGGGCAACCTCGGTCGACTCGGACTGCCCGTTGACAACCATTGCCGCTTGCACCGCCGCGCCGGTGGCCACCGCCTCGTCGACCTCTGGCACCGTCACCGACCCGCCGACCAAATCAGCGAGGCGTTGGCGATAGGCAGCGGACCGCCCGCCGCCCCCGGTCACCAACAGCCGACCTTGATGCGCGACCCCGTTGCGCTTCAGCGCATCGAGACCGTCAAGCAGGCCGCACAACACGCCGTCATGGGCGGCGAGTGCAAGCTGCTCACGGGTGGTGTCGGCGCGCAGACCAAAGAACGTACCGGTGGCAGTCGGCAGGTTCGGAACCCGTTCACCATCGAAATACGGCAACAAGACGCACGGCGGTTCGGCTGCGGTAGCTGCCATCGCGAGCTCACCCAGACCAGCCGCATCAGTGCCGAGCCAGCCAGCGACGGTGTCGGTCACCTTCGTCGCGTTGAGCGTGCAAACGAGAGGAAGAAACTCACCCGACGCACTCGCGAACCCCGCAACCGCCCCCGTGTCGTCGGCAGTCGGCGTCGCAGACACCGAGTAGACGGTGCCCGACGTTCCGAGCGAAATCGCCACGTCACCCGCAGCCATGCCCATACCCAGCGCCGCGGCCATGTTGTCACCCGATCCCGCACCGACCGCAATGCCCGGCGCAAGGCCCAGGGCTTGCGCTGCCTCACCACCAAGCTCACCGGCCTGATCGGCGTGGCCAAGCACCGTTGGCAAACGGCCAAACCAGTCATCGACAGGACCGCCAGCCGCAGCAGTCACCAGCTCAAGGTCATAGGTGTCGGATACCGGGTTGAACCAGCCGGTCCCCGACGCGTCTCCCCTATCGGTCACGTGCCGACCCGTGAGCCGCCACGTGAGGTAATCGTGGGGCAACATCACCTTGCGGGTCGCATCGAGCACCTCGGGTTCATGCTCAGCCACCCAGGCGAGTTTCGCGATCGTGAATGCGGCCACGGGCACGCTTCCGCATCGGGTCGCCCATGCCGACGCGCCGAGTTCGCTAACCAACCGGTCGGCTTGTGGTGCCGATGTCACGTCGTTCCACAGCTTTGCCGGTCGCAAAACCTCGCCGTGTTCGCCCACCAGCACAAGGCCGTGTTGCTGGGCAGCGATCGACACGCCGACGATGTCATCTCGGTAAGCGCCAAGCGCTGTTACCGCGTCGACGAGGGCAATCCACCATGACTGCGGGTCCTGTTCAGAGACCGGCGGTTGGGTCGGCGGGTGCAAAGCAAAGGCTCGGCCGACCACCTCACCACTGCCCACATCGCGAGCTTCGACTTTGGTTGATTGCGTCGAAGAATCGACACCCAACACCAACGGCATCAGTCGTCCTCTTGGGTCGGGCAGTCCTCAGCAATGTTGCCGCCAAGGGGAACCGAATGACACACGACAAGTATTCTGGACCACATGGCCGCACCACGCACAGGCGACACCAATGAACTTGCAAAAGTCCGCGAGATCGCATTTGCGCTTCCTGAAGTCACCGAACGCATAAGCCACGGCGCACCGTGCTTCTTCATCCGAGAGAAGAAGACGCTGTGCTACTTCCACGACAATCACCACGACGACGGCCGCCTTTGCCTGTGGGTGCCCGCTGCCCCCGGCGTACAAGACGAAGTCGTCAAGCTTGAACCCGAGCGATTCTTCGTGCCTCCCTACGTCGGGCACCGGGGCTGGATCGGGGTGCACCTCAACGTCGACCCTGACTGGTCAGAGGTCGCCGGAATTCTCGACGACGCGTACCGACTCGTTGCGCCAAAAACGTTGGTTCGCCAACTCGATGAAACCACAGGAAGCTCATGACCGACACCACCGACCTCCGCGAGAAATACCGCGCCGAACGCGACAAGCGCCTACGTGCCGACGGCAACGAGCAATACATCGAACCAACCGGCGCCTTCGCCCACTACCTCGAAGACCCCTACGTCGAGCCGACCCCTCGCCCGCCGCTCAACGACGAAGTCACCTTCGCATTCATCGGCGGCGGGTTCGCCGGCCTCGTAGCCGGCGCCCGACTCAAACAAGCTGGCATCGACGACGTACGCATCATCGAAAAGGGCGGCGACTTCGGCGGCACCTGGTATTGGAACCGGTATCCGGGCGCCATGTGTGACACCGCATCGATGGTGTACATGCCGCTACTCGAAGAGGTCGGCCACATGCCCGGACACAAGTACGCATTCGCTCCCGAGATCCTCGAACATTGCCGCAATATCGCGAACACCTTTGACCTCTACGACAACGCCTGTTTGTCGACCGAAGTCACCCAACTCGAATGGGACGAAGCGACGAGCCGCTGGATCATTCGCACCAACCGCGGCGACGAGATGCGCGCCAAGTTCGTTGCCGTCGGCACTGGGCCGCTACATCGACCAAAGCTCCCGGGCATCAAAGGCATTGAGTCCTTCACCGGTCACAGCTTTCACACCAGCCGCTGGGACTACGAATACACCGGCGGCAACCCAGCAGGAGCGCTGCTCGACAAGCTCGGTGACAAGCGCGTCGGAATCATTGGCACTGGCGCCACCTCGGTGCAGTGCATTCCCCATCTCGCCAAGGCCTGCGGTGAGCTCAAGGTGTTCCAACGAACACCGTCGTCGATTGACGTGCGGGCAAACCACGAGACTGACCCGGACTGGTTCGAAACCCTCGAACCGGGCTGGCAACAAAAGTGGCTGCTCAACTTCACCACCCTGCAAACCGGCGGATTCACCGACGAGGACCTCGTCAAAGACGGTTGGACCGACCTCGCCCAGCGCATCCGCGACCAGGTCGTCGCCAGCGGCGATTTCACGCCCGAAGGTATGGCCAAGGCCTACCACGACAGCGACGACGTCAAGATGAACGAGATCAGGGCGCGAGTCGACGAAATCATCTCGGACCCGGCCACTGCAGAGGCACTCAAGCCTTGGTACCGCCAACTCTGCAAACGACCGTGCTTCCACGACGAGTACCTCGACTCGTACAACAACCCCAACGTGCACCTCGTCGACACCGACGGGCGCGGCGTCGAACGCATCGACGAGTCAGGCGTTTGGGTGAACGGCACCCACCACGAACTCGACTGCATCATCTACGCGTCGGGCTTTGAAGTCGGTACGAGCTTCGCTCGGCGCAGCGGCTTCGAAACCATCGGGCGCGACGGACAAACCCTGAGCGACAAGTGGGTCGATGGCATGATGAGCCTGCATGGCATACACGTGCACGGATTCCCGAACATGTTCATCGTCGGGCCGAGCCAGGGAGCGAACCTGATCTCAAATGTGCCGCACAACCTCACCGAGCGAGCCCTCACACTCGCCGCCATCATGCGTCATGCGACCGACAACGACATCGACCACATCGAAGTCACTCCCGAAGCCGAGGCCGCTTGGGTAGAGCGGCTCGAAAAGGGCGGCCGCACCTTTGGCAACGACCCCGATTGCACTCCGGGCTATTACAACAACGAAGGCCACCAGGCCGACCCGAGCGCGACCCGCAACTTCCTTGGCTTCCCCGAGGGACCAGTCGCGTACTTTGACTACATCGCACAGTGGCGGTCGTCTGGTGCCTTTGAAGGGCTCACCTTCGCCTAACCGGCGGCCGGCTCAATTGTTTGTGGCCGCGGCCCGGTCGGCGGCAACCGCGTCGTAGGTGTCGTAGTCACTCGCAGTGTCGTCAGAGAACTCGAATTCCATCAGACCATGTTCTTGCCACTGCTTGCGCAAGTAACCATTGTTGGCATCGAGCAGGCCGAGCTTGCGGGTGTTCGGCACCAGCTTTGAAAAGAACGCCTTTTGGAAGTCTGCGTACGGGTGCACCCCAATGCGCCCCGCTGCGCTCGTCAGCGACGGCAGAACATCAGCAACCGACACGTTCATGCGCTCCCAAATCTCTGGGTTTGTCGAACGATTGCGATTGCGAATCGTGTTCTCGAGCATGAATTCTTGGCGGTCGAAAAGCTCGGCCTCGGTCAGGTTCTCGTAGTACTCCTGCAAGCTCAAGATGCCAAAGGCCACATGGCGAGCCTCGTCACTAATGACGTAGCGAAGCAGCTTCTTCAACAGCGGCTCGGTCGTACGCCGAAGCAGATCTCCAAACGCCGCGAGAGCGAGGCTTTCGATCACGATCTGCATGCCGAGATAGGCAATATCCCAGCGGCTGTCTTCGAGTAGCGCAACGATCTGCGCTTCGAGCGCCGGGCTCATTGTGTAGGCGTCGCCCATCTTCTCTTGCAGGTACCGGGCGAATACCTCGGTGTGGCGAGCTTCGTCCATGGTCTGGGTGGCGGCGTAGTACTTCGCGTCGATCCACGGAACCGTCTCAACGATCTTTGCCGCAGTCATCATTGCGCCTTGCTCGCCATGCATGAACTGGCTCAGGCTGGCCTTGAGGTTTTCAACACCGATCTGGGTGATCTCCTTGTCGCCCCATGTGGCAATCGGCGAACCGGGCTCGTCTATGGCCGCGATGACGATCTGCATAAACGGCGTGGAACGATCGACGAGACCTTCAGGATCAACATTGGTTGACCAGTCGAGTTCGGTGACCGAGTTCCACTGTGACGCCATGGCCTTGTTGTAAAGCGTGACGAGCTGCGGACGCTCGCGCGTGTAGTTCCACTGATAAATGCGATCAGCGTTGTCACGAATCAGCCTGATCGAGTCGTTCATCTCCGCAGTCGAAGGAAGCGCTGTTGATTCTGGCTCAGTCACTGTCATGGGCCAAGAGTAACAACCCGGCTCTCATGCGCACAGACCTCTTGGGGGTCAGAGCGGCTCAGCGCGGCTCAGCTCTGGTTGGCCTCGCGGTAGCGGCGCACGATCGCCGTCGCGTCGAGGCGGTTCTCGCCAGCGGCTTGGCTTGCTTGCAGATAACCGTCGACCATGGCAGTCAATGGTGTCGCAGCTCCAATGGCCTGACCTTCGCGTTGCACAAGACCGAGATCCTTGGCCATCCAATCAACCGCGAAACCAAAATCGAACTCGTCAGCGACCATTGTGCTGCCTCGATTACTGAGGTACCAAGAGCCAGCGGCTCCCTTGGTCACAGCATCGAGCACTCGTTCCATGTCGAGACCAGCCTTTTGGCCAAACGCGATTGCTTCGGCTGCTCCCTGAATCGCACCAGCACAAAGAATCTGATTGCACATCTTGGTGAGCTGTCCGCTTCCGACCGGACCGATCAGGGTGATCGCCGACGAATAGCAATCAATGAACGGTCGAGCGACCGCGAAATCGGCCTCGGACCCGCCGCACATAACGCTAAGAGAGCCGTTCTCGGCGCCTACTTGGCCGCCCGAAATCGGGGCATCGACAAAGCCAACGCCTGCCGCGGCGCACGCCTGCCCGAGCTCGCGGGCGAGCTCTGCTGAAGCAGTGGTGTGGTCGACCAAGACCGAACCGGGCTGCATGACCCCGAGGGCACCATCGGCACCGAGAACGACCTGGCGAACGTCGTCGTCGCCGCCGACGCACACGGCAACAAAGGTTGCGCCTGTCGCGGCGTCAGCCGGCCGCGGCGCAGCGGTACCGCCGTGATCCGCGGCCCACTGTTCGGCCTTGGCCATGGTGCGGTTGAAGGCCCGCACGTCGTGCTGGGCAGAGGCGAGATGACCGGCCATGGGGTTACCCATATTGCCGAGTCCGATAAAGGCGACAGTGCTCATCTCATGACTCTGCCACAGAGCGGCTCAGCTCAACGCCGAAATTGGCGAGTGGTATTCGTACCCCAACGCTTGTGCGACTGCTTGATCAGTTATTTTGCCGTTCGCGACATTGAGACCATTGGCCAGATGGGCGTCGGCTTCGATCGCGGCCTTGGCTCCGTCACGGGCCAACGCAACCGCAAACGGAAGCGTGTCATTGTTGAGTGCATAGGTCGACGTGCGAGGAACCGCGCCGGGCATGTTGGCGACGCAGTAATGCACGACGTCATGCACGACATAAGTCGGATCGGCGTGCGTTGTCGCTTTCGCTGTTTCCGTGCAGCCGCCCTGGTCGATGGCGACATCAACGAGGACCGACCCTGCCCGCATCTCGCGGACCATGTCTTCGGTCACGATCTTTGGCGCACGCGCCCCACGTACAAGTACCGCACCGATCACGAGATCGCTGTTGACCACGACTTCGCGAGTCGTAGCGGCATTGCTGTGAATAGTTTTGATGGTCGAACCGAATCGCTTAGCGAGTCGGTCCAACACGGCTCCGCTTCGATCAAGCACGGTCACTTCGGCGCCAAGCCCGACCGCCATCTCGACTGCATTTTCGCCCACGACGCCGCCGCCAATCACTGCGACCTTGGCCGGGGCTACCCCTGGCACGCCGCCAAGCAACAAACCAGCGCCGCCCATTGGAGCTTCGAGGTGGTGAGCGCCGGCTTGCACACTCATGCGTCCGGCGACCTGCGACATCGGGGCCAGCAACGGCAAGCCACCGTGGTTGTCGGTAACTGTTTCATAGGCAATGCACGTGGCGCCACTGGCGACCAAGTCAGCTGTTTGTTCCGGATCTGGGGCCAGATGCAGGTAGGTGAACAAAAGGTGCTCAGGCTTGAGCATGGCACGTTCGATTGCCTGAGGTTCTTTGACCTTGACAATCATTTCGGCAGCTTCGAAGACCGCAGCAGCATCAGGCAGAATCGAAGCACCCGCCGCTTCGTAGTCGCTGTCGGCTGCGCCGATACCTGCGCCCGCCCCTGACTGCACAACAACGGGGCTTCCTGAAGCGACCAGCTCATTCACGCTGTTGGGAGTCAAGCCCACCCGGCGTTCATCACTCTTGATCTCGGTAGGTACGCCAACAATCATGATCACTCCTCAGGAATCTTGTACCGCGCACAATACGGACAATCGCACGCACGTGTCCGGCGAATTCAACGAGCGTGAGCACAGTCAACGCATGAATCCGGCGCGTTCGGGTTCAGCGGCGCAATACTCCCCTAATGATTCACATTGACGAGCTTGATCGGGCCATTTTGCGGGAGCTTCAGCTCGATGGCCGCATCACCAGTTCAGACCTTGCCGAGCGGGTTGGCTTGTCGGCCTCGGCAACTCTGCGACGAATCCGGCGCCTTGAAGACGACGGCGTGATCGACCGATACGTCATGCTCGTCAACCCCAAGGCCTTTGGTCGCGAGGTCTCAGTCTTCGTCGAAATTTCACTCGATTCACAGGCCGAAGACCTGCTCGACGAATTCGAGGCAGCCATCGTGGACACGCCAGAAGTCATGAGCTGCCACCTGATGGCCGGCGACTTCGACTACATCGTGCATGTCGTGTGCGTTGACATCGCCGACTACGAGCGCGTGCACCGTCAGCAGCTGGCGAGCTTGCCGCACGTTGCTCGGCTACGGTCAAGCTTCGCCATTCGCGAGGTGTGCGCTCGAACCGACTTCGCCCTCGTCGACCGGTAAACCGCGACCCTGTCGAATCGGCTTTTATTCGGCGTGGCCGTCGTCGCCCGCCGACACAAAGTCAATGAGTTGTTCGACCGAGTTGACGAGCGATGTCTCAATGTCGTTCCACGATTCGACCCGACCCAGAATACGTTTGAAGAATTGGCCGGGGTGCATGTCGAGGTCGAGCGCGGCGAGCACACCCTCTTTCCACGGTTGGCCCTTAGGGACTACCGGCCACGCCTTGATCCCAATCGTTGCCGGGCGGATCGCCTGCCAGACGTCGACAAACGGGTGCCCCAGAATCAGCACATTGGGATCGTTGACCGTTTCGGCGATACGCGACTCTTTGGAGCCGTCGACAAGATGATCGAGCAGAATGCCCAACCGCGCATGTGGCGACGGGCCGAAGCTGGCTACAAGCGCGGCGAGATCGTCGGCACCTTCGAGTTGCTCGACAACGATCCCCTCGTAGCGAAGGTCATCACCCCAGACCCTCTCGATGAGTTCCGCATCGTGAATTCCTTCGACCCAAATTCGGCTGGCGCGAGCGACCTTGGCCGTCGTGTCTGTGGCGCCGATCGACCCTGACGCCGTCGTGCTTGCGGCGCGCTCTTTGAGCTCGACCGGAGATCGCAAGGCAACCAAATCACCCTCGTGGCGGAACAATCCGGGTGTGGGTTCAAACGCCACCTCGGCGCCAAGTTGGTCCTTGAGCACAATCTCGACGCCTTCGAGGAAGCGCACCACTGTGCCAATCGTGTCTGAAGGCGAGTGAGTTAGACGCATGCCGGGCTCAACAAATAGCTCTCGCTTGGCCAGCCCGCGACGCCGCTGATCATGCATGTCGTCTAGCGATTCAAGAATGCCGTCATCCATCAGCGGGCGAGCCTAGAACGGCAGGTCACAAGCCTGTGGGGATGCTCACAGTCGTGGGCTGCTGTCACACACAAAAGCATCATTTGAGTGGGAAGTACCCGGGCACGTCGTGCGGATGGGTGTCAAGGTGCACCTTTGCTTCAGGAGCGCCCGAGAACCGCCCATGGGTCCAACGGATCTCGACATGACCTTCGACGATGCGCTGCTCGCTCGACTCACGATCGCTTACCTCGGCCCGCCACCGCACCATGGGTTGGCCCGCTGGCTCAGCCCACGTGTCAAAGGACCGGACCTCGAACTGGTGACGGAAGTCCCAGGGAGTACCCACTCGATATCGCAGCGGTTCGCCGCTCTTCGTTGCGCCCAACACGAAATAGGGCGCTGACTGCAGTCGCAGAAGTCGCCAAACCATGTCTTCACGAGCCCGAGGTGTTCGCAGAACTGCGGCCCAACGCTTGGCCGAAGCCGAGGCGACCGCGACGCTGAACGCTTCGTACAACTTTTGCGCCGCGTCTGGCAGCGCTCCGCGTTTCGGCAACGCTGCTTTGAGGCGTTGGCGATCGGCCGTGTCAAGATCAGCCGCCGAAAGCGGCATGCCAAACAGCTGGGTGGCGTTGACACACTCGTGGTACAGGTCTTCGTATTCGTCGGGCGCCGTCGTGAGGAACCAATCGCTGCCTCGCTCGACTCGCTTCTCGGCGAGCGCACGGTCAAAGACGTGCGACGGGCTCGCGTTGTGCAGAATCGAGCTGCCGTACTTGCACGACACGAGGTAGACGTGATCGATGCGCAGATCAGCCGGGATCTGTTCGTACCCGGGCGGTTTGTGCGGGCCTTTCCACTCAACAGACCACGGTGGACGGCCCCGTAGGCCGTCGTCGGCGCGCGCAAAGATGTGGCCGTTAGCCCAAGCGGTCGTGAACTCGTTTGCATGCACCCCGTCAGAGCGGGCCTGATCGAGACGCTCATAGTGCTCGGTAGTGAGATTGGTAACGCTGCGAGGCCGCACCGTTAGCGCCTCGTCGAGGTCGCGAAAGCCCAACATCGCAAGACCGGTGATGATCTCGGTGATCTCGGTGCGTAGCGCAGCCATCGAGGTTGCCTGTCAGTTCGCGAACAGGCGCGACGTGCGAATAGCCATCGACGCCACTTCGCGATCGAGGTCAGCTTCGGTCCAGACCTGCACGTATTCGTCGTAGACATCGATGTAGGTGTCAGTGGCGTCCATCCACATGACGACGGCCTCGGCCCAACGTTCATGTAACAAGTGATCGTGTACTTCAGCAAGAGCGTCGCTGTCGAACACCGAACGATCCTCGGCGGCGACAACCTTGAGCGCAAGCAAGCGCGAAATGACAGCTGCATTCTCCGCGAGAAAGATGCGCGGCGTCTCTTCTTTGACGACGGCCCACGCACCAGGGCTCGACGCCGCCGGGATCGTCACGTTAGAACAGTTGATCGGGCGCAGCGGTAGCGAGCCCATCGGGGGGATCAACGTCATTGCCCGCCACGGCATAGGACCGCAGCCGTTGTTGGCCGTCATCGGTGAGCATCTCAACCGCATCGAAGATCGGACCTTCGCCTGACGGTGTCATGCATGCTTGAAGCGCCTTGCGACCAACGCCCGTGTCAGGAAGACTCGTTGTAAGCAGCACGTAACGCACCAACCCGAGCTCTGAAGTCGACTCGCCGTCTGCTTGTCGAGCGGCTGCCTTGCCAAGAGATTTCCAGACAGTGTCGGTTCGGCGAAGCCCATCACGCTCACTGGTGAACGCGCCAGTCACATCAAAGTGCCAAAGCGAGCCGTCGGCAGCCGTAGCCACGAAGTCAATCTCAGGGCCAGTCTTGAGCTTCTTGTTCTTTTGACGAACCGAGAAGCCGCAGGCTTCGAGCACCGCTTGGGCAATGTCTTCGGCCAGTTTGCCTTGTTGCACGACCGAGGCTTGGAACCCGGCCGGGTCAGCCTCGGCGTCGATCTCAGCGTCTTTTGACTTGATCGCGGGAACTCGCACCTTGATGCGCTCGCGCTCGCTCTCGAACTGGACCAGCCGATCACGTTCGGCCGCCACGCGATCAGCAGAGAGTTGCACATATTCAGGCTCGGCTTCGCAACCAACGAAATTACGGCCCTTGCGGACTGCCGCGATGCCTGTTGTTCCTGAACCCATATACGGGTCAAGAATCAAGTCATCGCGATAGGTGTAGAGATCGATCAACCGTTTCGGCAGACCCACAGGAAACGGGGCTGGGTGGCCGACACGTGTGGCGCTCTCAGCCGGGATTTCCCACACATCTTTAACCGCGCTCATGAACTCGTCGCGAAAAATTGACCCTTCGCTCGGCAGGCCGGCTTCGGCACGCTTACGAGGAGTCAGGGCCCGTTCGAATCTGCCCTTGCTGGCAATGATTACTCGCTCGGTAATGTCGCGCAGCACCGGGCTTGA
Source organism: uncultured Acidimicrobiales bacterium (assembly GCA_937991435.1). Classification (GTDB taxonomy): domain Bacteria; phylum Actinomycetota; class Acidimicrobiia; order Acidimicrobiales; family UBA10347; genus UBA10347. Next base: position 13,111 of record CALKPY010000129.1, read on the forward strand.
CGGCCGCTGGAACGAGCCCCAGGCGGTCGAGCTGTTCATGCCGTCGCCCTTGCGCCAGATGACTTCACCGCGCAGCAGAAGCTTGAGATCTTCGAAAATGCGAATGATGTCGGCAGATTGTGACCGATACGGCTTGCGACCCAGGTTGGCGACATTGACCGCAATACGGCCACCTGGCTCAAGCTTGCGGACACACAGCTCAAAGACTCGATGCAGGTTGGCAAGATGCTCTTCATATTCGACCGGAACATGGCCCTTGCCCATTGCTTCTTCATAGGTTTTGCCCACGAAGTACGGCGGCGAGGTGACGACCAGCGCCACCGAATTGTCTTTGACGAACCGCTCATCGAGCAGTAGATCTTCTGCCGTGCCGAGCCGAGTCTCATCAGACGCCGGGCGCTCCCCTATTGGAACAACCGTTTCGTCGTCTGACGTCTCAGGCGGAACAAATCGCGCATAGAACGCCGAGCTGTCATGGTTCTCGCGAGAACTTGTTCCAAACGAGGCCGTCGACGAGCCGCGGCGAAGCGATGAACTGTCGTCGGCGACGCCGTCGCGATCAGTCCGGCTACCGGACGTTGGTTTTTTTGGCACGGTCTGGCCTCCGGGTTCGAACACTACGCCGACCGTATGGGTGGGGTGTGACATTGTCAGGGAATAGCTGAGCGGCGCAGCGACGCTAGCTTCCTTGAATGACTTTCGATCTTGGCGCAGTGCGAGCCGACACACCTGCAGCATCGTCAATACGGCACTTCAACAATGCAGGTTCGTCACTGCCACCAACCCCCGTAGTCGCTGCCTGCATCGACTACACCCGCCGGGAAGCCGAGATCGGTGGGTACGAAACCGCCGCGGAGCGCGTCGACGATCTCGACCGGGTGTATGTCGAAGGAGCACGCCTGCTCAACGCTCAACCGTCAGAGTTGGCATTTTGCACAAGCTCTGCGCAGGCATGGTGGCGGTCGTTCGAAGCCGTACCGCTCGAAGCTGGCGACAAGGTGCTCACTTCGACGACCGAGTATCAGGCAAACGCTTTCGGCCTGATACAAGCGCAGCAGCGCGGCATCGATGTCGAGGTCATACCCGCCACCGATAGCGGCGAAATCGACCTCGACGCGTTTACGGACCTACTCGATGACCGAGTTCGAGCGGTCGCGATCACCTGGATCGGTCTCAGTAACGGCATGGTCCAACCAGCCGCAGCGATCGGTGAACTTCTTGCAGGTCACCCAGCCACCTACGTGCTCGATGCTTGTCAGGCCGTCGGGCAGATGCCGGTCGACGTCAACGAACTGCAATGCGACCTGTTGTCGTTCACCGGCCGCAAGTTCATGCGTGGACCTCGAGGCACTGCCATGCTGTGGGCCCGCCGCAGCCTGATCGATGAATTCGCTGCCCCTTCTTACATCGACGGGCGCTCGGCACTCTGGACCGGTGACCGCACCTACGAGCTAGCCCCAGATGCCCTTCGTTGGGAGCTCGGCGAGGTCAACTTCGCGGCCAAAGCTGGGTTCGGCGTGGCACTTGCATACGCCAACGAGATAGGTCTCGACGCAATTGCACAACGGAACACGATTCTCGCCGACGATCTGCGAGCGAAACTCGAGTTGATCGGCCGTGTCACCGTGCTCGACCAAGGAGAACACAAGTGCGCCATCGTCACATTCAACGTTGACGGACTTGAAGCCGCGGCCGTCACCCGCCAGCTACGCGAACACGACATCAACACGTCGGCGCTCATGGCGGCCACGGGGCTCTTCGATATGGAGCCACGCGGAATCGCCAGCGCAGTCCGCGCATCGGTGCACTACTTCCTTGAAGATGGCGACATCGACGCGCTTGTCGACGCCGTTGCCCAAATCGCCAACAGCTAGCGACGCGGCAAGCTCAGCTGTCGTCGAGCGCGAGATCCAACGACGCGCTGTTCATGCAGAACCGTTCACCTGTTGGTTGCGGGCCGTCAGGAAACACGTGACCGAGGTGCGCACCACACTTCGCACACACTGCTTCAACTCGAGCCATGCCCATCGTGTTGTCCACGCGTCGCTCGACTTTGTCTTGCGAGACTGGTTCGTAAAAGCTCGGCCAGCCGCAGCCGGCGTCGTACTTCGTTTCGCTTGTGAATAGCTCGGCGTCGCAGACCACACAGCTGTAGATGCCATCGTCAGTTGTGTCCCAATACTTGCCAGTGAACGCACGCTCAGTACCGGCCTGTTGGGTCACCGTGAACTGTTCAGGCGTGAGACGTTCGCGGAGTTCATTCTGATCGATCTCAATATGTGCCATGACCCAAAGGGTAGAGCCCCGCGGCCCTCTGCATGAAGCGCCCGGGCTACCTTTCGCAGCTGTTCATAAACCACCCCACCTCCCGACCATATGAGGTACCAACCAAGCGGCTAGATTGGTGCAGACAATGATCTGGGTCTATATCGCCGCCGCCATCTTCGGTGGGGCGTTCGCGATACCAATGATCTTGGGTGGTCTCGATTTCGACGGTGACGTCGACATCGACGTTGACGGCGACCTCGAGCTCGACTCTCCCGACGGTGGGTCCGATGCGCTGGGCGACGCTGGCGGCGCCGCGGATTTCCTCGGCTCCCTACTGTCGTTTCGCTCGATCGTGCTCGCTCTTGCGTTTTTTGGGCTCTCCGGCATCGTGCTGTCAGTCTTTGACACCGCTGCAGCCGTCACGCTGATTGCCGCAATCGGCCTTGGCGTCTTCGCGGCAGCGACCAACGCTGCAGCCATGCGGTACGTACTCGGCAACGAAGCGTCGTCGCATCTCACCAACGCGGACATCCGCGGCACGAGAGGAACCGTGGTCTTGCCCCTCGGGCCCGACCGCCGTGGACGCATTCGCACCGAGATCGCCGGCCAAACCGAATACTTCACGGCATTGCCACTGCGTTCCGGCACCGCCGCATTCGACGTAGGCGACGAAGTCGTCATTGTGGAAATCGACAAGGGCACCGCCAAAGTCGCGCCGCTATCGAGCGACGATTAGTCGCACAAATTCGAAACTCACGGGCTCAATGCTCGACAACCCACGGAGGTGGACATGCAAGTACTCGCAGTGATTGCAATTATTCTGGCGATCATCGTTATGGCGGTGGCTCTGGCGATCAAGAGCCTTGTCGTCATCTGTCCGCCCAACCAGGTTGCGGTCGTGTCAGGACGAAGCCGAATTCTTGAAGACGGCCGCAAGGTCGGCTACCGAGTGATCAAAGGCGGTCGAACAATCCGGCTGCCGGTTGTCGAACGAGTCGACTTCATGGACCTCAACACCATTCCCATCGACGTGTCGGTGAGTAACGCCTATTCCAAGGGCGCTATCCCTCTCGACGTTCAGGGTGTTGCCAACATCAAGGTGTCGAGCCGCGAAGGAATCCTTGAGAACTCGGTCGAGCGCTTCCTTGGTCAAGACTCGATGTACATCCAGCAGATCGCAAAGGAAAACCTCGAAGCGAACCTGCGTGGTGTGCTGTCGACCCTGACACCAGAGGAAGTCAACGAAGACCGTCTCAAGTTCGCGCAGACACTCATCGACGAAGCAGACGACGATATTCGCACGCTTGGACTTGAGCTCGACGTGCTCAAGATTCAGAACGTCACCGACCAGGTCGGCTACCTCGAAGCCGTCGGTCGCCGCCGCACAGCGCAGGTGCTTACAGAGGCCCGCGAGTCCGAGGCACGCCAAGCCGCCGATGCAGAAGAGGCCGAGGCACGGGCACGCACCCGCTCAGAGCTTGCTCGGGTGCACGCTGACCTGCAAATCGCCGAAGAAAACAACCGGCTTCGTGTTCGCAACGCGGAGCTCGACGCAACCGCTGTCGCGAGCGAGAAAGAAGCTGTGGTCGCCGGCGAAAAGGCCAAGGTCACGGCCGAGCAAGACCTCGAAACTGCCCGCATCGAGCTACAGAAGCGACGCCTTGAGGCAGACGTCATCGAACCAGCACGTGCCGCGAAAGAAGCTGCCGAATTGCGCGCCAAGGGAGACGCCGCGATCATCATCGCCGACGGCGATGCGCAAGTCGATGTGTTGGCAAAACTGACGGCCCAGTTCAAAGCTGCTGGTTCTGACGCCCAGCAGATCTTCCTGCTCAGCATGCTTCCTGACCTCGTGGCCCAGATCACGTCGACGGTCGAAGGCATTGATGTTGACAAGATCACGGTGATCGATCACGGCAATGGTGGTGGCGGTGGGGCGCTCCCAGGAATCGCAGCACAAATGCCGTCGGCAGTAATCGCGATCACCGAGCAGATCGAAGCCGCCACAGGTGTGAACATCTTGTCGGCCCTCGACCGTTCGAAGACCGAGCCACCCGTCATCGAAATCGACGAATAACACCCGTCATCGAAATCGACGAATAAGACGCTTGCGGCAACGCCGGTGAGACCGACTCACTGGCGTTCGCTGATCTCGACGACCCGGCCAGCCGCCGAAGCCAACATGGCCGACCGAGCGTTGGCCGTAAACAACTCTGTTGATGAATCGGCATTGTTCGACACCTGCGCACGAATCGAAAGCCGTGCCGGTTCGACCGTGACATCGAGATCTTCAACCACAGCACTTCTCGTGCGATCAAGTGCAATCGCCACCCGCAATATCCCCGCTAGCCAACGAACACGGGCCTGGTCCTCGACGCTGAGCAGCGACCACGGCTCGTGACTGTCCTTTGGACCGCTGCGCCGGTGGTAGCGAGCAACTTGCGCAATCAGGTCCACCTCACGATCGGTCCAGCCCACGAGACGGTCGCTGTTGCGAATGATGTAGTCACTGTGATGATGATGCGACGAATGCGACACCATCAGACCAATGTTGTGCAGGAAACTGCCGGCCTCAAGCAACTCGCGATCGGCCGAACCCAGATCGTGAACCTGCAACAGCTCGTCAAAGAGCCGAAGAGCGAGGTCGGTCACATGCTGTGCTTGCAGTCGATCAGTGTCAAATGACTCGGCCATGCGCAACAGCGACTCGCGCCGTAAATCGGCAAATCGAGGGGCTCCCGCTTCGATTCCCCACGTGCGATCCAGCAAGACTCCCTCTCGCAGGGCCCACGGACTCGTCGTCATGCGAGTCAGCCCAAACGCGCTGAAGAGCTCCTGCAACAAAATGGCTCCGGCGACAATCACATCGGCTCGTTTCGCCGCGAGCCCGCTCACCTGGCTTGCTCGCTCTGCGGCCGTTGGCCACAGCGTCAGCTCATCGGTGATCTGGTCGAGTCCGGTGCGGTCGATCAGCGTGTCAAGTCCCGGCTGGGTCGTAGCCCCCATCGAACGCAACCGAATTAGATCGCCGAGTTCCGTGATCGTGCCAGAGGACCCAATCGCCAGCTGGAATCCGAGCGGAACCAGCTCCGAAACCGCCGGAGCGATAAATGCTCGGACATGACGGCGGCAATCCTCGATGGCACTCTCGCTGATTTGCCCGCTGGGAAAGAACGTGTTGGTGAGACGAAGATGGCCGATCTTCAGGCTTCGTAGCGCCAGGGTGCGCCCAGACTTGCCGACAACCATCTCGGTGCTGCCACCACCAATGTCGATGACAAGCACCTGCTGCTCGAACACCGGCAACGCCTGAAGCACGCCGAGATGGATCAGGCGGGCTTCTTCGCGACCGGAAATAACCTCGACGACGACGCCGGCTTCAGCGCAGCGACGCACAAATTCCGGGCCGTTCGTTGCTTCGCGCACCGCGCTGGTTGCCACCGCATCGACGTCGGCGTCGAGGCTCTCGGCAATGGCAGCAAACCGTGCCAGGGCCGCTACCCCACGTTCGATCGCCGCTTCGCTCAGCTCTCGGTGGTCACCCGTTGTGCCTTCGCCAAGCCGCACCATCTCTTTCTCGGTCGTAACGACATCGAAGCTGCCATCGGCACGAACATCGGCGACTACCAGGTGAAACGAGTTGGTTCCGATGTCAACGGCAGCGCGGCGCTTCATACGCGTGCCAACAAGCGCTTGCGCAGTTCGTTGAGCACCGTGATGTTGGTGAACTCACGAGTGCGTTGTCGATCAAAGGGCCATTCGACCATCAGCGTTTCAGTCTCGTCGTCGAGGTGCGTAGCCATAAACACTGTTCCCGGTTGGTGCCCCCCAGCGGGGCTCGGCCCGGCGACGCCGGTCACAGCCGCTGCACAGTCGACTCCGAGCGCCTGTACCGCTCCTTGGACCATCGCAATCGCCCCCTGTTCGCTGATCGCCGAAACGTCGGGTCCCAACCCAAGCAGCGAAGATTTGACAGCGTCGCTGTACGCGACGATCGACCCGGCAAACACATCGCTAGCCCCAGGTACGGCGGTGAGTCGTTGCCCGATGAGGCCACCCGTCAACGACTCAGCAAGACCCAATTTGAGTCCTTGAGAACGGCACAGGTCGAGCACGACACTCTCCATGGTTTCGTCATCGATACCGAACACGATCTCTGGTTTGAGCAGGACCCGAACCCTGTTCTCTTGTTGTTCCAGCACTGCCTCGACTGAATTCTGGTCGGCCCCCTTGGCGGTGATACGAACTTTGAGTCCTTCGATACCACTTGCGAGAAACGCAATCGTCGCCTCTCCAGACCCGTCGAGACGCACAATTTCCTCAGCAAGGATCTCCGCAAGTCCAGATTCGCTATGGCCCCAGGTACGCAGCACACGGCTGGCGATGACCTCGGTCACTTCTCCTCGGCGCCGCAAGTCCGGCACCACGAAGCCATCGATCATCTCACGCATTTCCCACGGAACGCCAGGCACGGCATAGATGACCTGGTCAGCACCTACCGGGCAGCACAAGCCCGGAGCTGTCCCCGGTTGCACAGGAATCGCTTGGCCTCCGACCGGAACCTGAGCCTGCGACAGGTTGCTGGCAGGCATGTCCCGACCGCGACGGCTGAACATGGCCGAAATGCGATCGACAAGCTCTGGCCGGGTTTCAAGCTCAACGCCCATGACATCAGCTACAGCTTGACGAGTGATGTCGTCTTGTGTGGGCCCTAACCCGCCGCACAAGATGACAGCGTCGCTTCGGTCCAGAGCCTGGTCAAGAATCTGCCGCAATCGTTCCGGGTTGTCGCCGACCTTGACCTGCACATGGCTGTCAATGCCTGCCAACGCCAACCGTTCGCCAATGTACGACGAATTGGTGTCGACGATCTGACCAAGCAACAGCTCGGTACCAACAGCAATGACCTCGCACTTCACGTGCGTTGACTGTAGGCGTCGAAACGTTTATGGGGCGGTTCTGGCAGCGGACTCGCCGTCTATCAGGTACTGCGCACCGGTGTAGAGCGTGATCGCTACGGCGCTCCAGATTGCAATATCGACGATGCGCTGCTGATTGAGCAGGGGCGGAAGCACGGCCAGCAGCAGGGCTGCGCCCTGCACGGTTGCCTTCCACTTGGCCAGCGGGCGGGCGGGAATCGCGACGCCACGGAGCGCAAATCGTACGCGATACAAGCTGATAGCGATCTCGCGGATAGCGATCAGTGCCATGGGTACAAGGGCCACACGGTTTACCGAAACAAGTGTGAAGCCCACCCCGAGAATCACGACCTTGTCGGCCAGTGGGTCAAGGAAGGCGCCGCTGCGGCTGAAGCTGTTGGTCGCCCGGGCCACCTGCCCATCGATCAGATCGGTGAATCCCATCAGCAGACCGACAGTGAACGCGGCCCACGATGTGCCGAGAAGAGCCTCGTCGGTCAGAATCATCGAACACAGAACCGGTGTCAGCACGATGCGGCTGACCGTGATTGCGTTTGCAGGTGTAGCCAGCCCCGCGAGCGGCCACGCCCTTACGACATCGGTCACAGGTCGGTATCAGTCAGGGCAGGATCAGTCAGGGCAGGATCAGCGAGCGCGCCGTCGGCCTGCAGGTCTGGGCCTGCGGCATTGGTAATTGTCACCGTGGTCAACGAACCTGGCTCAAGACTTGCTGGAATCTCAATAATTCCGTCGATCTCGGGTGCTTCGCGATGCGATCGCCCAATGCCAATTTCGTCCACAAGTACTTGGACCTGTGAACCAATCAAATCGTCACGTTTTTCTTCGGTGATCACATCTTGCGATTCACGTAATTCCGCCAACCGCTCATTCATGAGACCCGGATCAACTGCACCATCAAGATCCGCGGCATAGGTGCCGTCTTCTCGGCTGTACGCAAAGAACCCACACCAATCGAGTCGGGCTTGATCGACAAACTCAATCAACGCGTCGTGATCTTCTTCGGTCTCGCCGGGATACCCCACGATGAAATTGCTGCGGAACGCCGCAGATGGCTCGAGGGCCCGAATTCGCTCAATGCGCTCCATGAACACATCAGCGCTTCCCCAGCGACGCATACGGCGCATGAGAGGCCGTGACACGTGCTGCAGCGACAGATCGAAGTACGGCATATCAATATCGCACATTGTTTCGATGAGTTCGTCGGTCAGGTCGCTCGGATACAGATACAGCAGCCGGACTCGGTCGACCTGTTCGGCGACCCGCTTGACCAGCGGCACGATGGCTCGTTCGCCAACTCCTTGATCACGGCCAAAGGCGGCGAGATCCTGTGCTACCAACACAGCCTCGCGAATCTGCAAAGCATCGACTTCGGCGCAGATGTCATCGATCGTGCGGCTGCGTTGGGGGCCGCGGAACGTCGGGATAGCGCAGAAACCACAATTGCGGTCGCAGCCTTCGGCGATCTTCACGTAGGCCCACGGAAGCGCAGACACCGGTCGAGACAGGTGCAGCAGGTCTAGCGAAGGCGCCGCTTTGGACTTCGTCGACAACGTGACCGGTACGCCAAATCCGGATATGGCATCGGCTTCGGGCAATGCCTCGGCGAGCTCGTCTCCGTAACGCTCGGCCATGCAGCCCGTGACTACCAACCGGGCGTCTTCAGACCGGTTGTGGTCGAGGGCCAAGATGGTGTGAATCGACTCTTCGCGTGCCTCTTCGATAAACGCGCACGTGTTGACCACGATCAAATCGGCTTCGCCGGCGTCGACCGCAGCTGTCATTCCGTCGGCGATGAGCGTGCCTTCGAGTTTGTCCGAGTCGACCTGGTTCTTCGGACACCCGAGGGTCTCGATGAAATAGGTCTCCGCCTGGTCAGATGAAGCCACCCGCCAAGGCTATTGCGTTGACCCGTACGCCGCGGCTTCAGCCGCGCTATCGACACAAGACGCATCGGCGGGTGACTCATCACAGTCGACAGTCGTGCTCGCTGTAAATGGCATCGAAACGAAATAGATCAGCAACAGAACGACGGCTTGCCAACGAACAACTGCGCCCCCGCTCAGCAGGAACGCTGCAGCGATGACTACGACGGCGATCATGATCACCGTGGCGAGACCTGCGAGGTTGCTGTCATCGAGCGGACCTGGGCCGAGCAGACCAAGCACCGCGCCTACCGCGAGGCTATTGAAGATGTTCGAGCCCAAGAGATTGCCAATGATCAGGCCGGTCTCGCCTTTTCGCGCCGCGACAACCGCCGTCACCATCTCGGGAAGCGATGTTCCAATGGCAACGAGCGTGAGGCCGACGAACCCGCCACTAAGGCCAAGTCCATCGGCAACCGCAAGGGCACCATCAACGAGTAGCCATGCGCCAGCGACCGTGCCGATGAGACCGAGCACCGTGCGAACCGCTTCTTGCACAACAGGTGTGTCCGCGTCAGCTTCTTCGCCGGGGCCAAAGTTGTCGTCGAGATGGTTGTCGCCGCCAAATCGCAGCAACCAGCCCAGGGCCACGACCAGTGCGACGAGCAGCACCACGCCTTCCCAGACTTCGAATCCGTTCTGCACGAACACGGCGAACAGCAGCACCGAGCCAACGCACAGCGGAAGCTCACTTCGCAGCGTCTCCGCGTTGGCCGCAATGACCGTGATTAGTGCGGCGAGGCCAAGCACAAGCGTGAGGTTGGCAACGTTGGATCCAATCACGTTGCCCACGCCGAGTTCAGAATCGCCTTGCACTGCAGCAACGCCAGATACGAGCATCTCGGGCAGGCTTGTACCAAAGCCAATAACCAGGGCACCAACGACGACGGGTGACAAGTTCAGGCCCGAGGCAATTCGTGCAGCGCCTTCGACAAAGTGGTCGGCGGCAAACGTCAACAGCACAATTCCGACGATCAGAAACAAGACTCCAGCCACCACGACGCGAGGCTAGCGAACCGAGACGGAGAGACGGTCACCGAGTTGAGCTGCCCGTTCTGTGCGGAAGACCGACAGTCCCGATCCCTCCCCTAAACCTCCCCTAAACCTCAGCCCCCATACCTCACCCAGGCTCCGGTCAATCAATAATCGTGACCGTGCCGGTGGTGCCGTCGACTCGCACCTGATCGCCGTGTCGAATCCGCGTTGTTGCGTCGGTCGCGGCTACGACGCATGGCATGCCGAACTCGCGGGCGACGATAACGGCGTGGCTCATCTGCCCACCGACATCGACCACAACCGCCTCGACAGGCACAAAGAGTGGGGTCCATGCCGGGTCGGTCAACGGCGCAATCAGCACGTCGCCAGGGCCGAGGTCACGCGGGTCGAACGGGTCTGTAACGACGCACGCGCGCCCTTCGGCGATGCCCGGTACCGCAGCGATACCGCCTATCGAATCACCCACGCCGAGCATGTCACGGTCTTGTGACACCGCGTTACGAAGCGGCCACGTCGAAAATGGTGGCATTTCGCCGTCGAATACAAATGGCGGCACGCGTGCTGCCAGCATCTGCCGGGCAGAGCGACGCTGGGCAATCGTTTCCACCATCGACGATGGGTCGGCGATCCAGTCGTCGAGTTCATCGTCGAAGCAGAACCACATGTCTTCCCAGACGCCGCCCGGAACACGGCTCGAAACACGACCCGCGAGCTCTCGAGCAATCAGTCGTACAACATGGATCAACTCGACAACTGTTGTCTTGGATCGTTCACGACCGACAGAAAGAGCCGAGGCTGCCGCCAGCGAGCGATCGAACATCATCGTGCGGCCAAAGCCCATTAACCGACGTGCTTCGGCGACGCGCTCTGCTCGGCCCGCGATCAACGCAGCCGTGCGGGCCGATGGTTCCTGGCTGTCTGGAGCGCCGCGCATGCGATCGACAAGTGTCAAAGCGAGCTCCGGGCGTGTCCCCCACGTGTCGCATGCTGTCTCCCACTCGTTGGGGCCACGGCTTCCGTACCGTTCAAGAAACACCGCGAACTCGTCGAGGAACGGCGCGGCCAGAACCTCGCCCCTGAGACGGGTCAGAAGCCCATCGATGCCGTGATCAAACTCACGGCTGACGACCACCGAGGAATCGGCGAGCCGAGCCAGGTTCCACAGCGCGGTACTCGGGGCGGCACTGTCGACCTCGCCGAGCCCGGTGAGCAGGTCGAGGGCACGATCACGGCTGCCAAGTTTGTCTTCACACAACCCGCCTAGTAGCTGAATGGCGCCGCCCGCGCGTGAAGTCACATCGATGTGCCGAGAGAACAGCCTGGTGACCTGCCTATGAAGCGATCGAAGCAGTTCGGCAAGCTCGGCGTCTGTGCCGTTTAGCAGCGAAGGCAGCCGCTGCACATAGGCCTGCACCAGCGCACGGTCTGCTTCGAGGTCCGACAGGTCCTGAGTTCCCAAAATCTGTAGGCCGTAGCGAAGGGCACAAAGGCTGGCCGCGAAGTTTCGATCGTCGCTCTGCGGCACGTGGGGTGGCGCCAGGTCTTCGCTTCCTAGATATGTGGCGTCGACGGCTTCGATCTCGACGCCAGGACTGCGCAGCGCAACCACCCGGCTCAGGGACAGATTGAGATACATGTAGCCACCAAAGCAACCGCCACCGGCCGTGATTCCCTCGGCCATGTCCTGCGAGCGCACGATTCCGGTTGCCAAAACGCTCTGCATGAGTTCGGCATCGTTCGCACGCCAGTAGCTCAAGGTCAACGGATACGCGACCTCTGGCCACACTTCGCCAGCATTTCCACGCGTGTACACCGGAAATCGGCGGCTTGGCGGCTCGTGAAGGTACCGACCGGCACCGATATCGACCATGGGCACCTGCGTCATGGCCCGAGCTTAGGTGACGACTCAATTGCTGTCAGGAAGACGACGCCCGCCTCGTCAGCGAGCCGCGATTCGAACATCAGGCGAGAACGCGGCGATCGCGAACCAGAACGTGTCGAGATGTTCGATCGGCTCAAGTCGCTCGCCCGTGAGCGGGCCGCTGATCGCTGTTCCCAAGATGTCCCAGGTGTTACCACGCGAGTCCGAAAACGTCGTTTCGTCTCGAACAAAGTCGAGACGCTCGCCGTCAACGACCGGTGAGAAGACCCCAGTCGCCCCAATGTCGCGCCCGTCAGCGATCGAACCGCTATCGAGACTGCTGGCAGTGCCTGGAATGTGCCATACCGTGGCCGGCGCACCGCCAACGTCGACCTCGATGACACCGATTTCGGCCAGGTCGTCAAGCACAACGACAGCAGCATCGCCGCCGGCGCGAATCGCAACGACATGTTGCTTTGCCTGTAGACGGTCGTCGGGCTCGCCGTCAAACAAAAACGGTGCCTGCGAAATGTCGTCGTATCCGGGGTATGGGTTTCGGCCATAGTCGCGCGAATGCCCCGTCATGCGGCTCAGGACCAACGAGTCCGGATTGGCGTCTCGGAAGCTGGCCCATGACGTGGTCTGTAGAGGCAACAACTCAAGTTGCGTGCCAGTGAGTGCTCCCACGACCGCGGAGCCGGTGAAGTGGGTCCAGAGCGATTCGGTCTGACGGTCATACATAACCAATGACGAGTTGAAGAGCCGACCAGACGTACCAAAGTCAAGAATTCGACCGTCGACATCGCGCCGGTAGGCGACCGCGGAATTACACAACGGGCAGAACGACACCGTCACGGGGATATCGCCATAGGTGTCATTGACCAATTCGTGCCACGTCAAGATTTGTATCGGATAGGCCCTGGACTCGCCGTCTACCGACAAAACGACGACCGGTTCGTTGTCTTCAAGCCAGTCGACCGTGCTGGCCCGTTCAAACGCAGGCGCATCTATAGGCGGGATTCCGTCAGGCGGAGGGCCACCGCTGCGGATAGCGGCAACATCGACTAGCGGCGAAGGCAGTTCGGGGTTCGAGCTGTCGTCGAGAGCCGAGATCGTGTCTTCACGCGGATCACCCGGGACCTGGTCAACGAGAATGAAGCCGTCCGTCGCAAGGCTGTCGTCGCTATCACCAAGTTCGGGGCCATCAGGTTCAGGGGCGCCAGCAGTGAGCGCTGTGTCGGGATCAGCCGACAGATCGCCGGTGATCGGCTCGCCCTGGCCACATGCAGCGAGAAACAAGAACAACGCGATCATCAACGCCACAAGGCGACTCGGAGTCATGCATTTGAAACCCGCCGAACAGCGCTGGTGTTCCGGGCGTCGGTCTCAGCTACAGATCTTCTTCGCCAATCAGCACTTCACGCGCCTTGGAGCCAATCGACGGGCCGACGATGTTGTTCTCCTCAAGCATGTCCATCAAACGCCCAGCCCGAGCAAAACCGACCTTGAGCTTGCGCTGAAGCATCGAGGTCGACCCGAGTTGCGAAGTTACGACAAGTTCGAGGGCCCTGGCATAGAGGTCATCGTCATCGGAAGCTCCCGATGACGTTCCGCCCGCAGAACCGCCAGCGGAGGAGCTGGTGCTTCCGTCAACGATCTCGGCCTCGCTAACGGATTCATCGATCTTGAAGTCGGCAGCTTGTTTACGCCAATTCTTGACGACCTTGCGGACCTCTTCTTCTTCGACCCAACAGCCCTGAATACGATCAGCGGCGCTCGACGTTGGTGACAGCATCAACAGATCGCCCTGGCCTATGAGCCTCTCTGCCCCCGGTTGGTCGAGGATCACTCGGCTGTCGGTAAGACTCGAAACGGAGAACGCCATGCGCGCTGGCACATTGGCCTTGATGATGCCGGTGATCACATTGGTCGCCGGCCGCTGGGTGGCGATAACCAGGTGAATACCGACCGCACGTGCCTTCTGAGCGATGCGACAAATCGAATCTTCGACATCTCGGGCTGCGACCATCATGAGGTCAGCGAGCTCGTCTACGACCACAAGAATGAATGGAAGACGACTTATCTTGCGACGCTCTTCGCCCGGATTGGCCGTTTCATTTTCACGTTCGACTTCAGTGTTCTCTTCGTCAAAGTTGCCTTCGTCGAACGCCTTGTTGAAGCCCGCGATATCTCGGAATCCTTTGCCGGCAAGAAGCTCATAGCGACGATCCATCTCGCGACAGGCCCAAGCCAGTGCGTTGGCTGCCTTGCGAGGGTCGGTCACGGGTTGAGTGAGCAGATGCGGCACGTTCTCGTACTGCGTCATTTCGACCATCTTCGGGTCGACGAGAATCATGCGGACATCGGCAGGCGTCGAGCGCATAAGCACCGAGGTGATGATGCTGTTGATACACGACGACTTACCGGAACCGGTTGCACCAGCGATCAGCAGGTGAGGCATCTTGGCAAGGTTCATGAGCTTTGCTTTGCCCTGAATGTCACGGCCGATCGCCACCTCGAGCGGGTGCTCGGCTTTCATTGCTTCGTTTGAGCGCAGCAGGTCTCCCAAGGCGACGACTTGGCGGTTCTCGTTGGGAACCTCAATGCCGATCGCTTGGCGGCCTGGTATCGGGGCAAGAATTCGTACGTCGGCCGAGGCCATCGCGTAGGCGATGTCGCGGCTCAGGCTCGTGATTCGAGCGACCTTGACTCCGTCGCCAAGCTCGAGTTCGTATCGGGTCACCGTGGGACCCACGACCATGCCCACAAGGTGGGCGTCGACGCCGTGTGACGCGAGAGCCCGCTCGAGTGTCTGGCCCGCCTCGGTCACAGCCGTCTGGTCGACAGCACGGTCCTTTGACCGATTCAACAAATTGAGTGGCGGCAGTTTCCAGGGTGAATCAGCAACCGACGGACGCAGGTCGAGGGTGCCTTGCTCTCCGGCAGCTGTGTCAGATACGACGACTTTGGGTTTGCGGCGCGGGGCTGCTTTAGCCGGGGCGACACGTTCGTCAGCCGAAGATGCTGGCTTGTTGGCGGCCTTCGGTTGGCGGTCGCGCACCGCGCTCTTTGGCACGGCGGGTTGTTCGGCTGTGCGAGGGCCAGATTGGTGAGCAATCGCAGGTGATCCCGGCATCTCGGCGTCGACATGGCGGATTCCCGAGGCCTGGGCAAGGCTTCGAAACTTGCGCGACTCCGGAGAGGGCAGATTCTCAAGTAGTGGGTCGCCGACGCCGACATGACCGCGGGGAATATCAAGAGGCGCAACCGTCGCATCAGCCCGTCGGTACTCGCCGACCTGCTGGCCTCCGACAATGATCGGTGCCGGCGTCTCGGCGACAACCTGTTCGGGCGGAAGCCCGCTCGAAACACCAGCCGCATCTGCAGACTCTGTTGATGCAACAGCGATGGCCGTTGGGTCTACCCCGACTAACAGGCACCAGAACTGCTGCACGAATCCACCGAGGGCTTCGACACGTCGCGCACCCCGGCTGAACCAGCGGGCGATCGACACCGCCGTGAACACCACGACGCCAACGATAAGCAGTGCCACGAGCACTACAGGAGCACCCCAAGCACCGAACATGGCACGAACGGGTGCGCCAATCAACCAACCCAGAAATCCCCCAGCATCGACGAAGCCGTCAACGTCGTCACCAAAGGCGGGGCGTCCGGCGCCAAGGTGCACAAGCCCGGCTGCCGCAACGATCGACAGCAAGCCGCCGATTGAGAATCGAACCCAAAGATCATTGTCGGCGGCGGCCAGCTTGGTAGCGGCACCATCAGGCGACTCTTCGGCGGCACGTTCTTCGGCCCGGCCGCGAAGGTGACCACGGATCAACACGAGACCAACGATGATGAACAGAAGCGGCAACACGCCGCGCAGCAGGCCCACGACTGCCCCAAAGAACTGGGTCACGGCATTACCTACGGGACCGGCAGCGTCGAAATAGACGCCTAGCGCACTCACGAGACCGAGGGTTACAAACCCGACGCCCCAGATATCGCGACGATGACCACGCAAGACCCGCCCCGCATGTGGAGCCACAGTGCGTCGTGACTCCAATGTCTGAGCATTGTCCCGAGCAGAACGAGTCCTGCGTGGTGTCTCCCGTCTCCGGAGATCTGCGGTGGCGCCGCCTGCAGACTTTGCCTTTGCGGAACTGGTTCTGGCTCTCGCTGGCTTCTTCGCTGTGCTTGACTTCGCGTTTGGTGGCGCATTTGTCTTGTTCTTGGCCGATGTCTTGTTGTTCCCGGCAGGCGCCTTACGCGATGCGGGGCTGGCTTTGGTGCGCGCCGCGCCCTTACTCTTGGTCGAGTTGCCAGCTTTCGATGTTCGCGTTGGTGCAGTCACAGCAGCAACAACACTAACAGCAACAACATCATCAACAGAGGGCTCGTGACGTCAAACGCGAGCCGCTAGGCGAAATCACCCACTCCCGGCGCCAAGCGCGGCGGTGTCCAGCGAAACGCGAACAACCCCGAGCGACGAGCTCGGGGTTGCACAAAATTGGACCAGACCGCGGACTTAGGCGGTCAGACGTCGATAACGATCGGCACAATCATCGGTCGCCGGCGCGACTGTTGATGGACGCACGAGCCAGCCGCACGACGCACCCGACGAATCAGCGTGTCACGGTTCCAATCGGCGGTGCGCAATTCTTCGTCAATTGCCTTGCTCACAAGCTTGATGATCTGTTCGGAGATCTCGCGACCGTCATCGCCATCAAGCCAACCCCGGGCTTCGACCCAGGGGTCGCACATCTGGCGGGCAGAGTCAAAGTCAACAACCGCAGTGATCGAAACCATTCCCTGTTGACCAAGGCCAAGCCGATCGGCGAGTACGCCACGGTCCGGGCCAAGAAAGTCACCGTTCAACAGCAGGTGATGACCCTTGGTCACCTTTTTCTTCAGGCGAAGCCCTTTGTTGCCAAGCACGATCTGGTCACCGTCTTCGGCGAGCAGCACTCGATCATCAGCCATGCCGAGAGACGTAGCGAGCTCGGCGTGCGCCACAAGGTGGCGGTATTCACCGTGAACCGGCACGAACCACTCGGGGTTCGCCACGGTGTGGAGCGTGGTCAATTCTGCGCGTTTTCCGTGACCACTGGTGTGAATATCGACCAGACCGCTGTGCACCACCTCGGCCCCGCGACGAACAAGGTCGTTGATCATGGTCGAAACCTTGGCCTCGTTGCCAGGAATCGGGTGCGAGCTGAGCAGCACCGTGTCGTGTTTGTTGATCGATATCCATTTGCTGTTGCCGGCCGCGGCAGTCGCAAGCGCCGCCCGGGATTCGCCTTGGCTTCCGGTCGAGATAATGCACGTCTGACCGGGCGCAAAATCGCCGATGTCTTTGATGTCGAAGAACGAGTCTTCGGGCACCTTCAACACACCAAGACTGCGGGCCAACGCCACGTTCTTCAGCATGGACAGGCCGAGTGTGGCGATGCGCCGATCCTGTTCAACGGCGGCATCGATGATCTGCTGTACGCGGTGCATGTGGCTGGCGAAGCACGCAGTGATGATGCGGCGGTCGGCATTTTCGCGAAACACGTCAGACAGCGTTGGTCCCATTGAACTTTCGCTCGCCGTCGTACCCGGCGAATCGGCATTGGTGCTGTCTGCAAGCATCAGCCTGATGCCGGGGCTTTCGGCCAATGCCCCAATACGAGGCAGGTTCGTGCGACGGCCGTCTACCGGGTGCGGATCAAGTTTGAAATCGCTGCTATGAAGCACAATTCCTTGCGGAGTCGTGATCGCGCTGATCATGCCCCCCGGTACTGAGTGGGTTACCGGAAGGAACTCGACGCCGAAGGAACCAATCTGCACCGACTCGTCGTCGGCGACCTCGATCAGCTCGGTACGCCCGAGCAAGTTGCGCTCCTCAAGGCGGTACTTGACGAGGCCGAGAGTAAACGCCGATCCGTAGATCGGGAACTCAAGGCCACGTGAGAGCACCTGAGCCAAGGCTCCAATGTGGTCCTCGTGACCGTGCGTTACGAGGCAACCAATGATGCGATCCGATCGTTCAAGCAGGTAGTCGATATCAGGCAGGATCGAATCGACCCCAGGCTCATCTTCGCTTGCGAACAACTGCCCACAGTCGAGCAGTAGCAGCTCATCGCCGGTCTCGATCGCGGCGCAGTTTCGACCGATATCACCGAGCCCGCCGAGGAACGTAATGGTGACTTCAGCTGGCATGGGATCAACCCGCAATCTGTGATTCGATGTCAAGCCCAGAACGTTCGAGCAGGGCTGTTGCCGCCGCTTCGAGTCCTGCAGGCTCATGGTGCATTGGCGAGCGGCCGTGGCCGACCGCATGACCGATCACGCGCATCATGGCTTTGGTGGGCACCGGGTTCGGTGCATCGGCTTGCTGCGCCGCAAAGGCAAATGACGGCAACATGAGATTGTTTAAGGCGCGAGCCGCAGCAAGGTCGCCTACCTCGAGGGCCTCGATCATGCGCAGATGTTCGGGGCCGGTCCAGTGAGTCGCAACGCCAATAGCGCCAACGGCGCCAACAGCCAGCAACGGCAACGTCAGCGCATCGTCACCGGAATACACCTCGAAACCGCTAGGCGCATCGAGCATGAGTTGTGCGGTCGCCCCAGGGTCACCAGCGGCATCTTTGAGACCAACGACATTGTCGACCTCATGAGCGAGGGTGAGCAGCGTGTCATTTTCGATCTTGCGCCCTGTGCGCCCGGGGTGGTCATAGATCAACGTCGGCAGGTCACTGCCCGCCGCGGCGATTGCTTTGAAGTGGTCAATCAACGCGGCTTGCGAAGGACGGTTGTAGTACGGAGTCACCACGAGAAGACCATCGACACCAGTCGCTACTGCTCGTTCGGTCAGGTCGATGGCCGCCGCGGTGTCGTTTGAACCAGTGCCGGCCACGATCGGCACCGACACCGCTGATCGCACCGCCTGGAACAGCTGTCCCTGTTCATCATGAGTCAGCGTCGCCGACTCGCCAGTGGTTCCGGCCAGCACGAGTCCTTCGTGCCCCTGGGTATCGACCAGCCAGCTGGCCAACGCCTGAGCGGCGTCGAGATCAAGTTTTCCGTCGCTATCGAACGGCGTGATCATCGCCGAGAGGACCCGGCCGAAAGTTGCGGTCATGAGTGCCCCTCTTTGGATCGCTCGATACCGAGCGACGCCAGTAAATCTTCGTGCAGTTCGAACCACACAGTGTGATACGACTCGATCACCGGTTTGGTAAACCACTCGATCTCGCCGCCTTGCACGCGAGCAAGAGCATCGTCGAAACGGGCACCGTATGAGTCAAATCGATCGAACAATGCCGCGAGGTCACCGCAGATTGGTTGCATCGCTGAATGGGTCTCGGCGAGTCGGCCTATCACGGCAGCGTCATAAACCTTGTCTGCGTGATCGTTGACAACCTGCTCGCCTTCAACCATGCGCGTTTGCCACTCGGTACACAGCCCGAGAAATGGTTGGTTGTATTCGAGGAATCGTTGATAGAGGGCGTTGAGCTCAGCTCGCTTGCCTGCGCCATCGAGTTCTTCGGCGAGCAGCGCCTCGCCGCGGGCACGGCCCGCCGGCATGAGCATCCAACCAGTCATGCGCCCTTCGCGGTAGCGAGCTAGTTCGTTGTTGGCTAGGCCTTCGAGCACGTCTTGAGCAGCTGCTTCACCGACGTCTGCTGTTTCCGCGATGACATCAGTGCCTGCGAAACCCTTAAGTCGCAGGGCGTGGATGATTCGAAGTTCAGATGGGGTTCCCACGACTGGTGATGCTACCCCGCCCGGTGTCACCCACTGGTCAGGGAATCCCCTGCGATGGAGCGACCGCGTCCGGTGGACATACGCCGAAGCACTATTGGGTAGCCCACGAGAGCGATTACGCTAAAGATGAACCATTGAGCGGCATAGCTCGCGTGCGGACCAGCATCAAGGGCGGGAAGCGACAGAGGCACCGGAAGCCCACTATTGCTTCCAGCTCCGTCCGCGGCATCAATCGGGCGGGTCGGGTCCAGCTGTAGCACGACTGGCGAGATTGGGTAGTCAAGTTGCTGAGCGAACCGTTCAAGGTCGGGCCTTGCGAGGCTCGTGAGTCTGCTCGTCGCCGGGTCGGCTTGCTGCAGCGCTCCCGCAGAGCGCGACGGTTGCAGGGTTCCAAGCAGCGTGACCACTCCCGATGGAGGTTCGGTACCTAGCCGATCTTCGCCCGGGTTAAACGCCGCCGGGATCCACCCTCGGTTGACGACGACCGCCCAACCGTCAATGGTGAGAAGGGGGGTCAGAACCCAGTAGCCCGGCGACCCGGTCAACGTGCGATTGCGTACCAGCACTTCGTCTTCGACGATGAATTCACCCGTGGCCTGAACGACCGTGTACTGCAGATCATCATCGGTGGCCCCAGGCGGCGCCACCAAGCCGATCTCAACAGGGTCGAGCGCTGCCCGCTGTTGAATGACGTCATTGCGCTCGGACCGCTCGCCATGTCGCTGTACCTGCCACACGCCGGCAAAGACCATTGCGGTCAGCAATGTCGCAACCAGCACGTGCGACAGAAGCCACAGCGGCCGGCGCATGAACTGCCAGTCAGCACGAGTTTCGGTCACATCAAATGTCGAGTACGGCATCAAGTCCGAGCGTCAAACCTGGCATCGAAGACACCCGCTTGCAGGCGAGTAACACGCCCGGCATGAACGATGTGCGGTCATAGCTGTCTTGCCTGATGGTGAGACTCTGGCCGAGCGCTCCGAGGATGACCTCCTGGTGGGCCACCATGCCGCGCATGCGAACGGAGTGGACACGAATGCCAGCAGGGCCCTCGCCGCCTCTGGCACCCGGGTACACCTCGTGCTCGGTTGGGTCCACGCCCCACTCTGCGCTCGCCGCTGCCATTCGTTCGACCGTCGCCACTGCCGTTCCTGACGGCGCGTCGATTTTGTTGTCGTGATGCAGCTCAATGACCTCGGCCGTGTCGAACAGCGGAGCAGCCAGCTCGGCAAATCGCATCATCAGCACTGCGGAGATCGCGAAATTCGCGGCGATAAGGCAGTTACTGTCGACGAAGTCAGCGCGAAAGCCATCGAGATCGGCGTCGGTGAATCCCGTCGTGCCCACTACGGCGTGAATTCCAGCCTCTGCGAGCTTCGGCAGGTTCTGTCGAGCCGCTTCGGCAATCGTGAAGTCGACAACAACGTCTGGTCGATCAGCGGCCACGAGCAGCTCATCAACATCGGTTGACATGAGCACGCGCTCACCGATCGGTCCTGCAATTCCGTCTACTGCGGTCGACACCCCATGTGCATCGACCGCAGCGACGAGTGAAAGTTCCGGATCAGCGTGCACCGACGCGCAGACTGCCGCGCCCATGCGCCCAGAGGCGCCCAGCACACCGACCCGGATCGTCATCGATCAGAGGTCGCCGTAGCGCTCACTCTGTTCGGCGTCGAAGGCGTCATTGAATGACACAACCTCGACGTCAGCAAGCTTCTTTGGCTTGTCGTCGTTACGTGAGCGCCCGCCGCCATCACGGCTTCCGCCACGACCGCCGCCATCACGACCACCGCCATCACGACCACCACGGCCGCCGCCATCGCGACCACCGCGACCGCCGCCGTCACGGTTGCGACCACCACGATCACCGCCGCGACCACCACGGTCACCGCCATCACGACCACCACGATCACCGCCGCGACCGCCACGGTCACCGCCGCCACGAGGCTCACGATCGCCGCCGCTGCCGCCGTCAGCGCTAGCGCTGGTCAGCTCGTCAGCGAACTCTGCGGGCATCAGACTGATCTTGCCATTGGGGTCAATGTCTTCGACGACGACTTCGAGAGCATCGCCGAGGCTGAGCTCGTCTTCGACGCGATCAATACGGCGCTTGCCGCCGATCTTGGAGATGTGAACCAGACCATCACGGCCAGGCATGATGTTGACGAACGCACCGAAGTTGGTGATGTTGACAACCTTGCCCTCATAGGTCGCGCCGACCTCAGGGGTCGGTGGGTCAAGAATCAACTTGACCTGACGTTCGGCCTCGGCAACCGCATCACGGTTCGATGACGCGATCGACACCACGCCGACCATGCCATCGTCGTCGACACTGATGTCGGCTCCGGTCTCGGCCTGCATGGCGTTGATGACCTTGCCTTTAGGGCCAATGATCTCGCCGATCTTGTCGATCGGGATCTCAAAGCTGACGATCTGTGGCGCATTGGCGTTGATCTCTGGGCGAGGTCCGTCGATTGCATCTTTCATGCAAGCAAGAATCTGCAACCGGGCATCGAGTGCCTGCTGCAGCGCAGCGGACAAGACGTCGGCAGGAATGCCGTCGATCTTGGTGTCCATCTGCAGAGCGGTTACGAAGTCAGAGGTACCGGCAACCTTGAAGTCCATGTCGCCCATGGCATCTTCGGCACCGAGAATATCGGTGATGGTGACGTACTTGCCGTCTTCGTGAATCAGACCCATGGCGATACCGGCCACTGGAGCAGAAATTGGAACACCAGCGTCCATCAGAGACAGCGATGAACCGCAGACCGAAGCCATTGAGCTCGAACCGTTCGACGCCATTACTTCTGACACAAGGCGGTAGGTGTACGGGAAGCTCTCGAAGTCAGGAATCACTGGTACGAGAGCGCGCTCAGCGAGTGCACCGTGGCCGATTTCGCGACGCTTTGGTCCACGCATGAAGCCGGTTTCGCCGGTGCAGTAAGGCGGGAAGTTGTAGTGGTGCATGTAGCGCTTGCGCTCGAGCGGATCGATGCCGTCGATCATCTGGTCCATGCGGCCGGTGCCGAGAGTGGCAACGTTGAGTACCTGCGTGTCGCCACGTTGGAACAATCCAGAACCGTGACCGGTCGGCGTTACGCCAACCTCGGCTGAGAGTTCACGCAGGTCAGCAGGACCACGGCCGTCCATACGAATACCGTCGTTGAGGATGCGCTCACGCACAACC
>CALKPY010000130.1 GCA_937991435.1 uncultured Acidimicrobiales bacterium
CAGTAAGTTCAGAAGAACTGTTTAGTCGCTTCTCAGGGACGATTGTTGAAGTCGACCGCTCAACGCTAACTCTCTGCGGTGAGAGCGGAGTCAACAGTTTCCGGCTCAAACCAGGTTTTCCGTACGGCTTCGAATTCGACCACCTTCGCGAGCATCTACAGATGGAAGACCCGCTTGAGCTGACAGTCGACATGGTGTGTACAGGGTTAGCGAGATAGCTGATCTGAGGCACAAAAGGGAAACGATATGAACACCTACCGTGAGGCTGGCGCCACAGCAGAGGTGGCGACACCTGAGACCACAGAACTCGTGAATCAACAAAATCGGATCTCGGCGCTAGTAGTTGTCGCTGCGGCTTTCGTGATTGGTTGCTCAAGCCCGGCGACGATTTCCGCGGTCGGAGAAGAGGATCTCGCGGCGACAGCAGTGCAACTCGCCGAACCAACCTCTGGCAATGCTGGCAGTGCACTCGACACTACGGACCCCGTCTGTGTCAGGTGGGTACTTCCCCGTTTACCCGACGAACGGGTCAAGGCCGGACCGGATCCGGATCTCTGCCCGCAGCGACCGCATATCGGGATGCACCCAGAAGAACCGAATCTTTTCATCCGCGACCGACGCACCAACCGGCCGCTCGCGGAGCACAAATGCTGTCCATGTTTCAGCGATGTCCTCGACTGGACTCGTCGCCGAATACCGGCTGATCCATCGGGTCGGGTCAGCCTCATACAACGCCTCAGCGCCATCAGGTTCGGTCGCTGTCTCGGCCATCTCAACCGACCAGAAACGAGTGGTGAAACGATCGACCACACTGCCGACATTCGCACAGCTGATGTCCACGGCCACGGTTGCGCAGGCCGACGGGTCAACGAGCAGGGTCATTTCAGCGAGATCCAGGGTCAGGACATGTCCAAATTCGTGCAACAGCAGATAGTCGAGTTCTTCGCCTCGAAGGTTCGTATCGACATTGAGCTGCCAGCCCCGAAGGTCCCAGTTGCGTATGACTGACCCTCCTCCAAGGGTTTCGTTCCATACAAATAGCTCGGAGATTTTCTCGATTCGACTCTGCGGGAACATCTGGCGCACTCGGGACCAGATTCTCTCCGCCGCAGCAAACGACTCGTCGTCGGCTTCTCGCCGCACGAGGTTTCCGAGTGCGACCCGAAACGCGCCTGCTGGCTCAGCTTCATCATCGGAATGATCCTGACTAGCGACCCGCGGAATCGGCACGACCGGCGTTGTCGTAGCTGTCGGCAATGGGGTCGAGGTCGGCTCCGGCGTCGCGGTCGGCAACGGAGTCGGCGTCGGGATGGGCGTCGCTGTCGGAATCGGCGTCGAAGTTGGCCAAGTA
This sequence comes from uncultured Acidimicrobiales bacterium, assembly GCA_937991435.1. Taxonomy (GTDB): domain Bacteria; phylum Actinomycetota; class Acidimicrobiia; order Acidimicrobiales; family UBA10347; genus UBA10347. The sequence goes on from CALKPY010000130.1 coordinate 1,352, forward strand.
GTCGGAAGCGGCGCAGAAGTCGTAGCGGCCTGCGTCGTGACCGTTGGCATTCCGCTTTCTGGCTGAATTCGTGCCGTCTCGCCGTTCGAACTGCACCCCAGCAACGAAACCAGCACAAACCCGACGATCACCATCGCTAAGCAGCGAGCCAGTCTTGGTCGGCGGGTGAGCTGCGGCTGCATCCCGTCACCGTAGAAGCCTGTTTTAGCCAACGTGCGCCGCGCATCGCCGGCCGCATGGCCTCGCTACTGTCATTGCGTGTACCTACCGGTTCTGCACAGCCCTGTTCTGCATAGCTCTGTTCTGCACAACCCATTGGGGTTAAGGCATCGCGGAGCGCGTCTGTATCAGGTAGCCGTCTTGGCGGCCATACTCACGACCGGCTGTGCAACCCCTCTCGACCAAGTCGATGCAGCCACAACACCTGACAGACAGAGTTATGCAGAGCAGGTCGACCAGCTTGCGAATACTGCACCGTCCCCAGACGGCGAGTCAGAGCCTCAGTCCACGTCGACACCGGTGCCAGCCCCGACCCAGGCAATGGAATCTCCAACCGGCGTAGCAGCGACACCCCAACCCGTTCCGACCATCGCTGACCTCAGCTATGAGCCAGGAATCGCTCAGCTTCTTGCCGACCCTAGGTTGTTGGCTGGCGACCGCGTTGGCCTGATTGTGAATCAGGCTTCGGTTCACGACGCCCGTCACACCGTCGATGTCCTCGACGCCTTAGCTGAAGTCGAGTTGGTTGCGCTCTTCGCTCCTGAACACGGGGTTCGCGGCCGGGTCGGCGCCGGAGCTCTCGTGACAGACGAAATCGACGCGGCCAGCGGGTTGTTTGTGCACAGCCTGTACGGGGCGAGCCGTGCTCCGACTGCCGGTGCATTGGCCGACATTGATGTGCTCGTCTACGACCTGCAAGATGTTGGCGCTCGCTTCTACACCTATATCTCAACGCTCGGGTTGGCTATGCAAGCAGCTGCTGAAAGCGGCGTGCGATTTGTGGTTCTGGATCGTCCCAATCCCCACGGTCGCCGACTATCGGGCCATGTTCTTGAGCCCGACTTCACATCGTTCGTCGGCCAATATCCGATTCCGATGCTGTACGGGCTCACAAGCGGCGAACTCGCCCAAGCGATCAAAGGCGAGCGATGGCTCGACGGGCTCGAAACGCTCGACCTTGAGGTTGTACCGATGCAGCAATGGGCGGGCACAGATGGCTGGCCACTCGATAGGAACGCATGGATCGGCCCCAGTCCTGGGCTGCCGCACCTCGGCGGCACCCTCACCTATCCGGGAGCAGTTCTCTTCGAGGCCACCACCTTGAGCTACGGCCGCGGCACTGATCTCGCATTTTCGGTCGTCGGTGCGCCTTGGCTCGACGCAGCATCGTTGGTATCGCAACTCCGTGAACTCGATCTCGATGGCGTCGAGTTCGCGGTTACAAACTTCACGCCTCGTTCGACCCCTACCGCGACAGACCCCGCATTCGTAGACCTTGCCCTCGAGGGGGTTCACTGGCGATCGATCGATCACGAAACCTTTGATCCAGTCGTCGCTGCGGTTGCCATGCTGGGTCTCATCGCCGATCAGGCAGATCGTGCCGGACAGCGTCTGATCGACCGCCCAGAGTTCTTCGATCTGCTCGCCGGTACCGCTGACCTGCGCCTCGGCATTGAACAACGTAAGCCCGTGAATGAGATCGTCGCCTCATGGTCCGCCGAAACAGCAGCATTCGGCACCCGGATGCTGCCCTATCGGCTGTACGAGGGCTGACGAGACTCTGGCAGCAGTCACTGGTCGCCATCGAGCACGAACCTCAGTTCTCCAAGACCCGAAAAACTGGCAACGACCGGTTGAAACGGCTTTACCAGGTCCATGCCGGTGCACGTGCCCGATAAGACGAACTGTCCCTCTTCGAGTCCAATCCCGCGCACTCTCAAGTGTTCAGCGATCCACAACAGCGCCAGCCAAGGGTCACCCATCACGTCTGCACCCGATCCGGAACCCCCGGGTACCCCACCGATCGTGCATGTCACAGAGACGGTGGCGAGGTCTTCAAGCTGAGCAACGGGAACCACCGGGCCGATGCACGCTCCCCCATTTGCTCCGTGGTCCGCGACAAGACTCATCCAGTCGACCGCCCCGACCGATGTGTACCGAGAGGCGACGACCTCAATCGCTGGTGCCACCCCCAATGTCGCTGCTCGTACTTCGTCGACGTCGTCATATGGCTGTCGTCTCACCGCAAGGTCTGCCCCGAGGACAAACGCCAGTTCGCACTCGACCAGTGCATAGGCAAAGAGCGAAGCTGGAGCAGATTCGGCATATAACCGATCGGCGAAGACTCGACCCCCGAACGGTTCGTCGCAGCCGAGGGCTTGTTGGGCATGCGGCGTTGTGCACCCGATCTTCCAGCCGACAACCGGCGCGTGGATCGACGCCGCGAACAGATCACTGATCGCTTCGGCTTGCGCTGCGGATTCCGGCGCGGACTCTCCCAATGAGTCAATCGTCGTGCCCGTTAAGCGAGCCTCGGCCAACATATTCGACGCCAGGACTGCATGGTCAGCTGCGAGTTTGGTCATGGCCCGAAGCTAGGCGATGCAACAGAGTTGTGACATTCCGTGGACAGCGCACACGAGCGCTCTAAGGTGCCCGGCTGTGCCATCGGTTCTCCCCAACGCTCGAAGCCAGAGTGTCGTACTGCGCCAATGGCAGCAGGCAGCGCTCGATGCATTTCGAGCAAGCACTGCCGACTCGTTCATGACGGTCGCCTGCCCCGGCGCGGGAAAGACCTCGTTCGCTCTCGTTGCTGCTCGGTCTTGGTTCGCAGGCGAGCGTCGACCTTTTGTGGTGGTAGTTCCGACGCAACACCTCAAGCGGCAATGGGCCGAAGCCGCGTTGCGATTCGGCTTCCACCTCGATCCCGCCTGGTCCGCGTCTGACGGCCCGCCTGCGACCGACATGCATGGCGTCGTGGTGACCTATGCACAGGCATCGTCGTCGTCGCGCCAGCTCGCGACTTATGCCGCTAACGGAATGGTGATCCTCGACGAGATACACCATGCCGCAAGTGACCGTTCCTGGGGCGACGGGGTCGAGGCTGCGTTTACAGGCGCAGCCATGCGTTTGCTGCTTAGCGGAACGCCCTTTCGAACCGATGACAGCCCAATCCCATTCGTGTCGTACTCATGGGGCGACTATGGCGACGCTGTTCCCGACTACGAGTACGGATACGGCGAAGCCCTCATCGACGGCGGTGTTGTGCGGCCCGTGTACTTCCCGAGATTTGACGGCCACATGGAGTGGATCAACGCCGAAGGCGAACAAATAGACGCGACGTTCGAAGACGACATCAAAACCAGTGAGTGGGGCGCTCGGCTACGCACTGCGCTAAGCCCCGACGGCGAGTGGATCCGCGTCGTTCTCGGTCGCGCCCACGACAAGCTGAGCGAAATCCGCACGTCGCATCCCAACGCTGGCGGACTAGTCATCGCCACCGACCACGAACACGCGAGATCAATCGCCGAGCTCCTCAAGTCTCGGCACGGGGTCACCGCCAGAATTGCACTGTCAGACGATCCGCGTGCCAGCGACATCATCGATCAGTTTGGCCGATCCGACGATGAGTGGATCATCGCGGTGCGCATGATTAGCGAAGGCGTCGACATTCCCCGGCTGCGGGTGGCCGTGTTTGCGACAACAACCACGACCGCAATGTTCTTCCGTCAGGCTGTAGGTCGAATTGCGCGCTGGACACACGGCGTAAAGGATCAAAAAGCGCACATGTACCTGCCCGACGACTTGCGCTTGCGGTCACATGCTGTTTCGATTGCCGAGCAGCGCCGACACAGTATTGAGCTGCGCAGAGAACGCGCCGGCAATGACGACTTCGATGTCGTGCGCTCCCAAGATGACGATGGTGAGCAGATGTCACTGTTTGCCGCCCTTTCATCAACGGCGATCGACACCGCGCCCGCTGGACCGGGCGATGGCCTTGACCCAGACGAGAAGCTCGTGGCGTTGCCTGACGACCTCGAGGGATTCCCAGTCGAGCTTCCGCCACCGCCACCGCTACCCGGTCGGGCCGCGGTCGAAATCGATGATCCCTGGTCCAATGATCCGCACGGTCAGCCTTCCGGGGGCGAGTCTCAGTCGCGGGCCAAAATCAAGACCGAGTTACGAGACAAGAACGCGGACCGGGTGCGTGAGATCGTCGCTCGCACCGGTCTCGGCTACCCCCAGGTGAACAGTCGGCTCAACGCTGAATCCGGGGTACATCGCATCACCGAAGCAACGATTGGGGCGCTCACGAAGCGCTTGAGTGTCGCCGATCGGTGGATCGATTCCTTACGTCCCGGCCGCTGAGCTGCCCTCAGGAACAATCGCTGCGCCGACCGTCTCGACAAGCGCGTAGACCGCGTATCCAACAACGACGACCAACGCCGTCGGCACGAGCCATGGCGCAGTAACCGCTGTCACGATTCCCGCTCCCCATTGACGGCCCCAAAGCGCACTAGCGATGACCGGACCGACGCCGGCAACGGCAAGCACGCCGAACGGTGCGAGTCCGAGCACCGAGGTCTGCCCGCGAAAGACTGCCACAAGCCCAACGGCAAAAGAAGCCATGCCGGCTGTGGCGAGAATTGCCCAAAGACCCAGCAGCACACCGTGCCACCAGGGCTGCAACGTCGCTCTCGTGCGCAGGGCGACTGCTGTCCACATGATGTAGCGCTTAAACCTCGGCACGCCAGCAGCCCGCAACATGAACCGGAAGCACCGGTCAGCCATCCAGGCTGGAATCTGCAGCGAGGGGTCGCCGGTACGTACCAGGAAGTCATGGAACAACGCCGCTGGGGTGTGACGTCCGTATGTGTTGACAAACCAGCGCAACGGGCGTGGCACAGAGGCCAGGTCTGTGCATGGAAGTCGGCTCTGATCGATCACCCGAATCGCATCGAGGCAGGGCGCCGTCAGCCCGTGCGAGCCGACATAGCGATCAAGACCTGTGTCGCCGCCGTAGACGATGCGAACATCGCCCAACGCGAAGGTTCCTGCACCCACCTGTTCGAGCGGGATCGCAGCACCGGCGGGGCCGGTAACAGCAAAATCAGGTCCCCACAGGCCTTCGTCGCTACCGATCATTGTTCGGAGCGCGCATGCGGGCCGCAATCAGCATCACGAGCATCGTGCGAGCCTAGGCCACCAGCCTCGATCGTTCGAAGCTGGCGGAGCTATGACTCGGTGCTACCTACCGGTCATACGGTTATCGGCAAGGTTCACGAGCATCGAAGGTCGACCTGCGGCGCAGACTCAACCACGTTAAACCCGTGGGACAGCGCCGACAGCGCAACCGCCGGTTCAAGGGCCGCTGCAAAGAGGTATCCCTGCGCATACTCGCACCCGGACTGAACAAGAAATTCGACGTCTTCTTCGCGTTCGACGCCCTCGGCGACCACATCAACCTTGAGGTTCGCTGCTAGGTCAATGATCGAGCGGACGATGGCCCGATTCCGATCGTCGTCTTGCGCTCCCGCAACGAATCGGCGGTCAATCTTGATCTCGCTTATTGGAATATCCGCTAGGCGCGACAGCGATGAGTGGCCGGTGCCAAAGTCATCAATCGATGTCGCGACGCCAAGCGCTGCAAGCCGATTCAGGACATCAAACGAGCGCCCAGCCTCATCGATCAGATCGTCTTCGGTGATTTCGATCAGCAGCAATGACGGGTCGACGCCGTGACGTTCGAGAATTTGCTGCACCCGAGCAGGGAGCGCAGCGTCGACGAGGGCTCGAGCTGAGATGTTGACCGACACAGGCACTGGATTGACTGCGGCGCAAACGGCAGCGAATTGCACTCCTTGATCGATGACTGCTCGCGTAAAGGAGCTGTTCGCATCGCCAAGAGTCGCGAGGTGCACGAAGCTGCCCGGCATCAGGAGCCCGCGGGTCGGATGCTGCCAGCGAGCAAGCCCTTCGAATCCGACTACAGCACCTGTGTGCATGCTCACAACCGGTTGAAAGTGCAAGACGATCTGGCCAGTTTCAAGGCCTTTGCCAATCTCAGCGGAAAGCGTAAGGTCGTCGATGGAACTGTCTTCGAGCGAAGCGGTGAACAGGCGATTTGTCTGGCCATGGCGCTTCGCCGCATACATCGCGATATCGGCCCGGCGGAGCAACGTCGGTACGTCTGTTCCATGGCGGGGAGCGACTGCGATGCCGACCGAGGCCGACACGCCGATAGCGATGTCCTGCACCAACATGGGCTCGGACACCGCGGTTGCGATGTCTAGCGCGAAGTCGGTAGCGGGCATACGCGCCGGCTGATCGCGAACGATCGCGAACTCGTCACCGCCCAAACGCACCACAACGTCACTCGGATCCGCGAGTTCCATAAGCCGTTTGGCGATCATCTGCAGAACTTCGTCGCCGACCGGATGGCCAAGAGTGTCATTGACATCTTTGAATCGATCGAGGTCGAGCAGATACAGGCTGAACGACTGGCGCTCCGCGAGCCGTCGGGCTACTTCCTGGGCAAGCCTCGACCTGTTTCCGAGCGACGTCAATTCATCCGTTGCCGCCTGTTCACGAATCTTGCGATTGGCTTCTTCGAGACTCGTGACATCGACCGTGAACCCGTGCAACACCACCTCATCGCCGTGCCCGGCAAGAACCCGTGCCGTGTCCCGAAGCCAGACCCACGAACCGTCTTTACACCGGAACCTTGCCCGCCGATCAAGGACTTCACCGACACGAACCTCGGTATCGACCCAGAACTCTGCGAGGTCGTCGGGATGAATCAGGTCTCTGTGATCAAGAGCACACCATTGATCCGCAGTCCAACCGGTTAGTTCTTCGACTGGCCCCTGCGCAAGTTCCACCTCATTTGTTGAGAGATTCGTGACATGCACTATTGCGTCGACCGCCTCTAAGGCTTCAGACAGCACAGCGGCCGGTGCACCGCCCAAGGACCGATTCTGCAATGACAACCCCAGGTTGACCGCAGCTAGAAGAAACACGACCACCGGACCTATCAGCGAATGTCCAAAATCCTGCACCACCTCAGCGAGTATCAGCGCAGTGACCGCTGGCACCGTCAGCGCCACAGTCGATGCGGCGCTGCCGTTCAGAGCCGTTACGGAGAGCACGACGCCGATCATGATCAAGCACGGAGTCCATGCACCCGGCGCTATCCAGGTAAAGGCAACAAACCCGGCAGTGTCGATTGCGGCGCGTGCCATCGACAGACGGTCCGACGGCAATACCTTTTCTGCACTGGCGGTGCCGACCAACGCCAAGACCGCCACGCACAGCAACCAAATACGATGTGTCGCGTCTGGCCAGACTGCAATGAATGCTGACACGGTCAACCACACGGCTACGCGGGCGTAACCCGTTCGGCGCCTCGCCGTTTCGATATGCCCATGGGTTACGACCGCCCCTACCGACGCAGATCGCTGCCGAGCGCCCATGGCCCGCGTTGCATTCTTCACACCTCACTATCGGCACGAGGTTGCCGAAGTTGAGTGCTACTCAGTAGCTCTTTGGAAGCCCAAGTCGTTTCTGGGCGATAAAGGCAAGAACGAGATTGTTGTTGATCGGGGCGACCTGGTACAGGCGGGTCTCGCGCAGCTTGCGTTCGATGTCATACTCGGCCGCAAACCCAAACCCGCCGTGGGTGTCGAGCGCCGCGTTACCGGCTTCCCACGAGGCATTACTCGCAAGAAACTTCGCCATGTTGGCCTCAGGACCACACGAGTCGCCACGGTCGTACAGGTCGCAGGCTGACCAACGCATGAGATTTGCCGCTTCGAGGTGAATCTGGGCCTTGGCCAGCGGGAACTGCACACCCTGGTTCATGCCGATCGGACGATCGAACACGACACGCTCATTGGCATAAGTAGACGCTCGGTCAAGGAAGAAACGCCCATCACCGATGCACTCACTGGCGATCAGAATTCGTTCGGCATTCATTCCATCAAGAATCTGGCGAAACCCGTTTCCTTCGATTCCGATAAGGGCGCTCTTCGGAATCTCGACATTGTCGAAGAACACCTCGGTCGTACTGTGATTCATCATCGTTTCGATCGGGTTGATCGTGAGACCATCGATAAGCGAGCCATCGGCGTTGCGCATGTCAACGAGAAAGGTCGAAAGCCCATCGAGGCGATTCTCTACGTCATCGACCGGAGTGGTGCGAGCCAGCAAGACCATGAGGTCTGAGTACAACGCTCTCGATGTCCAGATCTTCTGGCCGTTGACGACGTAGCAGTCGCCATTTCTTTCGGCTTTGGTTTTGATCATCGTTGTGTTCGACCCCGCGGCCGGTTCGGTGACGCCAAATGCCTGAAGGCGCAATGAACCGTCGGCGATCTTCGGCAGGAATTTCTGTTTCTGCTCGTCGGATCCGTGTCGGAGCACTGTGCCCATCACATACATTTGGGCGTGACAGGCACTGGGATTGCCGCCACTCGCCGAGATCTCTTCGAGGATCACCGAGGCACCGCCAAGGCTCAAGCTGCCGCCGCCATATTCGGTCGGTATGAGCGCACCAAGCCAGCCCTGCTCGGTGAGCTCAGTTACGAACTGTTCGGGGTACCGGTTCGGTTCGAGACTTCGCCAATACCCGTTTCCGAACTTGTCGCAAAGCCGACGCACCTCGGTACGAATCACATCGAGTTGTTCGTCTTGTCGGTCGAGTCGTGCTTGATTCGCCTGCATCGGTCGGCTCACCCTCGTTCGGTAGCTGGCAACCCTAGTGCGACCCGATCATGGCTCCGAAGGGTGCCGCATCGTCGCCCCCGACCTATTCTGCGGTGGTGCTTCTGACGTTCGTCATCGCCCACAAACCAGACGGGCCCGACGTAGAGATCAAGACCCGACTCGGTCACAAGATTGCATTGCGTATTGGGGTGGCCTGGTGAACAAAAGTCCTCTTATTGGCTTGACCGGGCGACGCAAGTTAGGCAGCCAGCTTGTCGACAACCTCGAGGTGCTCGCTGATGTGCATTTCGACATGTACTACTCCGATTACGCACGAGCCATTCTGAGTGCGGGCGGGCTGCCAGTGCATCTTCCGGTCGAGCAGCCCATCGCTGCGGTCGTTGATCGTCTAGATGGCCTCGTCCTCACTGGCGGCGCCGATATCGATCCGGCGAGGTACAACGCGCATCGTGGCCCTGCAGTTGAAGCAGTCGAACCGATCCGCGACGGCGTCGAATTTGCGATTCTCGAACGAGCGATCGCTCGCGAGCTTCCGACATTGGGCATCTGCCGTGGCCATCAGCTCGTGAACGTATTTTGCGGCGGCACCCTGCACCAGCATGTTCCCGCCCACGCGGCTTTTGATCATGCACCGACCACTCACTGGCACGATGTGTCGATCGAGCCACAGTCAGTATTGAACGAGCTGTATGGATCCTCTCGGGCTGTGAATTCGCTGCACCATCAGACCGTTGACCAGGTCGGTCCGCAGCTGCGTGTCACGGCATGCTCACAAGACGGAACAGTCGAAGCGCTCGAACACACGTTGCTGCCGATCGTCACCGTTCAGTGGCACCCGGAAATGATGATCGGTGCACGCGAAGACCCAATCTTCACGTGGCTCGTCGACCAGGCCCGGTTATCAGGCGATCAACGCCCGATACGCCTGGGCGTCGAGTAGCTCAGATTCGCCGCCAGTCGCCCGAATCTTGAACAACCATCCGGCACCATAAGGATCCTCGGAGATCGATTCGGGTGCGTCGACAGCCGCCTGATTGACTTCGACGACTTCACCTGCGACCGGAGCGTAGATCTCACTCACGGCTTTGGTCGACTCAATTTCACCGCATGTCGCTCCCGCTGCCACCTCAGCGCCCTGGACCGGAAGCTCGACGAATACGACTTCGCCGAGCTCGGCCGCAGCATGAGCGGTGATGCCGACGGTGAAGACTTCGCCAGTGGCGATCCACTCGTGATCAGCTGTATAGGAAAGGTTGTCTGGAACATCGGTCATCGGTTCTCCATGTCTGCTCGTTGGGGGTTTTGTTGTGGTCGTTTGTCCATTGACGACATCGGACTAGATCCTTGATCGTTGGTAGAACGGAAGTGCAACAACATCGGCGACGGTCATGGTGTCGCGGATATCGACCTGAACTGTGGCGCCGACTTCGAGCGGCTCCGATACCCGTGCAATCGCAAGCAAGCAATCAAGTGTGGGGCTCGGCGAGCCACTGGTGATCGTGCCAATCTGGCCACCTTCGACGTTGACGGCGTAGCCGGTGCGGGCCGGGCGACGGCCGTGTATCCGGAGCCCAATCAGCTGATCGTGTGCGGCGGCACTGGCCTTGACCAGCGCAGCTTCGCCGAACTGCCCTGACGGCTTGACCTTGAACAGACGGGAGCTTCCGACATCAAAAGGCGTCGTCTGCGATGTCAGCTCGTTGCCATAGAGCGGCATGCCCGCCTCGAGGCGCAGTGTGTCACGACACGCAAGTCCAGCTGGGATCAAACCTGAGCTGGCGCCGGCCGCGGCCATCTGGGACCAAAGCTCAATCGCCAGGTCGGCGGGAACAAACAATTCGAACCCGTCTTCGCCGGTGTAGCCCGTGCGCGCAGCCAAGCCTGGAGCACCAAGAATCTCGAGCTGCGCTACCCGGTAATACCGTAGGTCGACAAGTCCCGAACCCGCCACTGAGGCAACAATTCGTTCGGCTTCGGGTCCTTGCAGAGCGATAAGCCCCCACGCGTCGGTCTCATCGGTCAGCTTGACAACGAACCCTTCGCTGCGCGCCTGTAACTCGTGCATCACTGTTGCTCCGTTCGAGGCGTTAGCTACAACCAGAAACCGGTGATCCTCGAGTCGGTACACGATCAGGTCATCGACGATGCCACCGCTGTCGTTACACATCATCGTGTAACGAGCCCGCCCCGAGGGCATGGCAGTCGCATCGACGAGCAGCGCCCAGCTGAGAAACGCCGCCGCGTCTGGTCCATCTACAAAAATCTCGGCCATGTGAGAAAGGTCGAACAAACCGGCCTGGTTCCGAACGCCATGATGTTCCACCGTCGCGCTCTCGTACCAGACGGGCATGTCCCATCCGGCAAAGCCGATCATGCGGGCACCGAGCTCTCGATGCACCTCGGCCAACGGCGTTTGCCGCAGTGATTCGACAGTTGCCGGTTCGAGATTGGCTGGTTCCTGAGCCCGAGCTTCATACGTTTCGGGTTCGTCAGACATGATCATCCTTTTTGAGCTCGAGGGTGTCCATCGGCGGGCAGCTACAGGTGAAGTTCCTGTCGCCATGCGCCCCGTCGATACGCGACACGGGCGACCAAACCTTGTTGGTGCGCAACGAGGCAACCGGCCACGCTGCCAGCTCGCGACTGTACGCATGCGGCCAAGCATCGGCGCTAACCGATTCGATCGTGTGCGGCGCATTTACGAGGGGATTATCGTCAGCGGGCCAGATACCAGCTCCTACTTGCTCAATCTCGGCAGCGATACCGATCATTGCATCGCAGAAGCGATCGAGTTCATCTAACGACTCTGATTCGGTTGGTTCGATCATCAAGGTTCCAACGACGGGAAACGACATCGTTGGGGCGTGAAACCCGTAATCGATCAACCGTTTGGCCACGTCGTCGACGGTTATTCCCGTGGCGTCGCGAGCAGGCCGGAGATCGATGATGCACTCGTGGGCGACACGGCCGTGCTCGCCTCGGTACAGAACCGGGAAGTACGCGTCGAGCCGGGTCGCGATGTAGTTGGCGCTGACGATGGCAATTTCGGTCGCCCGGCGCAATCCGGCGGCACCCATCATTGAGATGTACATGTGAGGAATGGCCAAAATGCCGGCCGACCCCCACTGCGCTGCAGCGATGGTCTCTCCGCGCTCGACAGTGTTTTCGCGATCGAACTGAGGGTGTCCGGGAAGGTAGGGCCGTAGGTGAGCACCAACAGCCACCGGGCCAACGCCTGGTCCGCCGCCGCCGTGTGGGATACAGAACGTCTTGTGCAGATTCAGATGCGACACATCGGCCCCGAAGCGGCCGGGTCGCGCCAGACCGACCATCGCGTTGAGGTTCGCCCCGTCGAGGTACACCTGCCCGCCTGCATCATGCACTCGGGCGCAGAGCGCGACGATGTCTCGTTCAAACACACCATGGGTCGACGGATAGGTGACCATCACTGCGGCCAATTCACTGCCGTACTCGGCGATTTTCGCGTCGAGGTCGACCATATCGACGTCGCCGTTGTCGCCGCATGCGACTACAACCACGCTCATACCAGCCATCACCGCACTCGCCGCATTGGTCCCGTGAGCAGATGACGGGATCAGGCAAATTCGCCGGCTTTCATCGCCGTTCGAACGGTGCCAACCCCTGATGGCGAGAAGGCCCGCAAGCTCACCTTGAGACCCGGCATTGGGCTGCAATGACACGGCGTCGTATCCGGTGATCTCGGCGAGCATGTGTTCGAGTTCATCGACCAGTTGCTGATAGCCGCGACGTTGTTCCAGCGGCGCGAACGGATGCACATTGGCGAATTCGGGCCACGAGATGGGCTCCATCTCGCTCACGCTGTTGAGTTTCATCGTGCAGGAACCGAGCGGAATCATGGACCGATCGAGCGCAAGGTCTTTGTCGGCGAGGGCACGCAGGTGTCGCATCATCTGGGTCTCGCTGCGGAACCGGTGGAATGGTTCAAAGTCCAAAATTGTGCCGGTACGACGGCAACCTGCGAGGGTCGACGCTGCGACGCCAGTGTCAATCGCTCGTTCCGGGTCGAGCCCAAACGCGGCTGCTACTCGACCCACGATTGCATCGTCAGTGGTTTCGTCGAGGCTGATCCCGACGTGGTCATCGTCAATGAGTCGAAGATTGATCTCGTCTCGAGCTGCCGCTTGGAGAAACACGGAGGCTTTGCCCGGCACCCGTACCGCCAAGGTGTCGAACCAAGAATCGTGGACGAGTTCATGGCCACCGGCCACCAGCCGGCCGGCAAGCTCGGTCGTCAATCGGTGCACACGCTCAGCGATAACTCGAAGCCCATCAGGGCCGTGATAGCAGGCATACATCGCGGCCATTACCGCGAGCAGCACCTGAGCGGTGCAGATGTTGCTTGTCGCCTTTTCGCGACGGATGTGTTGTTCGCGGGTCTGCAACGCGAGCCGAAACGCGGGGCGCCCGTCAGCATCGACCGATTGCCCCACGACTCGGCCCGGAAGTGATCGTTCCGCTCCGGCTCGGGCAGCAAGGAATGCAGCATGGGGGCCTCCGCAACCCATGGGGACCCCGAATCGTTGGGTTGAGCCCACGACGACATCGGCACCACACGAACCCGGAGACTTCAAGATGACGAGCGACAAGATGTCTGCGGCAACCACCGAAAGTGCTCCCGCTTGCGCAGCTCTCGAGATGAGCGGTTCCAGGTCGTACACGGCACCGGTGGTTCCCGGATATTGAAACAGCACGCCAAACACGTCGTCGGCAACCGCCGCCGTGCGTTCCGCGACCCGAATCTCGATGCCAATCGGCTCGGCCCGAGTGCGAAGCACGGCCAACGTCTGCGGGTGTACCTCGCTATCGACAACAAACACGACTCGGTCGGTGCGCGCCATTCGTTGCACCATGGCCATGGCTTCCGCCGCTGCAGTTGCTTCGTCAAGCAATGACGCATTGGCGATATCGAGCCCGCTCAAGTCGGCAACCATTGTCTGAAAGGTCAACAGAGCGTCAAGGCGACCTTGACTGATCTCCGGCTGATAGGGCGTATATGCCGTATACCAAGCCGGATTCTCCAGAATGTTTCGTCGCAGCACAGCCGGCGTGATCGTGTCGTGGTAGCCGGCTCCAATAAGCGAAACAAACACGTCGTTCTTTTCGGCGATCGACTTCAACCGTTGAGTTGCAGCCGGTTCCCTAAGAGCGTCGGGCAGCGGTAATTCTCGATCGCGGATCGAAGTCGGCACCGTCTCGTCAATGAGAGCGCTGACAGACGCGACACCGATCGTCGACAGCATGAGGTTCACCTCTGCGTTCGATGGGCCAATGTGGCGCCGACTAAACCCCACATCGACCGAGTTCTGGTCGGCAACAAATTCGTCGTCGGTCACATCCAACGGATTCGGTGTTGTTGCAGTATTCGAAGTTACGGACATGGGACACCCTTCATGGATGCCCCCCTCTGTCCTGATACCTGAGAGATTCGTGCGCCGGTTAGCTGGCGCACTGCCCCGTCGGTGAGCCGTTGTGCGGCTGCTCTCCAGAGTTTGAATGGTCGTCAAGGTCCTGGGTGCCTGAGAGTTTCCGGGAGGCAGTTGCTCCTTCGGCGGGTAGCTCAACGGCTACCTCTCTCCCCTGACGATCAATGCGTTCGGTTGTGGGCTCACACTAACCCACCCACGCCGACTGTGCCCACCAGGTATCACGATCTCAGGTGCCGACGACAGTCGCTACTCCTATCAGAACGAGTACCAACCCAGCACCTTGACGTCGGTCGAACGACTCACCGAAGAACGCGACCCCAACAATCACGCTCACCGCTGGGAACATCGAGCTTGTTACCACCGCTTGTGTTGCGTCGGCGGCGAAACCAAGAAGCACGAACACGGACATTGCGGCGAGAAGCACCCCGGCGAAAACCGCATCAGCTCGAGCACCAAGAGGCGGCACCAATCGGGCTTGCGTCGCAAACGCAGCGAGGAGAAGCGCCAACGCTGCACTGACTCGTTGACTGACCGCCGGCCACGAGCCACTCGCGTCGCTTACCTCGATCGCCATACACATTCCGAAGCCGTAGAACAGCCCGGATATTGCGCCCCAGCAAAGCCCCCGACGGATATCTTCCGCAGCCCGGTCGCCGAGGCTGATCACGGCCAGGCCACAGAAGGCCAACGCAGCACCACCAATCGCGAGCGCTGAGGATTCGCTTCCTCGCATCAACGCGTAGCAGAACGGGATCACGGCGCTCAGGGTGCCTACCAGCGGCGCCACGATGCCGGCCGAAGACCGTTCGAGGCCCAAGTAGTAGCAGCCGAGTCCTCCAGCAAGACCGAGGCCAGACGCCGCACCCCACGCCATGTCAGTGACAAGAAGCTGGCTGGCGACAACAAACGTTGCAACCAGTGCAGCGAGTGCAGCGACCACTTGCATTGCGAGTGCCGCAGTGAGCGCGTGGCTGCGGGCCATGGCCCGCCTGCCGTAGAGGTCAGATGCACCGATCGCCAAGCTGGCGAGCAAGCCCCAGAATGCTCCCACTCAGGACTCAGCGACCCTCTTGATTGCTGCGATGGTGTCGGTCAACATGATGGCGGTATAGGCAACTCTTGCATCGAATACCTCTTGAGGCGGCCGCCATCGCTGGCGTCTTGTTGACCATCCACCACCGTTCGGTCAGCTTCGTACCTGTCGGCGTGGGTTCCATCTCGTAACTCCACCACGTGCAGTTGGCTTCTACCCCACCGACGACAAACGTGAAGTCTTTACCGATCTCGGCGCGCGCCACCTCGCACTCGCGCTCCCATTCGCGTTCCGGCGTGCGATTGTGGCCGACAAAACGGTCGCCAACTTCGCCGACCCCGCCGTCGAGCCAAACACCACCCGAAGCTTCAGGGCTCCATTCACCCATTCTCGTGATATCGGCCACCATTGCGTAGACATCGCCGGGCGATGCCTCGATCTCAATCGAGGCTTCATGAGTGTGACGTGCGTCGGCTGCAGCTTGCATGCGCCAAACACTAGCCAGACACACCAGCGCGCACCTCGACGTCGAGAGCGCCACGCAATACGTTGGTACGTCTAGCCTTCGCTCTCATGGTCACGCCCAAGAAACGCCCCAGTTCACGCACCGACAAGCGAGCGACGCAGCGCTATACACCGCCAGGAACCACGAGCCCCACAAATTCCGGCTCGATCCCCCGGCCGCCGACGTCGTGCCAGCCGTGGCACTTCTACTGGTGCGACAACCACAACGACTGGCACCACCACGATGAGTTCGTGGTTACGGCCATTGAACGATCCATGCAGCAGCCGCCACAGTGATCGAACAGTTCGATTCATCGACCGCTCTGCTGCTGATCGACGTGCAAACAGGTGTCGATGTGCTTGAACATTGGGGTGGGCCAACAGCCCGACGCAACAACCCCGGAGCCGAAGACGCTATGGCGTCTCTGCTGCACGCGTGGCGAGGTGCAGACCTGCCCGTCGCCTTTACCCGCCACAACTCGCGCGAAGCGGCGTCACCGCTCAAGATCGACCTTGCAACCGGCGACCAAAAACCAGGCTTCTCGCCCGCGCCCGGTGAGATCACAGTGGAAAAAGACGTCAACAGCGCCTTCGTCGGCACATCGCTCGAAATCGACCTCAGACGCATCGGCGTGAACCGACTCGTCTGTTGCGGATTTTTCACCAACATGTGTGTCGAGACATCAGTGCGAATGGCTGGCAACCTGGGATTCGACACCTACCTCGCCCACGATGCATGCGCGACGACAAACCGGGTCGGCATCGATGGGACCGACCACGACCCAGAACTTGTTCATGCCATGACGGTCGCCAATCTGCACGGCGAGTTCTGCACCGCGCTCAACACCTCGGATCTCGTGTCGCTCACGAGCGCGAACCGAGGCGATCTCAGCCGCAGCCAGGGCAACGAATGACCAGCTGGGGCGTCGACTCGATGGCTGGCGAGTTGCGGCGAGTTGCCATGCGAGCGCCCGGCGCGATACTGGCGGCAGACGCGGCCGTCTGGCACTACGCGAAGCAGCCAGACCCGCACAAACTCAGTCAGCAATTCACGGCGCTTGTCGCGCTGATCGAAGCAAGCGGAGCCGAGATCGTCTGGATGCCCGACGATGTCGACGACCTTGCTGATTCAGTGTTCACCTATGACCCATCGTTCGTCATTCCGGGCGGCGCCATCGTGCTGCGCCCCGGCAAGGACTTACGTGTCGGCGAAGCGGCGTTGCATCGCAGCTTCTACGACGCGATCGGTATCCCAGTTCTCGGCACGATCGAGGCCCCGGGAACCATCGAAGGCGGTGACTGCTTTTGGCTCACGCCTGAAATCATCGCCGTCGGTCGTGGCTTCCGAACCAACGACGCGGGCATTGAACAGTTCCGATCGCTAGTCGAGCCTCAAGGCATCGAGGTCGAGGTGTACGACTTGCCGTATCTGCACGGTCCCGAAGCGTGCTTGCATCTCATGTCGGTCGTAAGTCCTCTCGCCGCCGATCTGGCGTTGGTTCATGCGCCGCTCATGCCAACAGCTCTGTACCAGCGCATGGAACACTTCGGCTACGAACTCATCCACGGTCCGGCCGACGAATTCGACGCCAGCCTCGGCTTGAACCTGAACGTGCTCGCTCTCGCTCCCCGCCGCGTCATCGCCGTTGCAGGGTTCGACGCCACCACTGACCTCATGCGAGCCGCCGGATGCGACGTGCAGGTGTTTGACGCGGATGAACTTTGCATTCCGTGTGAGGGCGGGCCGACCTGTCTCACACGGCCGCTACAGCGCGCATGAAATTCTCGGCAGACGATCGTGGCATAACCGTCGCTGTCGGCGACTCCAGCCGGCACTTCAGCTGGCGCTGGCTGCGCGACCACGGTGAAGACCCCGACACCCGAAACAATGACACCCAACAACGCCGAATCAATATCTTCGACATGGTCGTCGCCCCCGCCATCGAGGTTCGCTCCGAATCAAACCGCATCTGTTTCGAGTGGTCGAGCAAGCCGAGCCAGACATGGATCAGTAACTCCACGTTCACGACGTTGCTTGACGATTCGCCAGCTATCACAGCCGAGCTCTGGCGATGTGCGAGCGAAGCGTCACCAACCGTTGGCCACGTTGGCGACGTGTTGGCTGACGATCGCGCGCTAACGGCATGGCTCGGCGATATCGACCGTTGGGGCTTCGGACTTCTACACGGCTTTGCCGGTGGACACGCCGAAGTAGATGTCCTCGCTCGGCGCATTGGCTACCCGCGTGCCACTATCTTTGACCCGATTTGGACCTTGTCCGCTGACGAAGCCACCCACGACGACACTGCCTATACCCACGAGTATCTGGCACCGCATACCGACGGTACGTATAGCCACGATGCTCCCGGCCTACAGATGTTCGCTTGTGTCGAACGCTCGGGTCACGGCGGCGAAAGCATCGTTGTCGACGCTTTTGCGGTGGCCGAAGACCTAAGGGCGGCTAACCCGTCGGCCTTCGAGCTGCTGTGCGCGACCAACGTGCCAGCGCACTACATCGAACCCGGCGTCGAATTGCGCGCCAGCCGACCAGCGATCCGTTGTAACCAGTTTGGACAGCTCGAGAAGATCTCGTTCAACCCGTACGACCGCTCACCAATGAGCCTCGAATCGGATCAGATGGAAGCCTTTTACGACGCCTATGGGTTGCTGCAGTCACTGACTGGTGAGCACGAGCGCCAATTTGCCGTCAGGCTCGAACCTGGCGATGTGCTCATCATCGACAATTGGCGTGCCCTGCACGGCCGGGGCGCGTATAGCGGGCGACGAGTCTTCCACGGCTGCTACCTCAACCATGAAGACTTTGAGAGCCGTAGACGGCTGCTGACGCCGCAACGACCGTTCGACACTCGAAGCGTCTAGCTGACAAGCTCAGGGGCAAGACGCACCAGGTCGATCGGTCCGCCGATGATGAAGGTGTTCACCACCGATTCCTCCCACATGGGCATTTCACCTTTGATCTTGTCGACGGGGCCGAGTAGTGAGATTGCTTCGCACATCTCCGTCGACACCGCGGCGATTGCATCGGGCTTGTTGCCGGCAAGGTAGAGCTTCTGGATCGTGTCGCACTCAGCTTCGTATCCCATTCGGGCAAACACGTCGTAATGGAAGTTCTGCCCCTTGGCCCCCATTCCACCGATGTAGAGAGCAAGCATCGGGCGCAACATGTCGGCGCACGCGTCGACGTCGTCTCCCGGAATGATGGTGACCACTGCTGCCACCTCAAAGTCATCCCAGGTGTTGCGGCCGCCGGCGTCCATGCCGGACTGCAGCGCATCTTTGTAGAACTGGTTGTCTTTGGGCGCAAAGAACAACGGCAACCAACCGTCGCAAATCTCGGCTGACAGGGCAACGTTTTTCGGACCCTCAGCTGCCAAATAGATGGGGATCTCGTTGCGCAGTGGGTGCACCGTGCTCTTGAGTGGCTTACCGAGCCCCGTGCCGTGCGGGTACGGAAGCTGATAGTGACGGCCTTCGAACGCCACGGTGTCGTCGCGGGCAAACACCTGACGCATGATGTTGACGTACTCGCGGGTGCGTTCGAGCGGCCGTGAATACGGTTGGCCGTACCAGCCCTCAACAACTTGTGGCCCAGAGGCACCCAGGCCGCAGATGAAACGCCCATTACTCAGATGGTCGAGTGTGATCGACGCCATCGCTGTTGCCGCAGGTGTTCGTGCTGACATCTGCATGATTGCAGTCCCCAACTTGACGTTGGTGGTGTTCGCTCCCCACCAAGCCAGCGGTGTGAGAGCGTCGCTTCCGTAGGCCTCGGCAGTCCACACGTGCTCATAGCCCAGCCGGTCAGCTTCGGCGACAGCCTCTGCTGCGCCCTTGGGCGGTCCGGCGCTCCAGTAGCCAGTGCTGTATCCGAGCCGCATGCGTGTCTCCCCTTGCACCCGGACATTCGCCGTGCGCATTGTCGATGGTACGGCCGTCAACGTCGTTGGGTCTAGCCGACATGGCTGGAGCGATGCTCAGCGAGCGCCACCAGAAGCCGCTGAGCGCCACAGCGCCGTGTAGCTCTGCCACATAAGTCCGTCTGGCACGTAGCCGTCTTCGATCAGAATCTGCTGCAACTTGGGAAGATTGCGCATTGGTATGCCGCTGTCGACGTGGTGCGGCAGGTGGTAGCCGACGTACAACGGTGCGATGAAGATTCTCGAAGCCAGCGTCGGGCGCACAATGTGGGTGGTCACCCGCCGATCAGCGCCGCGCGTCATGCCTGCGTGCTCGCCTATGGAACGTAGTCGATTGATGACCTGATACCAGGTGAGATAGGGAAGCAACCACAGGAACAGAAACAGCCAGGGAACACCTGCGATCGCAAATCCGGCAAACACCACCGCTTGCATACCGACAAGGCGAGCCCCTGCTAGGCGACGCCCGGACGTGACCAGACCTTTGAGGCGGGGCCGAATAATGCGCCATCCCGAGACGCCAGTGGCGTCACGACGCAACTTGCGGGCGAACGACCGTCGGGTGATCGGGTAGAGCGAGTAGAGCAGAAAGTCTGGTTCTTTGGGACCGAATTCGTCTTTGTGATGAGCAGTGTGCACCCGTCGATAGGCGTGGTTGCCCGTTCCCACCGGCAGCCAGCCCATGATCGAGATTCCAATGACGTCGTTGAGCCGCCGGTTGCTGAACAGAAGCCGGTGTGCTGCTTCATGGTGCAAGATGTACATGCGTAGTTGCAGCGTCGCCATGACAGGGAAAGCGATGACGATCGCCCACCATGACCCGACCGACGCTGTCGTCCACAACACAAGAATCGGGGCGATGAGGGCGACAGCGCAGGTCAAACCGTTTCGGCTGTTCGCAATCACACGAAGTTCGTCTCGAAGCGCTGGCAGCGGGCGACCGTCTGCGCGCAGACGGTCAGAGCCACTAAATGGGGAGACCGGGGTGACCATTGCGCCGGTCATCTGTGCGACTATCTGGTCGTGGTCGCTGGCGGCAGTGACGGTCACGCAATTAATCGTAGCGTCGAGGCGGTGACCGATCAGAATGCCAAGTCAGGAAGTGCCTTGGGCGCCCATGACTCGTCGACCTCGCACGCCGCCATTGCCTCGACCAGCGACCCCGGAATTCGAACCGGCTTGTTGAAGCTATTGACCGTCGCGAAGTTGATTCGTTGGCTCGCGATCAGCTCACCGTCGCGCAGCGCTCGCTGCGCCCATTGCGCCTGAACCCGGCGGCAGCCAACCATTCCTGTTTCGATGGTGAGCGTGTCACCCAACACTGCGGGAGCGACGAACCGTACAGCAACCGCAGTGACCACCAGTTGAACCTGGTCAGCGAGTAAACGATCAAGACCGTGCCCGATGGCTGCGAGCCACTCGACTCGCGCTGCCTCGAAATACTGCAAATACGTCGCATGGTTGACGTGGCCGTAAGGATCAAGTTCATAGAACCGCACTCGCAGGTCAAATCGTGCCGGCTCGTTCATGCGACGTCGACGAAGCTGCGGTAGACGCTCAACAGCGCGAGCTTCTGGTCTTCGCTCAAGGCCGGATCCTGTCGAATAGCTGCTTCGGTTGAAACCACTGGCGTTGCCGGGTCGTGCGCCGAAGCGAATCCCGGCACCAACCCAGCAGCTTTTGCGAGCACGGCTTCGGTTGGCAGTCCAAGCGCTGCGGCAATCGTGGTCACACTCGACACTGACGGCTGGTGCATGCCGCGTTCGAGTTTGCTCAAGTACGGATTCGACAAGCTCGTGAGATCCGCCAGTTGGCGAAGACTGAGCTGGGCGAGCTTGCGCTGAGACCTCAACCACGAGCCAAACGCCGCGACTGGATCGTCGTTTGCGTTGCTCGAACGCGACTCGTCGTTCGCATCGTTAGATGCAGTTGATGTCATAGGAGAACCTTGCCACAAAACCAGTCATTGGCAGGTGGCGATGTGAAACATCACCACCTGCCAATGCAGGAAACGAACCGGACTGGGGGGGGTCGACGCTCGATGGCGTCGGTCCGGTCGCTCGTGAATCAAGCAGCCTTTTTGGCGGTGACCTTTTTGGCGGTCTTGGTGACCTTCTTCGCGGTCTTCTTCGCAGTGGTCTTCACTGCTGGAGCCTTGGCTGCTGGCTTGGCGGCTGGTTGCACCATGTCGACAACTTCGCCAACAAATTCGCGCTGGGCATCAAGAAGCTTGCCGGCGAAACCAAAGGCGCCAGTAACGACTGGGCTTGCATCGGGAAGGCCGTTGATCTGGCCCTCGATGCGCTGGCTGAGCTGGGTTGGAACAACACGGTCAGCGATGCTGAGTGCGTTGCGCATACCGTCGATGACGAGCGCCTGTCCGGCCTTGACGCCGGTGAGAACACGCTCTTCAGTTGAGGTTGCGATTTCGCTTACGTTGAGCATTGGAGTCCCTTTCGAGGGGTCGAGGTAGCTGCTGCTAACTATACGATGCGCTTCATGAATGAAGCAAGCGCTTTCTTTGTGACGTCAGTCACTTGACCCCCACGCCTGACGTCAATCAGACCGGATCACAGGCTCCGCTTGATCACGGGCATTGTTGGATCACGGGCATTGTTCGATCACGGGCATTGTTGGATCACGGGCACCGCTACCAGCGGTTGATAGACGGGTCTGTTTGGGTGACTCGGCTGCGCACGGTGTAGACGGAATCCCCTGCCAAGACGCCACCTCGGCCAAACAGGCGACCGAAGTCCCAGTTCGACAACCCGAGCTCTGGTCGGTTGAGCGCATACTGTCCGTCGACCCAACGGGTGAAACCGTTGCCGACGAACGGAGCATCGACCCGGGCGAAGAACCGATCGTGCGCAGACTTGTCTTCGCTGATCAGGCTGGCAACAAACCGTGGTGACTGCTCGTTGAACAACGCAACGGCATCATCAGTTGAATCCACAATCGCGAGAGTTACCTCGGGAGAATCTTCCCACTCCCACTCATGGCCAAGGTCATTCCAATCAAGTGTTGTCGTCTGCGCCTCAGATGTTGGTCCGTCGGCCCGGCCAACAGAAACTTGATTGAACCACGACGCAGGGATTCGATCGATCTGATCTGCGACTACATGCAGACGGGCGACCGCTCCTCGGCGTTGTGCCGCTCGCTCAAAGGCATCGAGAAACACCGGTACGAGATCATCAGCTCGATCAGCGACAATGCAGCAGGTATTCAACGTATTACACACCTTGCGATCAACCGAGTTAAACACCGCCTGTGCAAAGACGTCAGAATCGGCATGTTCGTCGGCAATGATCCACGCACCACCTGTTCCGTGAAGACTCACCGGAGTCCCAGCCTGGCGAGCAACGGAACCAAGTTGCCCAACAGCAGCACCCGATCCGCGCGCCACAGCGAGCGCAAGCCGCGAGTCGCTGAACATCGCCCAGCCAGCAGCGTGCGCAGCGCTCGCGACCAACGAGACGGCTCCCTCAGGAAGTCCCGCTCTCTTCAGTGCCGGATTGAGCGCGTGTTCCACTATCGCTTCGGCAGTTCCAAGCGCATCTGACCCAATACGAAAGACAACCGTGTTACCCGAGCGAAGCACACCTGTGGCGTCGGCGAACACATTCGGGCGGCCCTCGAAAACAAACCCCACGACGCCGAGCCCCGAGCGGACCTGGTCGACCCGCCATCCATCATGTTCAATTGTCTCTTCGGTGAGGTTTCGACTGGCTGGTACAGCGGCCCACGTCTGCAGCCCAGCAATCATGTCTTGGCGCATTGTGGGCGAAAGCTCGAGGCGCGTCGTCGAGCGGCCCCGCGATTGCGCCGACTCAATATCGGATCGGTTCGCCGCTGCGACCGGTGCGAAAGACTCGTCGTTTGCGAGACGCTCGGCGAAGTGTTCAAAGAACCTTGTTATGGCCTCGTCGCTCACGGCTGCAAGTGCGCTAAACGCCTCGACTGCGGCGCCGACGGCCCGATTTGCAACCGCAGCGTCGGTATGTGGAATATGCAGCAACGCACCCGTGTCTTGCACAATGACAAGTCGATCACCCGGCATGAAGCTCTCAGCCAGTTCCACTGACACCGTTGCGACGCGATCGCCTCCGTAGGGAATTGGCATTCCCGCAGTGAGAACAGTCAGCATGTCGGTCATGGACCAAGGCTAGCGAACCCCCAACCGGCCGGACTTCGCTATCCGCGATTGCTGTGGTGGGCCGAACTAGAAAAGCGCTGCGGTACCCGGGGTGCTTCATCGTTTACCAAGTCGGCATCCTGGGGCCGCCTCTTCGGATTTTGTCGTCCAGCGATGTCACCGCGCTGCAGTGCGTTGACGAATCACCCCTTGCGATGTCACTGCACATGTAGACGGTCACTGCACAGGTAGACGGTCACTGCACATGTGCGATGTCACTGCACATGTAGACGGTCAGCGCTCGGTGCTCGGCCAAGCCTTAACTCATGTGGTCAAGCCAATGCCACGGGGCGCTTCATCCGCTCATGGCGCAACGCTCCGACCGTTGCGCACGCGATAAGGGCAACACCCGCCCACGTAAGCGCATCCGGCACATCGTTGAATACAACGATCTGCAGGACCAGCGCAAACGCCATCGCCGTCGAACGGAACAAAGCACTGAACGACAGGTCGCCGTTGCGAATCGTAGTCACGCTGGCGAGATGCGCGACCGTCATGAATGCTGCGGCAGCAACCAGCAATAGCCACACCAGCGGCGAGGGCCGTTGCCACCCTTGCACCGCTGAGAGCACTCCCCCAAGAGCCGTCGCTGCTGTTGCTGTCACAAACGCGATAACCGGGGCCGGC
>CALKPY010000131.1 GCA_937991435.1 uncultured Acidimicrobiales bacterium
CAAGGCCATGCGTAGTGGTGGTATGGGTGGCATTCTCGACATGCTCGATGGTGGCGACGACGAGAAAGACAATGCTGGGTTCTTGAGTGGTCTTGACAAGTTCAAGGGTATGGCTGCTGCTGGTGGCGCTACTGCTGCTGCGGGTGCTGTTGCTGGCAAGGTCAGCGGCGGTCTTGGCGACGGCGCCAGCAAAGTCACCGGCGCGGTCAACGCTGGCACCGATCGGGTTAAGGCCGGCACCGACCGTGTCTCGGCCACTGCGGACCGCACCGCCAGCTCTGTTGGCTCAATGGGTGGCGACAACAAGAGCGGCATGGGCGGCATGCTCAAGTGGCTGCTTCCCCTACTCGCTGTTGCCCTCGGTGTCATCTTGCTTCTGTGGGCATGCGGTGGTGGCGACGATGACGACAATGTGGCCTCAGGCTCGAGCGACGCCGTGTGCCCATCGAACCTAGTGATTCAGACCGACTGGTGGCCAGAGCTCGAACACGCTGGTAGCTATCAACTCATTGGCCCGAACGGCACCGCTGACCAAGAGACCTTCCGCTACTCGGGTCCAATCCAAGACGCCTACAAGGTTGGTGGCATCGAGACGGTCGAGGTTCGAGCCGGTGGTGACGCCATCTCGTTCACCCCGGTCACTTCGGTCATGTACGAAGATCCTGATATCACGCTCGGTTACGTCAACACCTCCGATGCGGCAAAAGACGCGTCGACCAATGCGGTGATCGGCGTGGCCAAGACCCTCGAGCTGAACCCGCAAATGCTCATGTGGGACCCAGCGCAGTTCGACATCAGCTCGGTGGGTGACATCGTCGCTACTGGTGCTCGTGTTCTCCACTTCGACGGGACGACCTACATGGACTACCTCGTTAACCAAGGCTCAATTGGCGAGAACCAACTCGATCCGTCTTATGGCGGAGCGCCTGATCAGTTCATCGAATCAAACGGTGGAATCATTCAGCAAGGGTTTGCAAGCAACGAGGTGTACAAATACGAAAATGAGATCGGCTGGAAAGACGGTTCGCCGGCTCCGGTCGAGTACTTCCTCGTGCACGACCTCGGCTTCGAGGACTACCCGGCGATGTACACCGTGCGCGCGGACAAGGTCGATGAGATGAGCCCGTGTCTTGAAGTGCTCGTCCCAGCACTCGCTCAAGCTTGGGTTGACGCTCTCGAAAACCCTGATGAAATTGGTGACGCACTTGTTGGTATCAACGAGACCTATGACACCTACTGGTCTGTTTCGTCTGGCATCAATGGTGTTGCTTCGAAACTGTTCAATGACGGCATCGCCGTGAACAGCTCTGACGGCACCTATTGCTCGTTCGACACCGGTCGTGTCAACGGTCTGGTCGACATTCTCAAGCCAGTGTTTGAGAATCGTGGCCTTGACTATGACTCTGGCATGGATGCGTCGAGTCTGGTCACCAACGAGTTCTGCGATGGCGCTCCGGGTCGCTGACCTGAAGACCGTCTAATTCAGTAGGGGAGGCGCTTCGGCGCCTCCCCTACTACGTTTTGGCGGTCACCACATCGAGATGGCTGCGAGCGAACACACAGTGGCTATGACGGCCACGGCGCCGAGAACGTCACCGACAATGCCGCCGATCTTGCGTATCGAGAGCACGACAACGAGCACCGTCGCGGTGGTAGCGGCGACGCAAGCGCTGAGCGCGTGCGTGGCGCTGAGATCAGTTGCCGCTACCGCTGCGACGATGACCAACCCGGCGCCTGCGAGTGCCGCAGCGATGTGAGCGATGGTGAGACCACCGGCGTAGTCGGCGCCCAGTCCGGATCTGGCGACAGGTGCGGTTTTCATGACGATGACCGCGAGTGCTCGGCCGATGGCATGCGCGGCGACGAGGGCGCCGACACCTCGATTGGGTGTGAGAGTCGCCAGTGCGGCGATCTCGACCCCAATAGCGCAGACCAACGCGGTCGTGCCATAGGTGCCGAGTCGTGAATCTTTGAGAATCTCGAAACGCTGATCAGGGTTCCAACCGCCGCCAAAGGCATCGGCGATGTCCGCCAGTCCGTCATGGTGAAACGCACCGGTGATCAGCAGACCAACGCTGACCGCGACCGACGCGGCGACAAACGGCGACGCGTTGGTGAGGTTGATGGCGCTCCACGCGACAGCGGCAAGTGCACCTATCAGGCTTCCGACTATTGGAAACCATGGCACGGCTCGCGCCAGCTCGACGGGCCGGGTTCCGGCGCGGCTCGGGTCGCCGACTGGAATTCTCGTGAGGAAGCCAACCGCTAATCGCAGGGCCGTCACCCGGGCTCGAACCACTCATCAAAGGTGGCCACGTCGGTGACCGCACGACAGGCCATCTGCATAAGCGGTAGAACCGCGACGGCGCCCGATGCCTCGCCAAGCCGCAGATCAAGGTCGAGGAGCGGAGCAAGACCGAGATGATCGAGAGCGATTCGATGGCCCGGTTCAGCTGACACGTGGCTGGCGAACACATGCTCGGTCAAGCGCGGGTCGATCGCGTGTAGCACCAGGGCTGGCGCAGTGCAGATGTATCCGTCGAGAACCACCGGAAGCGACTGCAGACGAGCTTCGACAATGGCTCCGGCAAGGCCGACGAGTTCAGCGCCGCCGAGATGGCGCAACAGCTGCCACGGATCGTCGACATCTGCGCTGCGTTTGAGCGCTCGTCGAACAACGTCGCGCTTGATCTCAAGGTGCTCGTCGTCGACCCCGGTGCCTCGGCCAACGGACATATCGATGTCGATGTCGACACCGGCACGGTTCAGAATCGCCTGGGTCACGGCTGCGGCCGGTGTCGTGTTGCCGATACCCATCTCGCCAAGGGCGACGATGTCGGCTTCGAGGCCGGCGATGGAAGCTCGCCCTGCTTCGAACGAGTGAATGAATCGCAGTTCGTCGAGCGCTGCTTCGTTGACGATGTCTTGGGTGGGTCGCCCAACGCCTACGTCGTTTACGACGACCGGCGCATCGATGACCGACGCAAGAGCGGTGATGGTTGCCTTCGACGCACGAAACGCGGCGACCATTGACGCGGTGATGTCTGGGGGATAGGCGCTGACACCGCGAGCGGCGACGCCGTGGTCGGCCGCGAAAATCAGTACCGCCGGGGCCTCAAGGTCGGGGCGTGCCGTTCCCTGCCAGGTGGCCAGCTTGACTGCGATTTCATCGAACCGGTGCATTGCGCCGGCTGGTCGCAAAACGTTTGTGGCGCGTTCGGCGACCGCATCGCGGCTGGCAATGTCGGGCAGGGGAGCGTTGTCGAGTTCGGTTTCGACCCATGCCGCCAACTCGGCCACCGTCGTCAATTGTTCATCGGTCATTGCCAGTCCTCTGGTCGAGAGAGTGGAAGTAGCTGCCCAGCGACAAGCAGGGCAGCGGTAGAGGCATGATCTGTCATCGTGCGGTTCGCCCGGCCGAGGTCATCTCGGAACGTGCGGCCTAGTTCGGTTGCGGGCACGACACCCATGCCGACTTCGTTCGAAACGACGATTGTGGGCGCGGTTCGCGACGCGAGACTCTCGGCGAGTGCAACGATGTGATCGGTGATCTGAGCGCTGTCGCCGCCTTCCAGCATGAGGGCGGTTACAAGCATTGTGAGACAGTCGACTACGACGAGATGATCAGATGCAAGATCGTTCGCCATCGCAGCATCGAACCGTGGTTCTTCGATGAGCCCCCAGGTATCTGGACGTTCCGACTGGTGGCGTTCGATGCGATTGGCCATGTCCCTGTCACCGGCTGTTGCCGTCGCGACAAACGTCACAGGTCCGTCGTGAATCTCGGCCCAGCGAAGCGCCAGATCTGACTTGCCGCTGCGGGCGCCACCCAACAACACATGAAGACCTGATTGACGAGCGCGCACAGCGATGCAGGCTAGATCGATTCCTTGCAGCCGAGCACATCTGTTTTCAGTTCGACTCAACCGTCGACGCACGCCGGTGCCGTCTTGAGTCAATACGCGATCTAACATCGGCAAATGAAGACGGGCGTATTCTTGTTTGGTGGGGTTGAGATGCCCGATGCTGGTGCCGGTGCGCCAGCACCGACCGATCGGCGCTATGGACCCAAGGCGGTGTGGCATGCCACCGAACGAATCCTCGACATGGGGGTGCTGGCGGATCAGCTTGGTTTCGATTCGTTCTGGCTGACCGAACACCACTTTCAGCACGAGGGCTATGAGGTGGTGCCGAACGGCCTCATGCTCGGCGCAATCCTGGCCGAGCGCACCGAGCGAATTCGCATCGGCATGATGTTCAACATCGTCGGCATGTGGCATCCGCTTCGCATGGCCGAAGACTTCGCAACGCTGCACAACATTTCTGGCGGCCGCGGCATTCTCGGCATCGGCCGCGGCACTGTGCCGCGCGAGCAAGAGAACTTCGGCTCAAAGATCGGCAGCTTCGACAACCCCGACAAGGCCGACGCTGACGAGTTCAACCGCAAACAATTCGACGAAGCCGTAACCGTCTTGCGCATGGCCCTCGACAATGAGAGCTTCAGTTTCAAAGGCGACGTCTATGAGTTTCCAGCACCGGGAATTCCTGATCGGGGCGGCTTCGTCGAAGAACTGTCACTGATCCCACGGCCGCTGTACCCCTATGAGATGTGGCAAGCCGTCACGTCGCCGCCAACGCTCGAAGCCGTTCCGAAATACGGGTGGGGTGCGGTCATGTGGCTCAAGCATCACAACTTCATGAAAGAGTTCTGGGATCGCTACAGCGACGCCTTTACCGAGGCCCACGGCACAGAGCTCGCGCCGGGCGAGAAACGCACGCTCGTCATCAATACGTGTATCGAAGACTCACGCGAGGCAGCCATTGCGTCGGTGCGCAATGGCCACGACGAGTTTTGGAAGTTCCTCGGCCCTTACGGGTGGAGCAAGGGCTACATGGGCCCCGACGGCAAGCCCTCGCCCGCCGGGCTGATACCGACGCTCGAAGAGTCGATCGACAACAAGGTGTGGCTGGTGGGCACCGCCGACGACGTAGCCGAACAGCTGAGCTGGTACAGCGATCACCTGGGCGGCGTCGACAACCTGGTCCTGTTCCCCGGCATGCCCGGTGACAGCTACGACAAGGTCGACGAGCAGTTGCACCGGCTGGCCGGAGACGTGGTTCCCCAGCTCGGCTGATGACGACGCTCGTCATTCAGGCCCACCCGCTCGAAGACAGCTACAACGCCGCGCTCCGACGAAAGCTTGTCGAGGTGCTCGACGAGCGACGAGTGCCCTTTGAGTGTTTTCGTCTGGCCGAGGGCGAACGCCCAGAGCCCGACGATTTG
>CALKPY010000132.1 GCA_937991435.1 uncultured Acidimicrobiales bacterium
CACAGATATCGACGGTCACCCGATCGCCGCCCTCGCCGCCTTTGCCGACAGCCTCGTCTCGAGCCTGCGCAGGGTCGTGCAAGACGCAGCTGGTGTCACCATCAACATGAGCACCGACGTGCGCCTGTTCTCCGGCCTCGCCCGACACGGCGTCACCCTCGCCACCACCGAGTGCTACTGGCCCGGCTGCTCGGTACCAACAAGCAGCTGCCACATCGATCATCTCAGACCCGCCGCCCGGGGCGGCCCAGCGATCAACTCAATGGCCTGCCCGCCTGCCCCAGACACAACTGGCTTAAAGAACGCGGCTACACCGTCACCCGCCAACCAGACGGCACCATCATCATCACCACACCGACCGGCGACACCGTCAAATGAACGACATGTCCCCGTGGTGGGTAACGCGCGCCTGCCTTGAACCGCCTCAAGGCTCACCCCCGCCAGCGGTCTCAGTGACACAATGTAGGTATGAGCGACGGCGAAAAAGCGGCGGCGATCTACAACGCCATGGCCGCGGACTACACCGCTGACAATGACGAGAACATCTACAACGCTGCATACGAACGCCCGGCGATGATCGCCATGCTCGGCGATCTCGACGGTCTACGAGTCCTCGACCTGGGGTGCGGTGCCGGCCAACTCAGCGTTGAGCTCATCGCCGCAGGGGCAACCGTCACCGGTATCGACGTCAGCGCAGCAATGGTTGACATCGCTCGCGAGCGGCTCGGCGCCGAGACCGCCATCGCGGTGGGTGACATCGGCGATCCGCTTCCGTTTCAGACCGGCGCCTTTGACGTCGTGGTCTCGTCACTCACGATGCACTACGTCGAAGACTGGGTGCCAACGCTGGCCGAGATCCGGCGTGTACTTGCACCGAGCGGGCGGTTCACGTTCTCGACTCATCATCCGACGATGGACTTCACCCGCCACAGTCCCGACGACTACTTCGCCAAGAAGCCGGTCACCGAGACCTGGACCCGAGCCGGCAAGCCATACGACGTCACCTTTTGGCGACGCACCCTGGCCGACATGAGCTGGGCATTGCATCGGGCCGGCTTCGTCATCGACCTGTTGCACGAACCCCAGGCCACAGATGCCCTCGCCGAACGCGACCCAACCGAGCACGAATATCTCAGCACCCACCCGCACTACCTGTTCGTGCGGGCGCTTCCAAAGACCGCTACTGCCCGCTTGCCTACTCTGCGTTGACTGCCGCCACGAGATCCAACAGGCGCGCAATGTGATCAAGCCGATCGGCATCTTGGGCGTTGACCTGCACCCGCAGCGTCTCGATACCCACGTCGCGATAGAGCCGCAACCGCTCGGTCACCTCGGCGTCGCCGCCGATCAGGTTCGTGCCAAAGCCAATCTCGATCGGTACCGCCGCAGCTGCGGCCTCACGGTCACCGTCTTGCCACAAGCGATGCACCAGCTCGATCGCTTCGCCAAATTCCTGGCGGGCAAACGCCAGGTTGTAGAAGTTCGTCGTCGGCGACCCCATCGCCCCAATCGTGAACGCATACCCATCGGCATGGCGGCGACCAACGGGCTCCGGGTCATGGCAGAACTCGAGTGTGACGGCCGCGGTCAGCTCCACATCATCGAGCGACCGGCCTGCCGACTCCGCACCGTCACGGATCGGATCCAGGAACACGTCGGCCGACTCGGGCAAAAAAGCGGTCGCAATCCAGCCGTCAGCCAACTCGCCAGTCAAACGCAAATTCGCCGGCCCCATCGACGCCACATAGATCGGAAGCTCACCCTCGGCCACCGGCGACCGCAGCGAACGACCTTGGCTCTCAGCCAATGGAAGCTGGTGCACAACCCCGTCATAGGCCACCCGCTCCCCCGCCACTACCGACCGCACGATCTCAATCGTCTCGCGGGTGCGAGTCACCGGCCGGTCAAAGCGCACGCCATGCCAGCCCTCCATCACCTGCGGGCCACTCGTTCCCACGCCCAAAATGAAACGCCCGTCTGACAGCTTCTGCATGGCCAAGCCCGACATGGCCAACATCGCCGGCGACCGTGCGCCGAGCTGCACTACACCAGTCGCCAAACGCACCCGCTCTGTCACCGCCGCCAAATACGCCAACGGGGTCAGGGCGTCGTACATCCACGCTTCGGGGACCCACACAGAATCGACGCCCAGACGTTCGGCTTCGCGCACATGGTCGGCGCCAGCCCGATCAACCGACGGCGGATAGATCCCAATACGCAACGTCATCGCTTCTCACCGTAAACCAATCACCAAAACCAGCAATGGTGCGCAATCCCGAAGGACTGCGCACCATTGCGAAAATCAAAGGCAAACCCCGTCACCAGGGCTGCTGATCTCGGTGAGATCAGACGTAACGCAGAACATCCCAGTAGATGACCTGCTGAATACGGGTTGCCATCTCTGCGTGGCCGTACTGGTTCGGGTGGAACGAATGCACGATCGGGCTGGTCAACAAGTTGATCCACTGTGTCGAAGGATCATTTGTGTCAACCGCGCTACCGCATGACTCGTGGCCCGCGAACACCGGCACCATGTCGGCGAAGTGAATACGCTCGCCAGCAGCCGCCATATTTGCGACAACAGTCTGAATGACAGCGTTGAGAGCGTCGGCACGAGAGTCCATCCACGCACGCTCACCTGCGTCATAGAACGTGTCGAGAGCACAAGGTCCGGTTCCAAACAGGTGCGGGTAACCCACAACAACCAATCCGGTGAAGTTGTTGCCATTGCCCGGGTGGTTCAAAATCGCGGTGTACGCCTGCTCAAGTGCCGGGCCCATGTTCGCAATTGCCGTATCGACCGGTCCGGCGATCGCAGCATCAAGGTGACAGGAGGCTGCGCTGAGACACGAAACGAGCGTGTCAGCGAAAAACGCATCGTTTCCACCGATGCTCACGGTGATGACGCGAGGCGATGTGCTGTTGGCAGACGCACCCAAGGCGTCAACCTGAGCAGCTTCGCCATATTGGCCAGGAGCCAAGATGTCGGCAATCACCGCACCCGAACAGGCCACAAACTCAGGGCCGGTCATCGACGTGTTTTGCACGATCAGTGACGAGTAGCTGTCGTTTGAGCGGTGGCACTCGTTCACGCCCGCAACATCGGTTGCTGGATCGTAGTTCCCAGTGACGTTGCCCTCGCCGCTGGCGAACGAGTCACCCATGCCGAAGTAATGCAACGGCCCTGACAAGCGCACGCTCTGACCCGCCTGCGTCTTGACCGACCCGCGGTCAGTCTTGACCGCCTGGCCGTCTGCAGTCGCGGGCAGAAACACGGCCGCCATAGCGATGATGAGTAGTACTGCGAATCTTTTCATGCCACAACGATAGCCCTATTCACCATTGTGTGTCTAGGGTCACACTTCGCTTCGACCTGACGCTCGCCGCGGCCACCCACAACGCACATTGACCTCGGGCGAAAAGTGCACCAACGGGTCGCCCTCGGGAGCCGACAACCCTGCTGCCATCACCAACTCGTCGTCACACTGGCGCAACGTCGCGTGATGCAACGGCCACGGCTCATGGTGCATCGTCGCATAGCTCAGCCACCGGCTAAACGATCCATACAGCGCCCACCGAGCAGTCAAGAACCGGTCGATCTCCCGCCCCTCAAACGACTCGCCGACCTCGACCTCAACCACCGAAGTCGCACCCTTGGCCCCTGGCCAACGTCGCACAGCGTCATAACGCACGACATCACCCGGCCCCGGCCGGCCGACAACCGGCGCTCCCGAAGAAGCAGTCCGTTCGATCGACATGTCCGCCCAGAAGTACGGCACCTGGTACGACGCTCGCGCCGTGACCACAGCCGGCAACGACGAAGCTTCCAACGACCAAAACAACACCCCCGGCTCACCTGATGAATCGTGCACATAGGTGCGCACATTTGTTTCGGGGAAGTGCAATACCGACGGCAGCACCGGCGCGAACGGAATATCGACCTGCATCTGAAACGGCACCAGACCCACCCACGCCGAACCGTCAAAGGTCTCAACCTCGAGACCTTCAGGAAGCAGAGCTTGCACCTCAGCCGCGTCATAACGCCAATGCACCATCGTCAGGTCCAGCCACTTCATGCGCATTGGAGTGCGCTTGATCACATGTGGGCACTCGGCGGGATAGCGGTCGTTCATGGCTCTATTGAACCGCAGGAGCCGCCGATCGAATAGGCACCGCCGATTGCGACGTGGCAATCTCGGCTTGTGACCGAACCTGCAGATTCTGTGCTCGACCGATTCAAAGTGACCAACAGCGTCGCGGTCGTGACCGGCAGCGGCCGCGGCATTGGCGAAGGCATCGCCATCGCGCTCGCTCAAGCCGGGTGCGACATTGTCGTCACCGCTCGACGTGCCGAAGAGATTGAAGCTGTCGCCGGCAAGGTGCGTTCCCTTGGCCGCCGAGCACTCGCCATTCCCGGTGACATCACCGACGGCGAATTCGTAGAATCACTCGCCGATCAAGCCGTTGCCGAGATGGGCCAGCTCACGCACTGGATCAGCAACGCTGGCGGCGCAGACGACCGCACCCCTCGCCACCTCGCCGACATGCCCGACCGGCAATGGGACTACCAACTCGACCTCAATCTGCGGGCGGTGTTCACGGGCGCCCGTGCCGCGGCCCGAGTCTTGGCCGACGGCGGCACCATCATCAACATCTCGTCACGAGCGGGCTACAAGGGGTCGCCCAACAACGGGCCCTACGCAGTTGCCAAGGCGGGCGTAAACAGCCTGACCAAAACTCTCGCACTCGAACTCGCACCCAGGTTGCGAGTCAACGGCGTTGCCCCCGGCCCGGTTCCCACTGAAGTGTTCATGGAGTTCTTCGACGCCACCGAACAAGACCTGCCGCGGCTCGCGAAAGACTTCGGTGTGCCAATGGCCCGACTCGGCACACCCGACGACGTCGCCAACGCAGTCGTCTTCCTCGCGTCGCCGGCGGCGTCATGGATCACCGGCTCCACGCTTCTCGTCGACGGCGGAAGCGCCTGATCTACCAACCCACCGGCGGCGGCAGCAGATCCAACAAGAAATAGTCCCATTCGCCTGCGCTGCACGAGTCACCTCGATGAGCCGTTGTTGCGAATACTTGGCCGTTGAATTCGCCGGACAGTGTTGCAACCTCGGGACTGTCAGCCACCGGCGAACACCCTGGGGAACCCGCCGCCGAAACGAAATCATCGCTAAGCCGCAACTGTGTCGGCGCCGTACTCAACGAAGCGCAAGCCGCTGCCGCCGAAACACCCGGGGTTGGAACCGAGATCACCGAGCTGTTCGGATAGCAGGTGATTTCATAGCTCAGCGGCAGTAGTGACGTGCC
>CALKPY010000133.1 GCA_937991435.1 uncultured Acidimicrobiales bacterium
GCGGTGAAGATCTGTTTGCCGTCTCGATAGACCCACAGCTGGCCTGCATCGCTATTGGAGGTTGCTGCGACGGTTGCTTCGACCCACACATCTGTGGTGTGCACCTCAAAGTCGTCTGACCGCACCCAGGCGTATGACTGATTGGGTCGCGTCGGAACTTGCACCTTGAGCCAACCTTCATTGGTTCGGTTCTCGATCACCCGAAGCACCAGCGGCAGGCCGTAGGTCGTCTCCGCGAACAACGGGTTAGGTGTGCTGATGTCGTCGATGTCGTTGACGTCAACGAGGGTGCGCCGCGGTCCGGTGCGGGTCTCGTACACAGGAATCTGGGTGCCTTCGGGGCGAGGTCGGGCGACGGCGTACTGAAACTCGGTAGGTGCCGCCCCGACTGGTGTGAGGCACATGAGATCTCGACAGGTCTCCCATAGCTGTGGAAGCCGACGCGGCGCAACGGGCGCGATTTCGGCGGCTAATCGGGTCAGTGGCTTCGTCGGCGCCGGTCGACCGGGAGCGGCGCTATCTCTGAGGGTCTCGATGGTTTGACCCTCGGCGCTGTTGAACAGCGTGATCGGGGTTCCTGGTTGGACGAGTGCGATGAGCGCTCCAAGAAGCGCATTGGGCATGCGGATCTCGCCTGAACTGACCTGCTGGCCCATGAGTTCTGGCTGATTCGTTCCGTGTAAGTAGTTGTTTGGCATTGCGCCATTGCCGCCGAAGGTGCCAAGTACTTCTGAGTAGCTCGCGATCTCAAGTTGGGCGTAGCCATAGGCCTCTGACTCGGTCTGGTGACCGAATACCCCACCGACGAGGTAGGTCTGATGGGTTGGCGTCGGCCGGCTTTCTCGGCCGTGCACGATGGGCGATCGAAGTAGCACCCTGTCGTCGTCGTACACGACGAGTTCACCCTCGCCCGCAAGATCGATTTCTACACGTCGAGTTGTGGTACCGAAATCGAAGTCGGCGCCCCTCACCCAAATGCTGTGGTTATGGGGACGAACGGGCGACTGCACGAGCAGCCACTCGTCACCGGCCTCGCCAGCCAAGACCCGCAGCACCAACGGCGAATCGAGTTGGCTCCAGTTGAACAATGGGTAATAGTGCGCGATTTCGTCAACGGCGTTTTGGTCCAGCAGCGCGCGCTGCGGCCCGCCGGGTTCGTCGAAGACGGGAATGACCAAATCCGGAAATCCGCTGGGCTTGTCCGATCGTCGCCCGAGATCTACGCCCGCGTCGGAACGGGCCACGATGTAGCTGCCCAACGGCGCGATCGCGACGGTCA
Organism: uncultured Acidimicrobiales bacterium; assembly: GCA_937991435.1. Classification (GTDB taxonomy): domain Bacteria; phylum Actinomycetota; class Acidimicrobiia; order Acidimicrobiales; family UBA10347; genus UBA10347. The sequence continues at coordinate 1,280 of CALKPY010000133.1, forward strand.
CGTCGCCGGCGCTCAAGTACTGCTTGACGACCGGCGCCGGATCAGCTGGCACAGCGTTGGGCTTCGCGCTCGGCTCGGCGCCGTGTGCGACAGGTGCGGCCTGGTCGTCGATGGTGGGCTCAGAAGACTCCGCGCACCCTGACAACACAACAATGAGCGCAAGCGCGCAGTGTTTTGCCACCGACCACGGGCTTGGTCCTGGTTGTCTTGATCGCTCTCCATCAATCATGTGGACTCCTCGCGGCCAGCATGACGAACGAATTCGGCAGTCTGGTTGCGCTCGTATCTCAACTTGGCGACAAACCACGCAACCGACGCGCAACACCACGCGGAACCCAGAGCGGGATTCAAAGCGTGAGCACTCAATGATCGGGTAGGTTTATGCGTATGGTCATCTCGAACAACACAGTCCAGCCCGCGACGAACCAACAATCGCTGCTCGCAATACATGCGGCGGCGCAGCGCCTTGAACGCCGACTCGACGGGGCGCTGTCGAACATAAAGGGGATCAGCCTGGCCGAATACCGGCTGTTGTCATCGCTCGCACAGGCACCGGGGCGTCAAGCGAGCCGGGTTGCATTGGCTGAGACCGTTGGTCTCACGGCGTCGGGCGTGACTCGCGCGTTGGCGCCGCTGGAAAAGATTGGCTTCGTCAAAACAGTTCGAGGTGAGCGTGATGCGCGGCTCGCGCTCGCCACCCTGACTGCACAGGGCAGTGAGCTGGTAGCCGATGCATCGGGCGTGCTCGATGACGTAGCCGACGGGATGTTCGAAGCCATGCCTGAGGCTGCCCCGCGCCTGAACTCGGCTGTGGCGCTGCTCAACGAACTTGCGCCGTAGGTGCAAGCCGGCTGTCACAACCGCGGCATACGGTCAAGGCGTGTCAAACGAATCAATGGTGAACGAACCAGCGCGACCGACTGTCGATGAGGTTCGGGCCGAGCTGGCGCGAGACATCGGTCTGCTTGCTGGGGCCGACGCCACGCCGCGACCCGAACAGCTCGAAGCCGTTACCGCCGTCGTGTCAGGTCGCCAGCGCACCCTTTTGGTTGCTCGAACCGGTTTTGGCAAGTCTGCAGTCTATTTTTCCTCAACCCGCATGTTGCGAGACCGCGGCTGGGGCCCGACCGTGGTGGTCTCGCCTTTGCTGGCCCTCATGCGTGATCAGGTGGCCGCTGCGAATCGACTCGGGCTTGCAGCAGTCACGATCAATTCGTCAAACGTCGATGCGTGGAGTGAGATTGAAACACAGGTCACCAGCGACCAGGTCGACCTGTTGTTGATCGCCCCAGAACGTCTCGCGAATCCCGGCTTTCGGCGGCGAGTGTTCTCCCTGATTCGACAACGGCCGTTCATGCTGGTCTGCGACGAGGCCCATTGCATCAGCGACTGGGGTCATGACTTCAGGCCCGACTACCGGCGATTGCGGCGGTTGCTCGATGAGCTTCCTGCGTGGACTCCTGTGTTGGCGACGACGGCAACGGCGAACCAGCGGGTGACCGATGATGTTGCGGCGCAGCTTGGTGAAGACACACTTGTATTGCGGACAACTCTCGATCGCGAGTCACTGCACCTCTCCGTCGTCGATCTTCCCGACGACGCGCACAGGTTGGCGTGGCTGTCGCAGCGCTTGCCCGAGCTGGCAGGTTCCGGAATCATCTATTCCCTGACCGTGGCACAAGCACATGAGACCGCCAACTGGTTGCGGTCTCAAGGCCACGACGTCGCCGCTTATACCGGCCAGGTTGACCCCGGTGATCGACTCGCGCTCGAGGATCGGTTGCGTGACAACGATCTCAAGGCGCTCGTCGCTACGAGTGCGTTGGGTATGGGATATGACAAAGGTGACCTTGCGTTTTGCGTGCACCTCGGCCTGCCGCCGACTCCGGTGGCGTACTACCAACAGATCGGGCGTGCTGGTCGCAATATTGCGCACGCCGAGGTGATCGCGGTGCCGCGGCCGATCGAAGATGCCCGAATCTGGAAGTGGTTCGAGTCGGTTGCCATGCCGAGCGAAGACCTGTGCCTCGCCGCGTTGGCCCAACTCAACCCTCATGAGCCCGTCGGGGTCGCCGATCTTGAGCGTTACGTGAACCTGGGTCGCTCCCGCCTGTCGACGTTGATGAATATTCTCGAGGTCGACGGTGCGGTCGAGCGCGTCGGCTCGGGCTGGATTCGGTCTGACTTCGACTGGTCGTACAACCACGACACTGCCGACACCCTCCGAGACTTGCGTCGGGACGAAGGTGAACAGATGAGGGCCTGGGCCGACCTCGAAACGTGTCGGCTTCGGTATCTACGCGAAGCGCTCGACGATGCCGAAGCCGTCGACTGCGGCCGTTGCGATCGGTGTTTGGGAAGCGAACCCGCCGCGACCCCTGATCTGGCGCTGGTGACCGCCGCGGCGGAACATCTCCGCGGCGGCGATGTGATTGTCGAACCAAGAAAGCAGTGGCCCACCCGGCTCGAAGCGCCGAAAGGCAAGATCGCAGCTGAGCATCAGTTGCGAGTCGGGCGCGGGCTCTCTCGACGCGGCGACGGCGGGTGGCACAACCATGTCGAGGCCATGCTCACCCTTGCTCGAAACGGTGGCGCTGTGCCGGTCAGCCCCGACATGCTCGACGCTTGCGCTCAGATTCTCAAACGATGGAACTGGGAGCAGCGCCCGGCCTGGATATGCCCTATGCCATCGCGACGCAGCAGCGCAGTAATTTCCGCAGTCGCCGATGAGTTGGGGCGCATTGGCAAGCTTCCGGTGTATCAGGCGCTTGGCTGGAATGATCCTGATTCCTCAGCTGGCTTTCAAGCGCAGCAGGCAAATTCGGCGCACCAGGTACTCAATGTTTGGAACCGGCTCGTCGTAGATTCCGCCGCCATGCCGCCGGCTGAAATTGCCGCAGGGCCGGTGTTGTTGCTCGACGATGAGGTCGACAGTCGATGGACTTTGACGGTTGCCGGCATGCGACTGCGCCAAGCTGCGACTGGTCCCGTGCTCCCGTTCGTCTTGCGTGCCCAGTAACTCTTGGCTTGCGCAGGGTCGAATCAGGCGCACCAGCTGAACTTGGGCATAGCCTTCGCCGGTGACACCAAGCCAGTTAGGCAAGATCGCGGTGACCGGCACGGTCATCTTTTGGTCGATTGGCAACCTGATCGTCCGTGGCACGGAACTCAGCGGTCCCCAGATTGCCTTTTGGCGCTACCTCGCCGCTGCGGTTCTGTACGGCATCGCCCATCGGGTATTCGCCGGCCCGATCCGTATGGCCGACTTCCGAGTCGCTGCGCCTATGGGGGTCGTGCTCGCCATCGAAATCGTTCTGTTTTTCGCAGCGATCAAGTCGACTACGGTTGCCAACGCCACGGTGATTGGCTCATTGACACCGCTTCTGCTTTTTGGAGTGTCGGCGCGACGGTTTGGCGAACGCCAGTCGAAGTTGGTGATCGCGGCGGCCTTGGTTGCCGTATTGGGTGTCGCTGCAGTGGTGTTCGGGTCTTCGGGCGGCGCAACCTGGAGTCTCCGCGGCGACGGGCTGGCTGTTGCAGCACTGTTGTTCTTCGCCGCGTATTTTGTGCTCGGCAAGACTGCTCGACAGTCGCTGTCAGGTTTCACGCTGCAGACGCACTCGCTTATCGCGGGGGTGCCGGTGCTTGCGGTTGCGTTGTTGCTCGATTCTGGCGGACTTCCTGTGCCGTCGGGTTCGCAGTGGTGGTACGTCGCGGGCCTCGTGGCGTTTCCCGGAACTGGGCACCTGCTGCTCGCGTGGGCCCATGCTCATGTTGAGCTCACGCTGGTCTCGTTGATGACGCTCGGCGTTCCGGTGTTATCGATCATCGGCGCAGCTCTTTGGTTCGACGAGGCCCTGGTCGGCGTCCAGATTGTGGGCATCGTTGTCGTGCTCGCGGTTCTGGGCTTCGCCATTGTTGAAACATCACGCATCAGCGCCGCCGACACGAGCGCGGCAGGCCAGTAGCGGCTCAGTAGCTACTGCGTCGCGCAAGTTCACTCGCAAGGTCGTCATAGAGCCTGATAGCGACGAGAAGACCGACGATCGCAATGATCGACATGCCGACGATACGCACCGACCTACGGTCGAAATAGTTGATCGTGCCAGGTGCAGCAATGACCAACGCTCCGACCACGACCATCGGCAGATATATGCCAAGCAGCCACCAGAGGGTCGGCAACAGCTGCTGCCAAGGTTCGTTCGGTGCGTTGTTCAAGATGGAACCAAGTTCGGGTCCTACGCACGGCACCCAGGTCCAGGTAACGAGCGCGCTGGCGAGTGCGACGAGTGCAATGTCGACCTGCGTGCGATCTGTGCGCCACGCGGCCGCTGCCAGAGCGATGAGACTGAGCCCTGCGGCGACGTGCAACCAACCGCCCGGCAGCGGGGTCCACCAGCGCGAGAAACGGATCCATGCCATCAGCCATGCAGCGACGATCCAAGCTGCGATGTGCGCAGACCGACGCCCTCGCCCGAGCAGAAGAGCCCCGATTCCCGGAGCAAACAACACCAGGCTGCACGTCAAGGTGATGGCTTCGACGCCCTCGAGGAAGCCATTCATCAGCCGTCGATCACGCTGCGGGATCTGGGGGATTGGCGAGAAGGTATTCAATAGCGGCTTCGAGTTCGTCGTAGCTGCCTTCGCCAATGTGATCGAACCTGATGTCGCCATTTTGATCGATGAGGTAGCTGCGCGGCCAGTAGCCGGTCGTGCCGGGTTGCCAACGATGAAAGTTTCGCTTGTCAGTGTCGAGGGCCACCGGCCAGGTCACGTTGAGGTCGACGAGGGCCTGTTCGATGTTTGCGACCTCGGCTTCGAAACTGAACTCAGGGGCGTGCACGCCGACGATCTCGAATCCCTGCTCGCGATAGGTCTCATACCAGCGTTGGTTGTACGGCAACCTGGCTTTGCAGTTGCGACACCCGAACGTCCACATCTCGACGAGCACAACCTGCCCGGCGAGGTCATCGAGCGAAGTGATCTCGGTGTTGAGCCAGCCGTCAAGGTTCGTCAGCGACATGCGAGGCCCGAAGTTCTCAAGTTCGACTGCAATCTCGGTTGAATCGCGTGTGGTGCCGCTGTCTGTCGTGTCGCTGTCTGTGGTGTCGCTGTCTGTGGTGTCGCTGAGTGGCGGTTCGTCGTTGGTGGCTTCTTTGCCAGGGATGTCGTCGCGTGGTGGGTCGAGATCTGACTCGGGTTCAGCCGAATTTGGGGCAGGGGCCACAGCACTAGTGTCGGCTGCGTCGCCGACGCCAAGCTGAGTCGTGTCACCATCGGGTCGTACAACGAGCCCACCCATGACGGCGAGCCCGGCGATCACGACGCAGGTGGCGACAAGTCGGCGCATAGCGAAACCCTATGGCGCTCATGGTCTGGCGTCGCAGCGACTTGGGCGGAGTTGTGCACTTTGTAATGGTTCGCAATTCAGGAGCGACATTGGGTCGAGCGTGACGGTTGACCGGCGTTCGGTTGGTTTGGTCTAGTCGCAAATAGACATAAGTTGACATCATGGACTTGCTCGCCGAACAGCAACGCACCCTGGAGGAGCCTCGGCTGCGGGCCGGATTCCTTGCCAAGGTCTTGTTCTCGTCGATGGATCTGCTCTATGGGCGCAAAGCGACGCTGTCGAAGTTCCGGGTGCTCGAAGTAATCGCTCGCGTGCCGTATATGGCTTGGGAACACGTCGGCTATATCGCGATTACCCATACGCATTCGGTACCGAGTTTTGCCCATGACATACACGGCGAACTGATCGCCCATCGAGCGCAGCAAGACAATGAACTCTTCCACTTATTGATTCTCGAAGAGTTGTTGCAACGGCGAGGCGAGCGACAAGCCCTCGTGCGTCACCGAATTATTCCGCAGATCATTGCGTGGATCTACTA
>CALKPY010000134.1 GCA_937991435.1 uncultured Acidimicrobiales bacterium
ATTGCGAACCGTCCTGGCCATGTGAATATCGTCTGTACCGGGCGCGACGCTCCGGCCGAGTTGATCGACGCCGCTGACACCGTCACCGAGATGCGCAAGGTCAAGCACGCCTACGACTCAGGTGTGCTCGCCAAAAAAGGCGTCGACTATTGAATCGACAAATCTGCGGCGGCTCGGTCGAGTTCGAACGTGTCGCCAAACCGCTTGTGCACACGGTTGGTTTTGGCCTGTGATGGTGCGGGTCGAGGAACGCCCCGAAAATGTAGTCCACCCAAAACGCGACAAAGTCTCCACCCGTGCCGCCAGCACGGGGTCGACACTTGTTGAGGCGTGAGTTGTTGGGAATGAGATATTGACTATCGATAGGTTTAGCGCGATTATCGATAGGTGAATCTCAACCTCGGGATCGCCCTGCTCCGCTTCTTACTCTGGGTCCTTTTCGTCTTGATTCTGGTGCTACAGGTCGTGTTACTGCCTTGGCTGGCGGCTGATATGGCGCGGGACTTGCCGGACGAGGCGTACATGCGTTGGCCGATGCTCGCCTTTTCGATAACGGGACTTGCCTGTGTCCAGCTCATTTGCGTCTGCACCATTGTGCTGCTCGGACTCACCCGAGATGACGAGGTCTTCGGGCCGAGCGCGGTGCGCTGGGTGGACGGCATCATCATGTCGCTGCTCGCTGGTTCCGGCGTCTGCTTAGCCACAGCGATTCACAACTCGGCCACTGTGAGCGGCCCACCAGTTTGGGCGCTCTTGCTCTTGATAGGAGCCATCGCCGGTTTAGGCTTCGCCTTGCTGATGTTGGTGATGCGCAGATTGCTGGTCCAAGCCACGATGCTACGCACTGAGTTGGCCGTGGTTATCTGATGCCCATCGTCATCCGAATCGACGTAGAGCTAGCCAAGCGCAAGATGTCGGTCTCCGAATTCGCGGACAGGGTTGGCATCACGCCCGCAAACATTGCCGTGCTAAAGAACGGACGCGCCAAGGCAATCCGGTTCAGCACCCTCGAAGCAATGTGTGAGGCGCTCGACTGCCAGCCCGGCGACCTCATCCAGTGGCAGTGACCAAGCCTGACGTGAAAGGCAAGACCGCTACCTCTCGGTGGTGAAGACCGAAAGTGCATAACCGACGACCGTTGCGGTCAGATGCCGGTGCGTCCGACACTTTGCTCGGCGGAGGACGCCTCAGCACACTATGTGGTTTCGTGTCGCCAAGCGCGCCGGAGGCGATGCCGCCTAGAGCGCCGCTCCTACCGAGAACTACCGACGTTCGCATGGATCGGTTCAATGCGTGCTCCGGTTGATCCTGCTTGCGGGTATGGCTGGTGGGCGGACGTCAACCGTGACCACAAACGTGTCGCCAAACCAAACCCAAATCCAATCCGCTTGTGCACACGGTTCGTTTCGGTTTGGAGTTGACCCGGTCTGGTGGACACGGGTTTATGGGTGATTAGGCGGCTTGGTGGTCATGGTAGACCTCAGCCGGAGTGCGGTGTCCGAGTCGGGCTTGGTGCCGGTTGGTGTTGTAGAAGGTTTCGATGTAATCGAAGATGATGGTGCGCATCTGCGATCTCGTGAACGACGCGATTGGTCCCCAGATGTGTTCGATCTCGCGTTTCATGGTCGCCCACGTCGATTCCATTGCTGCGTTATCGAAACAGTCGCCAACGCTGCCATAGGACCCGAGCAGCCCCCAATCGAAGAGCCGGTTGGTGAACTCCAGCGACGTGTATTGGCTGCCGTGATCTGCGTGGTGCACAAGATCACGGCCAGGGTTACGGCGCGCTAGAGCCATAACCAGCGAAGCAATGACCAGGTCTGTGGTCTGGCGTTCGCTCATCGACCACCCAGCGAACCCGTGATCGCACAGATCAACAATTCCTGATAGGTACAGCTTTCCATCGCGGCACCCGAACTCGGAGATATCAGCCACCCACCGCTCATCGGGGCGCTCAGCTGTGAAATCGCGTTCTAACAGGTCCGGACCTGCCCGCCACTTCTTGTGCGGGTTCGCCTTACGCCATTTCTTGCGGCCTGTGACACCAACAATGTTGTTGGCGGCCATCAACCGGGTAAGCCGGTACGTACCTATCCAGATCCCTCGACGACGTAACTGGCCAAGAATCCGGGGTCGCCCATAGGTTTCGCGTGACCGACCCCATATGTCTTTGATGACCTCGACAATCACGTCATCGCTGCGGGTTCTTGCATTGGCCGCTGGCCGTTTCTGCCACGCGTAGAAACCCGATCGAGAGACCTCAGCGACCCGACACAAATCAACAACGGTGTAATCGGCTCGGTGGTCTTGGACGAACTGGTAGCCGATCACCGGTTTGTCTCCCTCGCGAAATACGCAGCAGCCTTCGACAAGATCTGATTGTCGATCTCTAACTGGGCGTTGCGCTTACGAAGCCGTTTCAACTCCTCGAGTTCTGATTCGCTGACAGCGTCAGGATCAGCGTCACGGGCCGCCCGAACACGTTCCTCGCGAACCCAGTTGCCCAGAGTGCCCTCGTTCAGACCCAACGCGCGAGCAATATCAGCAACTGTTCGATCAGGCGACGATCGCACCAATTCCAATGCTTCACGCCGAAACTCGGCCGGATACTTCGATGGACGACCCACACGGGCCTCCTCTCACTAGAGCAACAGCTCCAGAATTAGGTGTCCACGCAACCGGGTCAACTCCATGCCGCTAGACGCGTCACCAAGACGTTGCCGATCGATAGTCCGCGAATCAGTGGGCTGATCGCCTAGTGTTTGCAACGTCATTTCGCAGGTGCCCCGATTGGTTGTAGCTACGCGGCTACGGTCTCTTCGGCGGGATTCTGACGACCAAGAGGAGAACCCGACATGAGCAAATTTGACGATGCCATTGAGAAGTGCATCAAGCAGATGAAAGAGCAGAAGATCGCTGTCGATCGTCCGCTTCTTGAAGCGATTGCAAAATCGCTCGGTCCATCGCTGTACAACCGTGACGCTGCCCTGGTGGCTGCTGCGCAGAAGAGCGAACTCGAGACCATCAAGAAGAACTTCCTCATCAAGAAGCTTGGTTGCCCAGAAGGGCCAGCACTTGACAAGGCCCTCGCAAAGGCTGTCACAAAGATTGGCAAGAGCCGCCGTAACAAGATGCGCCCGGTCTTCTACTACATCCTCGTCAAGGACCTCGGCAAGGAAAAGGTTTACGCCTGATCGACGAAGATCTGCTTTGAGCGGATCTACGGTAATCGGAGTCGCTCGCACGATGCGGGCGGCTCCTTTTTCGTTTTGAGGTCAGGGTCGTTTTGAGGTCAGGGTCGTTTTTGAGGCGGGCGATCACGGTTTCGTCACCCATGACGACTCGATCTAGGGTCGGCCTATGGGTTCGCAGATTCGGGTCAACGCAGTCAGCCCCGCTGATATCGCCAACGCTGTGTTGTTCTTCGCCAGCGATGCGTCAAGCTACGTCACGGGGCAGAATCTCTATGTTGACGGAGGGT
>CALKPY010000135.1 GCA_937991435.1 uncultured Acidimicrobiales bacterium
CGGGAACGGTACGAAATTCTCAGTTGGCAGATGGAGCCAGGCGATGTTGCCATCTTCAATGCTCGAACAATCCACGGCGGCTCAGGCAACCTCGCGCCTGACAAGGCGCTGGCGGTGTTCAATACGCAATGGCTCGGCGACGACGCGCGGGTGTGCTTCCGGCCTGAGGGAATGGACCCCGATCATTCACAGGTCATGACCGATGCGGGTCTCAAGCCCGGCGATCGTGTTGAAAGCGACCTGTACCCACTGGTCTGGCGGAAGCACGATCAGCCGGATCGCTAGTGGTTCGTCTCGGCGACGGGCGCTGCCAAGCTCAGATCGCGACGCCGCTGGCTGCTCGCGCCGGATTCGAAAAGACGAGAGCGCCGTCTTCAAGTGGTGCGTTTCGCAATACCTTTTTGTCGTGAGAAAACCGCTGCGGGTTGGTCCACGGCTCACGATCCCCCTGGCGGGGGAGAAGCGGCATCATTCGGGCCATGTAGCCCGACGAGAAGTCTTCGATCCACGGTCGCCGCGCCATATTCGCATCTTCGGGACGAAGCAGGGGCGTAACCACACAGGTCTTGGTGTCGCGCATGTGATTGAGTAGCCGGCACACGAATTCGCAAATCAAGTCTGAGCGCAGGGTCCACGACGCGTTGATGTATCCGAAAGACGACACCATGTTCGGAATGCCGGAATAGCCCACGCCCCGATAGGTCCACGTCTGTGAGAAGTCAACTGGCTCGCCATCGACGGCGAAGTCCATGTCTCCGACCGTCACCAGCTGTAGCCCGGTTGCGGTCACAATGATGTCGGCGTCGAGATGGTCTCCGTTTGCCAACGCGATGCCAGTGTCAGTGAATGTCTCGATATCTGAGGTAACGACGGAAGCAGCGCCGTTGTTGATGCTCTCGAACAGATCACCGTTTGGCAACAGACAAAGGCGCTGGTCCCAAGGGTTGTAGGTGGGGGTGAAATTCGCGTTGACCTCGTCGTCGCCCAAGGCCTTGCGTGCCATGCCGAGCAGCTGGCCTTTTACCTTGTCGGGTTTGGTCCGGGCTTGGTTGTAAAAGAACTCGCCCTGCCAAGCATTCTTGCGACGGGTTACGGCATAGGCCAGACATTCGGGTAGGACCTTGCGAAGTTTCTGCGCGACGGCATCTTCGTCAGGTCGAGCAACCATGTACGTCGGCGACCGTTGCAGCATCACCACCGACTCTGCGGTCTCGGCCATTGCCGGCACGAGGGTGACAGCGGTTGCTCCGCTTCCGATGATTACAACCTTTTTGTCGGTGTGGTCGAGGTCGTCGGGCCATGCCTGCGGGTGCACGACCTGGCCGCTGAACCGTTCTCGGCCGACGAAATCGGGGGTATAGCCCCCCTTGTAGCTGTAGTAGCCCGAACACATAAACAGGAATGAACATGTGTAGGTGGTGGACTTGCGGGCCGGGCCGACTTCGGCGGTGAGAGTCCAGGTCGCTGACTCAGAGGACCACGCTGCACTCACAATCTGGTGTTGAAACCGCATGTGTCGCTCGAGGTCGTTTTCTGCGACCGTCTCACGCAGGTAGGCCAGAATCGACGGGCCATCGGCGATGGACTTCGCGTGTGTCCATGGCTTAAAGCTGTAACCCAGCGTGTGCATGTCGCTGTCCGAGCGCACTCCTGGGTAACGGAAGAGGTCCCATGTGCCACCCAGATCGTCGCGACCTTCGAGGATCAGAAATGATCGGTCGGGGCTGTGCTTTTGCAGGTGGTAGCCAGCGCCGATGCCAGAGATCCCAGCTCCCACAACGACGACGTCGACATGATTCTCTGTCATGGGTTGACCGTAGTTGGCGCAGACGCTGCGACCTACACGGCCGTGCCACTTCGCTAGCCGAGCGCGGCAATCACGTCGACAGGAGCCTGCACAAGTTCGATGAGGACACCTTGGCCCGATACGGGGAACTCGTCGTTGGCTTTGGGATGAACGAACACGATGTCATGGCCCGATGCGCCTGGCCTGATGCCTCCGGGGGTGAAGCGCATACCCGCGTCTTCGAGCCACGTGACTGCGGCGGCGAGGTCATCGACCCACAATCCAATGTGGTTCAGCGCGGGGTCATGCACCTTCGGCCGGGCCTCGGGGTCGAGCGGCGTCATGAGGTCGATCTCAACAGCGTGCGGGCCGTCGCCCAATTGCAGGATGTCTTCGGCGACGTTCTCCGTTTCGCTGGTGTACTCGCCGACTCGTTGCACGCCGAGCGTGTCAACCCAGAGCTCGCGGAGGAGGTCAAGGTTCAGCCCGCCGATTGCGACCTGTTGCAAACCAAGCACTCGGAACGGACGGCGTGTCGTCATGACGAGAGGTCCTTTTCGAGCAAATCGAGGACTTCTCCGGCTGCCTCGGGAATGTTGGTGCCCGGACCGAAGATTGCGCCGACGCCTAAGTCAAAGAGAGTGGCGTAATCCTTGGGGGGTATCACTCCGCCACAAATGACCGCTGTGTCTGAGCCGCCGCCCGCGTTGAGCTCGATCATCAGCTCCGGTACTAGCGTGAGGTGCCCAGCAGCATGACTCGAAACGCCGATGACGTCCACCTGCTGGGCGAGCGCTTCAGCAACAGCTTCGGCCGGCGTTTGAAACAGCGAACCCACCAACACATCGAATCCGAGGTCGGCAAACGCAGTTGCGATGACCTTGGCTCCTCGATCGTGGCCGTCTTGGCCCATTTTGGCCACGAACATGCGTGGTGTGTGACCGAGCCGCTTGCCGACTGACTTGACCCGGGCCATCACCGCTGCATAGTCGTCGTCGCCCGCATATGCCGCCCCATACACGCCGCTGATGAGTTGCGTCTCGGCTTGATGACGCTCGAACACCGCTTCGAGCGCATCGCTCATTTCCCCAACCGTCGCCCTAGCCCGGGCTGCAACCACACACGCCTGCAACAGATTCGTGCTTCCGATGGCCGCCGTAGTCAGCGCAGCCAGGGCACTCTCTGTCTCGTCTGTGGCTCGTTGTGACCGCGTTTCTTCAAGCCTGCGAACCTGTTGCTGGCGCACCTCGGTGTTGTCGATGTCGAGAACCTCGACCGACTCGGGATCATCTACGGCGTACTTGTTGACGCCTACGACAACATCTTCGCGACGGTCGACGCGTGCCTGACGACGTGCGGAAGCTTCCTCGATCCGTAGCTTGGGCCAACCCTGCGCAATGGCCTTGGTCATACCCCCTGATTGGTCGATTTCCGCCAGAATCTCTCGTGCTCGATCCGCCAGGTCGGCGGTGAGTTTCTCGACGTAGTAGCTGCCGGCCAACGGGTCGACGGTGCGAGTTACGCCGGTTTCTTCGGCAAGTATCAGCTGGGTGTTTCGAGCGATTCGAGCGCTGAACTCAGTCGGAAGCCCGAGAGCTTCATCAAAGGAATTCGTATGCAAACTTTGGGTACCGCCGAGAACCGCTGACATGGCTTCGAACGCTGTCCTGACCACGTTGTTGTGCGGATCCTGCTCGGTAAGCGACACGCCCGAGGTCTGGCAGTGCGTACGCAGCATCGACGACTTCGGGTTTTGGGGTTCGAACTGGGCCATGAGCTCAGCCCACAACAACCGGGCGGCCCGCAACTTGGCGATCTCCATGAAGAAGTCCTGGCCAATGTTGAAAAAGAAGCTCAGTCGCCCCGCAAACGCATCGACATCGAGACCCTTCGCCAGCGCCGCGCGCACGTACTCGAGACCATCGGCCAACGTAAACGCCAATTCAATATCGACGGTCGCCCCGGCTTCTTGTATGTGATAGCCAGAGATCGAGACCGAGTTGAACCTCGGCATTTTCTCGGCGGTGTACTCGATGATGTCGGCGACTATTCGCATCGACGGCTCAGGCGGATAAATGTAGGTGTTGCGCACCATGAATTCTTTGAGGATGTCGTTTTGGATCGTGCCCGCTAACTGATCCTGCGACACCCCTTGTTCTTCGGCCGCAACGATGTAGCAGGCGAGAATCGGGAGCACCGCTCCGTTCATCGTCATCGAAACACTCATCTGGTCGAGCGGAATCCCGTCGAACAAGATCTTCATGTCTTCGACTGAATCGATTGCAACGCCCGCCTTGCCGACGTCGCCCACGACACGCGGGTGGTCGCTGTCATAGCCGCGGTGGGTCGCCAGATCGAACGCGACCGAGAGTCCCATTTGCCCGGCAGCAAGATTCGCTCGGTAAAAGGCGTTGCTTTCTTCGGCGGTTGAGAAGCCGGCGTACTGTCGGATGGTCCACGGGCGGTTGGTGTACATCGTTGCCCTCGGGCCCCGAACGAACGGTGCCGACCCCGGAACGGAGCCAAGATGATCAAGACCGTCAAGATCAGCAGCGGTATACAACGGCTTGATGGTGATGCCCTCGGGCGTTTCGACGTCGAGTTCAGCGAGGTCGCGACCTCGCAAC
>CALKPY010000136.1 GCA_937991435.1 uncultured Acidimicrobiales bacterium
AAGCTTCTCGCTGTTGTACTCGCGTTCGCAATGTTGGCCGTCGCCTGTGGTGGCGACGACGACACGACGACCGCGGACAGCAACGACACCAGCGCGACAACAGCAGACGATTCGGCTGATGCCGAAATGTCTGACGAAGAAATGTCTGACGAAGAAATGTCTGACGAAGAAGAAATGTCGGATGACTCGGCTGAAGCCGAAACCGCTGACGAAGAAGTAATGGCTGACGACGAGGTCGAACTGACCCAGGGCGAAGGCACCGTAGCTGCCATCGTCGGTCGCGGTGAACTCAACTGTGGTGTCTCCGGCGCCGCTATTGCGTTCTCTGTAACCCAGCCTGACGGCTCACAGGTCGGCTTCGACGCTGACTGGTGCCGTGCAGTTGCTGCAGCGATCCTCGGCGACGCCGACGCTGTCAACTTCGTTGCACTCACCGCTGCTGAGCGCTTCACCGCTGTTCAGACCGGTGAAGTCGACGTTCTTATGCGCAACACCACCTGGACCCAGAGCCGTGACACCGACGTAGGTATGGACTTTGGTCCGACCACCTACTTCGATGGTCAGCAGATGATGGCTCGTGCCGGCGACGGCTTCAGCACCGCTTCTGGCGTTGCCGACATCGATGGCGCAGTTGTCTGCACCAACGCTGGTACCACGACTGAAAAGAACGTCTCTGACGCTGCTGCCGCCGCTGGCGTAACAGTTGACCTTCAGACGTTTGAAGACTTCAACATCGTCACTGACACCTTCATCAACGGTGGCTGTGACATCATCACCACCGATGGTTCAGGCCTCGTTGGACGTAAGGCAGAGCAGCAGCCTGCAGATCAGGAGTGGGTCATCTTCCCCGCTACCCCGATCTCCAAGGAGCCCCTCGGCCCAACCTACGGTCAGAACGATTCGCAGTTCGCTGACGTCGTCAACTGGACTGTCTACGCCACACTCATCGCTGATGAAAACGGTGTTACCTCTGCAAACGTCGACGAGATGGTTGCAAATCCTCCGACCGCTGAAATCGGTCGCTTGCTCGGTGGAGAAGGCGAATTGCAGAGCCTCATGGGTCTGCCTTCAGATGCCTTCTACCAGGTCATCAGCCAGCTCGGTAACTACGACGAAATGTTCGAACGTCACCTTGCTCCTGTAGGCATCGCCCGTGAAGGCTCAGCCAACGCTCTCTGGAACGCTGGCGGCCTCATGTACCCACCACCAGCACGCTGATCCAGTTCATCTGACACAGTCTGGGTTTAGCAGCCGCTAGATCCGGACGGTGACTCGAGGGTTGAGGCCTGTCGCTTGACAAGTCTCAACCCTGCTGCCACCGTCTTGCGACGCATCTGAATTGACTTCCTTGGGGGGAATACCGGTGCCAGACACCGCAGAAACGACACTCGCGTCAGCTGCAGCACAACGTCCTCCGTTCTATCGAGACGCCACGGTCGTCAAGTGGCTGGTGCAAGTCGCCACGCTCATTTTGGTGTTGTTCGCCATGTTCTTCCTGGCCTCTCAGGCAGGCGACAACCTCACCGCTAAGGGCATCAAGACCGGCTTTGACTTCCTCGACGTAGACCCCGGAATTCAACTCAACGGTGGTATCGACGATGATCCAGCCACGGGCGGTCGCGCTCTGTGGGTTGGCATGGTCAACACCATTCGCCTGTCGATCGGCGGCATTATCGCCGCCACCATTCTCGGCATATTTGTCGGCGTAGCCCGACTCTCGAACAACTGGATGGTCAACAAGATCGCCAGCGGCTTTATCGAGTACATGCGCAACATCCCGTTGCTCGTGCACATCATCGTGTTCTTTGCCGTGCTCGGTGGTCTCAACAAATTCACCGCCGATGTTGGTCCAATCAATGGCTGGCTACACATCTCCAACAAAGGGGTTTCTACTCCACGCGCATTCATCTCCGATGGCTTCTATCAGTGGGCGGTATTCCTGCTAATCGGTGCCATCGCCGGCCGCTTTGTTATGAAGAAGCGCAAAGCTAAACAAGACGCAACCGGAGCTGAGACCTATCCGCTTGGCAGCTTCTTTGGGGTCGTCGCTATCTTCGCGATTGTCGGTTGGTTTCTGCACCCGATCTTTGGCTGGGTCGGCTCGATCTTCCAGACCATCGCCGATGTCATCGACGTCATCCCTCAGAGCGCCGTTCGTGTTGCACTCAGTTTGATCGCAATCGCCGCAGCCGTGTGGTGGATCCGTCGATTCCTCGACAGCCGTCGCACCCCCGCTGGTCTGGCCAAGCTCACCGACGATGACTGGTTCCGCATGATTTTTGCTGGTGTCGGCGCCCTACTTGCTGCTGTGTTCTTCTTTATTGTCTGGCCTGGCTTTTCAAGCTGGCTGCTGAATTCGAGCCGTGATCTGTTCGAGGTTGCCGCCAACAAGTTTGGTGATGGTCGAGATGGGCTCCCCCTCGGCATCAATCGCCCCGACATTGCACAACGAGGCAACTTTGCCAACCCCGGGCCAGCCGGTCTCAACCTTGACACGGGCGTCGCGGCACTGTTCTTTGCAATCGTGATGTACACCGCAGCGTTTATCGCCGAAATTGTGCGTGGCGGTATTCTTGCCGTGCCAAAAGGCCAAACCGAAGCGGCGCAGGCCATTGGCCTACGCCGCTCAACCATGTTGCGACGCATCATCTTGCCGCAAGCTTTTCGAGTCAGCCTTCCACCGCTCGGAAATCAGTATCTCAACCTCACCAAAAACACATCACTGGCCATTGCAGTCGCCTACACCGACCTCGTGCAGGTCGGTCAGACGATCCTCAATCAGTCAGGTAAATCCTTGGAGGTTTTCGCCATCTGGATGCTGTTCTATCTGGCCTGTTCGCTCACGATCAGCGCGGTCGTGAACTTCTTCAATGTCCGCCTAGCAATCGTGGAGCGCTGACATGAGTATGAGTCAGCTAGACGCTGAGACAACAACCATTCTCGCCAAACTCGACGCCGACAAGGCACTTCGTCCCGACGAACCGAGTCTTCCTGTCGGCGAGTGGATGGGCAAGAACCTATTCGGCATGGGCCAAGGCAGCCCTTGGGCTGTCGTGCGAAGCACTTTACTCACCGTGTTGTTCGGTCTCCTCGCCTTGTTTTCCTATCGCGGTTTTCTAAATTTTGTCTTCAGCGAGGAACGGCGCTGGGATGCTGTGCGCACGAACTTGCGCTTGCTTTTCACTCAGGCCTATCCCGACGAGAACTACACCCGTGTGTGGGTAACGGTCGCTATAGTCGCGGCGCTCGCCGGCCTGTCCCTTGGGTTGATGAAGGTTGGTCGCGGCCTGTCGATGAAACGCATTGCGACCTGGTGCTTCGCGTGGGGTGGCCTCATTGTCGTCGGCATTTTGCTCCGCGAGGCGTCAGCGTTGACAAACGCTGACGGCTCAATTCAGCTCGATGTCGACAAACAGCCGATTCGAGAGGGCTTCATTGACAAGCTCGGAGAACGTGGCACCTGGTGGGTCCTCGGTCTTGTGCTACTCGTCATTGGATCGGTGATCTGGTTCACACTCGGCGACTTGCGTCGGCGCACAACCTTTGTCCCGGCGATCCCGTTCGGTCTCGTCACGCTAGGTCTGTTCATCTCCAGCGTCTGGTGGTTCAACTGGGGCAACTACACATTTACCGACGACGGATTCACATTTGACCCGGGGAACAAGGTCGCTGGGTCAACGCAGATGCCCTGGACACTTATCTTTGTCGTGTTGCTCGTCGCGTACCTCATTGGACAATTCCTGCTCCGTTCCGAACGAGCGGGCACGTTCCGCGGCGTGGTTAACGGTCTCTGGTTGCTTGCACCGTTTGTCACCTTTTGGGTCGTACTGCGTGGTCCAGTCATCGATTGGTCGCACGTGCTATCGACCCATCTACCAATGGCACTTGGGTTCATCGTGCTCGGCGGAGCCTTGCTTTGGTTTCTCACCCAGCCGGGTATCGGCGAAAAAGGCCGGATCATTGCCGTTGCATTGATCCTGTTTGCACTATTCAACTGGCTGGCAGCCTTTATGGGCTGGTATCCGATGTTGCAAAAGGCTCGACTAAGTTTCTTGTTCCTCGGACTCGCTGCAGCTATCGCTCCAAACTTCATTGGTGATGCAAAGCAACGCCTCAAGCTGATT
This sequence comes from uncultured Acidimicrobiales bacterium, assembly GCA_937991435.1. Lineage (GTDB taxonomy): Bacteria > Actinomycetota > Acidimicrobiia > Acidimicrobiales > UBA10347 > UBA10347. Next base: position 4,125 of record CALKPY010000136.1, read on the forward strand.
TACGGCTGGGTCGGATTCATGACGATCTTCCACATTTTGGTCACGATCATCAATACGCCATCGTCGGTCGAGGTTCCGACCGAAGACTTCGCCGGTGGGTTCATGATCACGGTCTATGTCGCCGTCTTCACAATGATCTTCTCTTTTCCACTTGGTGTCGTTCTCGCACTAGCCCGGACTTCACGGTTGCCCCTATTCCGCATGTTGTCAACTGTGTACATCGAAGTCATACGCGGTGTTCCTTTGATCACACTGCTGTTCTTCTTCAGCGTGTTTGTGAACTTGTTCCTTCCTGAAGGAATGGAACTCAGCGGACTTGCAGCGGTGACGGTTGCGTTTGTGCTCTTCTCGGCCGCATACCTCGCTGAAAACGTGCGCGGTGGTCTCCAAGCAATTCGTCGAGGTCAGTACGAAGCCAGCGACGCTCTTGGGCTCACAACTGTTCAACGCACAATGTTCATCGTCTTACCGCAAGGCTTGCGAGTGTCTATTCCGCCGCTCGTAGGCCAGGTGATTGCGACGTTCAAAGAAACATCGCTACTCGCCATCGTTGGTGTCTTTGATTTCCTTCGAATCGCCCGAGATGTAATCCCAGCCCAGACCGAGTTTCTGGGTGTCAAGCAAGAGAATCTGCTGTTCATCTCCGCGGTGTACTTCATCGTCTCGTACAGCATGTCGAAATACAGCCAGCGACTTGAAAAACAACTAGGCGTAGGTGAGCGATGAGCCCCCTACCCACGTATCCGCACAGCAGCAACCGAACCGACCTACGCAGCATCGACGCTGCCATTGCGAGGAAACCATGAGCATTAGCGACGCAACCACGTTCACCAGCGATGAGATGGCGTCTCGCGCCGACATGATCATCAGCGATGGTGTCGACAAGTGGTACGGCGATTTCCAGGCCCTGAAAGGCGTAACCGCCACGATCAAGGAACGTGAAGTGGTCGTCGTACTCGGTCCTTCGGGCTCGGGTAAGTCCACGTGGATTCGCTGCATCAATCGTCTAGAACAGCACCAAGGTGGACGCATCGCCGTCGACGGCGTGGAACTCACGAACGACACTCGCAATATTGAAAAGATCCGACGCGAAGTCGGCATGGTGTTTCAGGGGTTCAACCTTTTCCCTCACATCACGGTGCTCGACAACATCACACTCGCTCCAATCTGGGTGCGTAAGAAGCCGCGCGGCGAAGCCGAGCAACTAGGCCGCGATCTTCTTGAACGGGTGGGAATCCCCGAACAGGCCGACAAGTTCCCCGGCCAACTTTCTGGCGGCCAACAGCAACGAGTCGCCATCGCGCGAGCCCTCGCGATGGAGCCACGAATCATGTTGTTCGATGAGCCCACTTCAGCTCTCGATCCCGAGATGATCAAAGAAGTACTCGATGTCATGAAAGAACTTGCCCGCTCCGGTATGACCATGATGGTGGTCACCCACGAAATGGGCTTCGCCCGCGAAGTGGCAGACCGAATCATCTTCATGGAGAGCGGTGAGATCGTCGAAGTTGGACCACCAGAACACTTCTTCACGAATCCGACCGAAGACCGCACCAAGTTGTTCCTGTCGCAGATCCTTTAAGAACCCGCCTCAACTCCAGTCGCAACAGGACGTGCGAGGTCCGCTCCCCACTCAGACCACGAACCGACGTACAGGTCTGCGGAGATGTCGAGTAGCTCCATCGCCAACAAGTTGTGGCATGCGGTAACGCCCGATCCGCAATACACGACCGGTCGCGCGGAACCGTCGTCAACCGCCCCTGCGGCTGCGAAGCGATCAGCAAGACCCTGCAGATCAAGCATTCGGCCGGTGAGGTCATCGATGTTGTCTTCCCAAGGGAGACTGATCGCGCCGGGTATGTGCCCGAAGCGATCATCGATGCGATTTTCTTTGCCAATGAACCGCGACCGGTTGCGAGCGTCGATCACGACACCCCCTGACTCGAGTCGAGCTACGACCTCGTCAGCGCTAATCAAACGGCCAGCGGGCCATGGGCGTGGTTCAAACACCACTGGCTCGACAGGCGTTGTATCGGTCGAGAGGGGTTCGGTCCATGCGTGAATACCTCCGTCGAGCACTGCGGCTTGACAGCCGACGATGTGCAGCATGAACCACAACCGTGCCGCAATACCGCCAGAGACATCGTCATAGATCACCGCAGGACGATTTCCGTCGTACCCAAGCCGCGACATCGCCGTGGCAAAGTCGCCTTCGTGCGGAAATGGATGACGCCCACCGGGTTGACACGGCGGTGCTGACACATCAGAACCAAGATCAGCAAACACCGCACCAGGGATGTGTCCGCTGGCCCAAGCATCTTTGCCCTCGCGTGCGTCCATGTACGAACGCGAGTCGAAGATGTGCACCTCGTGCTGATGGTCAACAAGCCACTGTGCATCGACAAGGGGTCCAAAGGTCTCCATGTCGCTTACGGTAGTGCGAGCTCTATGAGCTACCCCGGTGGTGATGTATCAGAGCTCAGGTATGCGCTCAGCCAGCGCCTCAGGATTGATGACCTCAATACGGGCCCGACGAAGTGCCACCACTTCATCTCGACTCAGATCCTGCAAGACCCGATTCACGGTTGGACGTGTCGTGCCCGCCAGCGAGGCAAGAGTGGCCTGACTCAACCGAACCACGCCGTCGAACGCAGTTGAGAGTGCGTGCACTCGTCGACACACGCGGTCTTCGGCGGTCGAATGAACTGCCTCAGCGAGACGAGCAGACATTTCGGTCAATCGGCTATCGAGCACGTCGACAAGAAAGCGATCAATCTCGGGGCGCTCGCCGCGCAACTCGCGAAATTGCATGGGCCGAAGCAATCGCAGAACCGTCGGCTGAACTGCCGTGACGGTGGCACTTCGAGCCTGGTCCGCGAGCAGCGCCTGTTCGCCGACGACGCGGCCAGCTTCAACAACATTGAGCCCAACGGCTGCACCATCGACAGTTAACGACTGCACCAGCACGCGACCTTCGTCAAGCAGGTACATGCCGTCTGGATAGTCGCCTTCGCGACAAAGCACAGAGTTAGCGCCATATGAACGAGCCACAGTTCGGTCGATCACCGCCTGTAACAGCTGGGGATGAAGCTCTGACATCTGTTCGCGCCAATGTGTTGTCATCGTCATCACCGGCGCTATCTGACCATTTGGCGTGTCCACGAGTAGAAATAGTAGACACGGTTTAGCCAGACCACACAATCACTCATCGTTGAGCGCTAGGTTCAAAGTGTGCCCTCGAGATCATTTACCGCAGTTGGGTTCACCAAAGAACTCGAAGCAGGCTTTGCTGCCATTCGGGTCGAACTAGATGTTCGCACTGATTTTTCGCCTGATCTACATGAAATAGCAGAACAGGCAGCCGCTGCTGGGCCTCAGATTCCTGCCGGTGCGAGCTCCGTCGTCGACGACAAGACTTCATTGCCGCTTGTCACCATCGACCCCCCTGGAAGCATCGATCTCGACCAGGCCTTTGCCGCGGAACGACGCTCCGACGGCTATCGAGTTTGGTACGCGATCGCCGATGTCGCGGCTCTGGTTGCAGCAGGTGGTCCTCTCGACACCGAGGCGCGGCGCCGTGGCGTGACGCTGTACTCACCCGATCAACGTGCGTCCCTGCATCCCGAAGCGATCAATGAGGGTGCCGGAAGCCTGCTGCCTGGCCAGACACGTCAAGCAGTTCTGTGGTGCATCGACCTCGATCACCACGGCACTCAAACCGCAGCGCATGCAACACGAGCGTTGGTCACGAGTCGAGAAAAGCTGAGCTACCAGGTCGCACAGGACCGAATCGACAACGGCACTGCCAATGAATCACTGCAACTACTCAAGACAATTGGTTTGCTTCGCCAAACCATCGAGAGCGAGCGGGGCGCAGTGAGTCTGCAACTACCCGCCCAGGAAATCAGCCTCGTCGATGGTGCGTATCAACTTCACTACGACACAAGCCTGCCGATCGAAGGGTGGAATGCCCAGATCTCGTTGTTGACGGGAATGGCCGCAGGTCAAATCATGGTCGATGCCGGTCATGGTCTGCTGCGCACACTTCCTCCTCTCGATCAGCACACCGTCGATCAGGTTCGACGGGCGGCTCGGGCCCTCGATGTCGACTGGCCAGCCGGCATGTCGTATTCAGACCGTGTTCGACAGCTCGACCCAGCCAATGCAAACGAAGCAGCCCTGCTTACCCGAGCAGCACGCAGCTTTCGTGGCGCCGGGTACGCCGCTTTTCGCGACGGCGCGTTGCCTGAACAACCGCTACACGGCGCCATCAACGCTCTCTACGCGCATGTCACAGCTCCGCTACGCCGGGTTTGTGATCGTTTCGCGAACGAAATCGTGCTCGCAGCATGCGCCGACCGCGACGCACCCACCTGGGCGCTTGAAGCCCTTGACGAGCTTCCCCGACTCATGGGCGAAGCTCGACGACGAGACGGTTCACTCGACCGCGCATCCACTGATTTCGTAGAAGTAATGGTGCTGCGATCTCGCATTGGCGAGATTTTCGATGGCGTGGTGCTGTCACACAGCAGGCGAGGCGCCAACGTGCAACTGCGAGAACCAGCAGTCATGAGTCCTATCTCGGGTCAACCAGAAGTTGGCAGTGACGTGCGGCTTCGTCTCACCGGCGTCGACCTCAACGCACGACGTAGTCACTTCGAAGTGATCTCAGACTGAAGTCCTCGTCTTGAACAATCCGTTGTTCCGACGACTGGTCACGATCAGCAGCGTGCTGGGCGCAACATTTGCGTTGCCCATGATGGCGTTACTCGCGTGTGTCTGTTGGGTCGTGGATCGACTTCGCCGACAGCCACACCTGCCGGCTACACGCCTTGTGCGCCTGATCGCAGTGCTCACCGCGGTCGAGTTTGTTGGACTGATTCGCATTGCAATCGTTTGGTTACGGTCGTCGACTGGTGACGAGCACAAGCTCACCAGGCTTCTCGGGTGGTACACCCAAACCCTGCTTCGCGGCGTCGCGTGGGCTGTCGGTACCACCATCGAATGGCACGGAACGGAACACGCCGCAACCGGTCCGGTTGTTGTCGCCGCCAGACACACCAGCTTTTTTGACGCAGTCATACCTGGCGCTTTGCTCGCGCATCACAACCACCTAGTCCCCCTTCACGTTGTGACGAAGGGTCTCCAATATGGGCCGTGCATCGACATTGTTGGACACTGGATTCCAACGGTGTTCATATCACGAGCACCCGAGGCCGGATCCGCACCGGCCGACATCGCTGATCTGGCAACGCATCTCACTACAGAATCTGCGGCCGTCATTTTTCCCGAGGGAACGTTTCGTAATCCGGCCCGCTTTGAGCGGGCAGTCAATCGAGTAGCCAGCACGCCTGAACTCGCAGCTCGCGCCGCACAACTGCGTCATGTGCTTCCGCCGAGACCAGCTGGAACCTGGACTTTGCTCCAAGGCAACCCCGAAGCCGATCTCGTGATCTGTGCCAACACTGGCCTGGAACGTTGGGGCTCGTTGCGCCAGATTCGATCGGCTGGAACGGCTAACGCCCCGATACAGATCGGGGCGTGGCGTATTGACCGTAAACACATACCAACTGACGTTGACGAGTTCGGGATCTGGTTCCTCGACCAGTGGATCGAGGTCGATGATTGGGTCTCGGCTAGAGCACAGACCGAATTCGAGGTGTGACTTCAATACCGTCTTCGAGACGACCGCGCCAATCGGTAGCCCCACCAATCGCTTCGGCATAAGCCCGGCGCTTGTCTGCGCGACGGCCCGTGTCCATGGCCTCAGCTGGATCTTCGTCTTCGTATTGGGCACTGATGCCGGCCTTGAGCATTTCAAGCGCATCGGAACGCAGCTGTGAGATTCGAGATTCAGTAACCCCGAGGAAGCGGGCCAGGTCGACCGAGGTCTTCTCTTCAAGGAAGTAACCCACGATCACGAGACGATGGCGTTCTGGCAGAAGTGCAATCGCATCTTGCAGATAGGCGTACAGCTCGCGTCCTTCGAGTTGCTCGTCGGGTTCAAGATTGGCGCGATCAGGAAGCACATCGAGCAGTGACAACTCTTCGCCGTTTTCGCCGTCGACTTCGTGCTCAAGAGCCAACACAACTGAGCGGTAAAGCTGCGAACGCAGCTTCGAGAGTTCTTTGGTGTCCATGCCGAGTGCGTCAGCAGTCTCGGTCGATTTCGGCATACGACCAAGATCGGTTGCGAGCTGTTGTTCCATCTGATCAAACTGGCGTGACAGACGGCGGACTGATCGTGGCGCCCAGTCAGCGGCGCGAACTGAATCAAGCATTGCGCCGCGGACTCGCCGGGCAGCGAATCGGGCGAACGGGATACCGCGCTCTGGGCTGAACCGGCGGGCGGCTTCGACAAGTCCGAGCGCACCAGCTCGAGCGAGTTCTTCGCGTTCAACGTGACGGGGAAAGTGCACCGCAACTTGAAAGACAATGTGCTTGACAAGCGGCAGGTTCTTTTCGATCAGTTCGTTGATCTCTACTTCGGAGAGAGTCGTTTCTTCGACATCGTCTACCGCGTCTGTAGCGTCGACTGCTTCTGCTTCTGCGGATTCATCGATGGTGCTCATGCCCGCTTGTCCCTTCATCGGCGGCTGTCCCAGATTCGAAAGGTCCGAATCGCCACTACTTAAGGTTAATCGACCACCAGTCGTGTTTCTTTAGGCAAATACTCCCCCCTTTACAGCAACATAAGGATGGTTTCATGCAGTTTGTTGCCCTTTACTGCCGTTTTGGTTTTCGGGCCGGACGGCTCAGGTCAGTCGAATCAGATTGAGCAGACTTGCCGTCAAAACTAAAGAGCGGCACCGATCGGGCGATAGTGCTGAGAGTCCCCTCGATGTCCCCCACATCAGCCATAGTCCCCACACCTACGTCGAACCGGCCCTGTAGCACTGCCTCGGCGGCTGCTGCGGCCGTGTGCGCAGCGACGCTCGCCTGCGGGGCACACGAAGCCAGCAAGCGATGCTCGTAGCCCTTTGCGCCCCTACCTCGTACCTCTACAACGCATCCACCAATCAGGCCTTCATCATGTGGTGGTCGAAGCATTGGCAATCGCGACGTAAGCCGATCACGCCGCGTTGCGGCGATACGTGCCCTGATCCGCGGCACCTCAGGAAAACTGCGATGCAAAAGGAACGGTTCCGCCAGTCGACCGTAGTAACAGTCAACGCCGCCAATCGGATCCGGAAACCAAATGAGGCGTCGACCTGATCCGGCTCGACAGAGTTCTTCTTGGCCTTGGTCATAGTGGCGTCCAAAGCCGCGGATTGCCTGATGATGGCGACGAGCGCAAGCTGGCCCTCCGGTTCCAAAAGAAGCCGTCGAGATGGAATCAACCGAATCCAAACCATTTGCAAGCCACCGTGCCACCAGCAACGACAAACCAGGTGAGTGCGCTGCACCAACTACCAAAGGTTGTTCCGCCCGACGAGCGTCAAGGTCAAGTCGCTCAAAGGCTCGAATATCTGCTGGTGCGTCGCTGGTCGAGACGACCGCATTGCCGTTTTCAATGAGTTGCGCCGCGGCGTCTGGCTGAGCCCAAGTTGGTGTAGCCAAAATCACCACCGACGCACCTTGCGGTACCGAAGTACGGCTCACCACACCAGCCGGCAACCGCTGCGGCATGCGCCGTTCGTCAACGACCACAACCTCATGATCGCGCGCTGACAACTCAGTCGCGGCTCGGCGGCCAACAAGACCCGCCCCAACAACCGCAATCATGAACGTTGGTCAATCACTCGTGCTGGCGCGACAAGTCGCCCAAGCTTGCCGGATCAATCTCGCGCCAGCCACCGCTTTGGGGAGCAGATCCGTCGCCGCCAAAGATGCGCAACACGATTGCCATCAGACCCGCAATCCCCATACCAAATATCGCTCGACGCATCATCGTGAACATCAACGCATCGTAGTTGCACACAACAAGGGTCACCTTGAGCAGTTACGCACAAACCCGATGTCTGTTTCGCCCGAAGGGCGGTACAGTTGCCCCGCACCATGAGGGGCTATAGCTCAGTTGGTTAGAGCGCACCCCTGATAAGGGTGAGGTCGCAGGTTCGACTCCTGCTAGCCCCACACAACTCCACACAGGACCAGCTTCGGCTGGTCCTGTCTGGTTTTTGTTAGCTGTCAGCGAGAACGCCGCTTTGGCGGACGGAACCGTGCTGACTCTTCTTCGATCACGGTGATGCGAATACCACCCAGTAAGTCGCTAAGCAGGTTGTACAACACGCACAGCAACACGTTGAAGGCAACGCCAGCGATGGCCATCACAGAACCACCAATCGCGTACGCCCGGAAGATCGTCGTTCCGCTCCAGAATTCCTCGTCAGGATCGAGCGCGAACAATGACTCGATGAGATCTTCGACGCTGTCGAGGGTTCCCGATCGTTCCGCAAAACTCCACAGCAGCAAGCCGGCGAGGACCAGGATCAACCAAAGACACGCGAAAAACACGATGCTCAATTTGAGAACGGACCACGGCTCGATATGGCGGATGATTCTGCGAACGCGCCGTGCTTGTAGTCGCACCCGGCGGCGACGCTCTCGAGCACTCATCGATGCAGCCGGTTTTGGACCCGGTGCAGCACCAGGACCAGCAGCTACTGCTGGACCAGGAGCATCATGGGGCGGTGGTGCTGGGGCTTCGAACTCAACTCCAGCGTCGAAGACACTTTCGGCGCGACCGAGGGTCTGCTCGTCGAGGGGATACACCCGCTGAGGCACGGATCCTTCACTCGAGGTCGCGTAGTTCTGTGCCGCGGCCTTGGCGGAATTGCCTTCACTCGCGCCGCTGTCGTCTGCCACGGTTGCTGAGTCTACGACTCGACGTCGCCATGTTGGTATCAGCACAGCTCATACACAATTAGGTCGGCCGTTGCCGATGCTCTACACATGCCCAGCTCTGGCGCTACCTGAGCAAACAATTTGTGCATTTCCACCGTGAAATACGCCTGGATTCCAACGATCTTCACAGGATCCACGTTGCGACCGAGTAGCTGTTCAGCACGGGCTGTAATCGCCACAATCGCCGGAGCAGCCTCGACTGGCTCAACGACAATTTTGGCAAATGATCGCGCCTGAGTTTCTTCAACGACTACCTGCGCCTGCCCTGGAACGATCGCTGAGGAGCTGAGTCCGCTCCATTCAGCGGCGACCTCAGATGCCAGATCGAGTTGCTGAACCGACGCCAGCGCCAAAGCGTCAGCCGCAACTGCTGCTCGCTGCCGGGTAATCACATGCCGCGCTGCGGCCGTCATGAGCACCGCCACGACGAGCGTCGCAGCCAAAATCAACGCAATCAGCACGGTTGCCTGTCCGCGATCTGCGGGTGGACGTGATGGATCTGTCATGGGCTTCCTTCAAGGTTCTCGTGTGTGAAGGAAGCATGTGTTCGACGCTACGCGTCGTGTGACGGCAAGGGTGCGAGTCAGTCTGACGTGTCTTCTGCTGCTGGCTCGCCACTGGCAGTGTCACCAACATCGTCAGACTCAGTGTCGGCACCGGCCGCGACCGCTACTGGTGTCTGCTCACCGTCGTCGGCGCCGTCAGTCTCGTCAGCGGGATTGTCGTCGTCGCCTTCGGGTTCGCGTACCAAGGTCACCGCAGCAACTCGATCCCCCTTGGGAACCGACATGATGGTGACACCTGAGGCGTCTTTTCCCTGCACGGATACATCATCGACCGGAATGCGAATGATGACGCCGTTTGATGCAATCAACATGGCCTGGTCATCGGGCAACACCGTGAGCGCACGCACGATTCGGCTGTTTTCGGTGCGCAACTTCATGGTGCGCACACCTTGTCCGCCGCGGTGTTTCGAGGTGAAGGCATCGAATTCGGTGCGTTTGCCAAACCCGTCGTTTGAAACAACGAACAGTTGTTCTTCGGGGCGAGCGACCGCACACGAGACGACTTCGTCGCCTTCTTTGAGCTTGACGCCACGCACACCCGAGGCGACTCGGCCCATCTCGCGGACCTCGTCTGGATCGAACCGCATGAGCTGGCCCTTGCTGGTGACCAAACATACGTCGAGCTCGCCGTTGATTGGAACAACGCGAACGAGTTCGTCGTCTTCGCGCATCTTGATCGCACGCAGGCCGTTCTGGCGAATGTTGCCATAGGCGCTGAATGCAGTCTTTTTGACGACGCCCTTGCGAGTCACAAAGAACAGGTATCGCATGGTCTCGTAGTCGCGCGTATCAACTACTGCCATCACGGTCTCGTCGGGCTCGAGCTGCAACATGTTCACGATGGCGGTGCCTCGAGCTGTTCTGCTCTGCACTGGAATTTCGTGCGCGCGTAACTGATAGACCTTTCCCAGGTTCGTAAAGAACAAGATGTAGGCGTGCGCGGTGGTGTGCAGCATCGCTTCGACGATGTCGCCTTCTTTCAGTTTGGTGCCTTTGACACCGCGACCACCTCGACCTTGGGTGCGGAACTCATCAGCTGGCGTGGTCTTGACATACCCGCCATCGGTCAACGTGAAGATCAGCTCTTCATCATCGATGAGGTCTTCGATGTCGAACTCGCCGGGGTCAATGGTGAGCTTGCTGCGACGTTCGTTGTCGTAGCCGTCGCGCACCGCAGTGAGTTCTTCGGCAATTACCGCCCGCAATTTGACATCATCACCAAGGATGGCTTCGAGCCCCGTGATTGTTTCGCTGAGCTTGTCGAGTTCTTCTTGGAGTTCGCTGTGACCAAGACGAGTGAGTCGCCCGAGTGGCATGTCGAGAATGTGTGTCGCTTGTATTTCGCTGAAGTCGAACGGTGCAACTTGAAGGCCCTCGCGGGCTTCGGCACGATTTTCGCTGGCACGAATGAGGGCAATGATCTCGTCGATCAGATCGATGGCCCGAATAAGCCCTTCGACGATATGGGCACGAGCCTTTGCCTTATCAAGCCGGTACTGCGAACGACGGGTGATGACTTCGATCTGATGATCGACGTACGCAACCAACACGTCGCGCAAGTTCATCGTCAGCGGCACGCCGTCGTTGAGCGCGACCATATTCACACCAAAGCTGGTCTGAAGCGGTGTGAACTTGTACAGGTTGTTCAGCACGACCTTGGGAACAGCATCGCGCCGCAGCTCAAACACCAGGCGGGTTTTGCCTTTGGCTGATTCGTTTCGGATTTTTCGGATGCCTTCGAGCCGCCCGCTGTTGACCAGGTCAGCTGCTTTTTGTTCGATGACTTCGACGCTTGTTTGGTATGGCAGTTCGGTTACGACGATCCACGGGGTGCCGCCTTTACCTTCGATGATCTCGGCCACCGCACGCATACGGATCGATCCGCGACCAGTTCGGTACGCATCGTCGATGCCCTTGCGTCCAAGAATCAGGCCACCGGTTGGAAAGTCAGGGCCCTTGACGAACTCCATGAGGTCATCAACGGTGGCGTCGGGATTGGCGAGCACGTGCAGCGTGGCGTCGACAACTTCACCGAGATTATGCGGCGGAATATTGGTCGCCATACCAACCGCAATACCTTGGCTGCCGTTGACGAGCAGGTTTGGGAACCTTGCGGGCAGAACCTGCGGTTCTTCTTCGCTTCCGTCAAAGTTGTCGAGGAAGTCGACCGTGTTTTCGTCAATGCCATCAACGAGACGCATGGCCAACTGCGAGAGCCGACACTCGGTGTAGCGCATAGCAGCGGGTTCGTCATTGGGTGAGCCGAAGTTGCCGTGCGGATCAATAAGTGGGTAACGCAGCGAAAAGGTCTGCCCCATTCGTACCAACGCGTCGTAGATCGCGCTATCGCCGTGGGGGTGATACTTGCCCATGACATCGCCAACGACACGAGCGCATTTCACGTGTGATCGATCAGGGCGAATGCCCCCATCGAACATCGACCAGATGATGCGGCGGTGAACGGGCTTGAGACCGTCGCGCACATCAGGAAGCGCACGCGAGACGATGACCGACATGGCGTAGTCAAGGAATGACTGCTCCATCTCGGTTTGGATCGCAATTGGTTCGACGCTTACAAAGCCGTTGTCGTCATCGTTGTTTGGTGGAAGATCGTTATCGCTCACGGAGATCCTTCGGCGCGGTGGGAAGCGGGCAAATCAGACAAAAAATCAGCAAGACTCAAATGTCAAGGAAGCGGACGTCTTTGGCGTTGGACTGAATGAAGTTTTTGCGGCTCTCGACGCTTTCGCCCATGAGGGTCGAAAAAATTTCATCGGCAATGGCGGCCTGATCAACAGAAATCTGCAACAAGGTTCGTTTTTCGGGATCCATCGTTGTCTCCCAAAGCTCGGCGGCATCCATCTCGCCGAGACCCTTGAGTCGTGCGAAATCATTGCTGTGCTTGGGATTCTCAGCCTCGAACAGTTCTTTGGCGCGATCGTCTTTGAGGTAGACCTTGCTCTTACCAACCTCAGTCGAATACAGAGGCGGTTGCGCAATGTAGACGTGGCCTTGATCGACCATGTCACGCATTTGACGGAAGAAGAACGTCAACAACAAGGTGCGAATGTGTGCACCGTCGACATCGGCGTCACAGAGCAAAACAATCTTGTGATAGCGCAACTTTTCAGAATCGAACTCTTCACCAAACCCGCCGCCGATGGCCTGAATTAGCGCCAACACTTCGGTGTTGTTCAGCATCTTGTCAACGCGTGCCCGCTCGACATTGAGAATCTTGCCGCGAATCGGCAAGATCGCCATGTTGTGAGGATCACGCGCTTCTTTGGCGGAGCCACCGGCGGAGTTTCCCTCGACAATGTAAAGCTCAGACTCTTCGGGGTCGGTCGACGCGCAGTCGGTCAACTTGCCGGGAAGGCCCGCTCCGTCGAGCGCAGACTTGCGACGGGTTGCATCGCGCGCCTGGCGAGCGGCTATTCGCGCTCGCTGCGCTGACACCACTTTGCTGGCAATGAGTTTGGCTTCGGTTGGGTTCTCTTCGAGCCACTCGGCAAGCTTTTCGTTCGTGGCCTTTTCGACCATTGATCGAACCGAGACGTTGCCAAGCTTGCCTTTGGTTTGACCTTCGAACTGCGGCTCTTGCAGTCGCACGCTGATGATCGCAGTCAGGCCTTCGCGAATGTCTTCACCTTGAAGCCGATCGTCTTTACCTTCTTTGAGGGGGCCGCGCTCAAAGCAATATTTGTTCATCACGTTGGTTAACGACTTACGGAAGCCTTCTTCGTGCATGCCACCTTCGCCGGTGCTGATGCCGTTTGCGAATGAGTGCAGGCCGTCACCGTTGAAGCCGGTGTTCCACTGGAACGCGATTTCAACTTCTTGTTCTTCTTCGTTTGCTTCGAAGTAGCCAACGGTTTCGAACAGTGCTTCTTTCGATGCATTGACATGTTCGACAAAGTCGCTGATGCCACCCTCGTAGTGGAACACCGTGTAGTCGGCTTCTGTGTTTTCTCGGTGATCACGGAATCGAATCTCAAGCCCACGGTTGAGAAATGCCATCATCTGGAGACGGTCGAGCAGGGTCTGGGCTCGAAACTCAATCTCGTCAAAGATTGTGTCGTCGGGCCAGAACCGCACGGTTGTGCCGGTGCGATCGTCAGGGGCGTCGCCTACGACCGAAAGACGATCCTTTGGCTGGCCACCATCGACATAACTCATCGCGTGCCGCTTGCCTTCGCGATCAATTTCGACTTCGATGCGAGACGACAAGGCGTTAACGACCGAAACGCCAACACCGTGAAGTCCGCCAGAAACCTTGTAACCATCGCCACCGAACTTGCCGCCGGCATGAAGCACGGTCAGCACGACTTCAGCAGCGGTCAGGTCGTCGAACTTGGGGTGTTTACCAACAGGAATGCCACGACCGTCGTCGACTACTTCACAGCTTCCGTCAGGAAGCAGAGAAATATCAATGCGAGAGCAATGGCCTGCCATGGCCTCGTCGACAGAGTTGTCGACAACTTCGTACACCAGATGGTGCAGACCCGCCGGTCCAGTCGAGCCGATGTACATACCCGGCCTCTTACGGACTGCTTCGAGTCCTTCGAGAACCGTGATGTCCTTGGCGCCGTACGAGGCAGTAGAAGCTTCGACCACGGGATCCTTTCACGGCCGCGAGCAGCCGATTTGAAGGTGAAAATCGCCGTCAGCGCACAACTGCGGCTAGCGCGTGCTCACCCTGACGAATCAGCGGAGCACCGTAGATCCAACCTACCACCCGCCAGCGACATTTTCGGGTCATTCATGCTCGTACAACACAACACGTTTCTGTTGGAATAGAGCCGATCTCAGCGGGTGATTCGCACTTGTGAAACCGAATCATTGTCAAGCACGTTCGCGCACCGTTCAACGATCAGAGATGTCATCCATTTCAACTCGACCGCCCATTGTTGATCAAAGGCCACCACGGTCAAAACGCCATCTTGTAGTCGCTTGGGCTCACACTTCGACGCAAGTTGATCGCCAACAATTGACGACCATTGCGTGAACAGGCGATTGATGTGATCAACGCTCGACAGGCCCATGGTTGATGCCAAGGTGTCAAGCGCGTCGCGCACCGGAATTGGTGCGGTGTGCCTGGTTGGTAACGGTTGCCATCCCGGACGCTCTCGGCGATTGCTTGTCACCCACTGAACCTAGCTCTGACTGCGTCTATCGAGCCTGTGATACGTCGACTTGTTCAAGTACTCCCGGCCTAGCCCGGTAGACCATCTGCGGTTCCACACCTTCAGGAAGCGGTACCGCAGTTGTCAACACCGCCTGGCCAGCCGGTAGTGCGTCAAAAAGTGCGCTCGTTCGAGACCGGTCCAGTTCTGAAAACACATCGTCAAGCAACAGCAACGGCGGTTCGCTATGTCGATCGGTGAGTAACAGGTGTGTTCCCAAACGCAATGACAGTGCCAACGTGCGCTGCTCACCCTGCGAAGCATGCGTGCGTGATGGCATGTCGTTAAGACGAACGACAAGCTCGTCACGATGGGGCCCAACCAATGTGGTTCCGCGTCGCATGTCGTCTTTGCGGCTGGCAGCTAACGCTGATTCAAGACCTTCGTCGAACCATGCAGGTTGATATTCCAATACCACCTCATCGTCGCGCCGCGAGAGTTGTTTGTAGGCCGCGTTGACGAATGGCTCGAGATCTTGCACAAACGATGATCGTGCTGAACCCACCGCTTCCCCAACGGCGGCAAAACGTTCGTCCCAGATATCGAGCATGACCAGTGCATCTGCATCGAAACGTCCACCGCGCTGGCGTAACAACGCGCTGCGCTGTCGCAAAATCTGCGCCATGTTGCGACACACGTCGTATTGACGCGGCCACAACGCAATTACTGATGCATCAAGAAAATCACGTCGTAGTCCCGGCGAGCTCTTGATGACTGCCAAGTCGTCAGGGGCAAACACGCTGACCCGGGCCGAAGCTGCAAGATCTGCAGTACGTGCCAGTTTCTGACGGTTCACCTGCACACGTCCGCGACCGGTGCGTCGAATCTCCGCTTCGATTAAGAGCGAACGACCCTTGCTTTCCCCTTCGCCGCGAACAACTGCAGAATCGGCGGTTGCAGCGACCATCGTCGGGTTATCTGCACCCCGAAATGAGTTCAGGCGAATGAGATAGCCCATTGCCTCGAGCACGTTTGTCTTGCCGATGCCGTTCTGGCCGACAATACACGTCAGACCTGGTGGAAGTTCCAGTTCGAGTGACGCGTAGCTACGGAACTGTTGTAGCCACAGTCGGTGCAACCGCACCGGGTGTCAGGGCACCCGCACCGGCATCAACAGATACAGGAAGTTGGGGTCATCTGGTGATCGCAACACCGCAGGCTTGAGTGAATCCTGCGTCTGAAGCGAAACAATCTCACCTGGCGCCACATCGAGTCCATCAAGCAGGAACTGGGGGTTAAACGCCACGGTGAGCTCAGTTCCGGTGTAACCCGCATCGACGGTTTCGTGTCCTTCGCCAACATCTTGGGTGATGGCAACAATCTCAAGGCCGTCATCGCTCATGACAAGGCGCAGCGGAGTCGATTCTTGAGCGAGCAGTCGAACACGTTTCACCGCATCGAGCATGGCTTCGCGATTCACGTCAAGCTGATTTGACTGATCGGTTGGAATGAGACCTTGATACTTGGGAAAGTCCCCGTCGATGAGCCGGGTAGTAACAACAAGACCCTCAACAGCAAACGCCGCTTCGCTCTCACCAAGTCGCAGCTGGATCTCGTTCGCGTCACCAACCATGCGTCGTACCTCGCCAAGTGCCCGAGACGGAACAAGAACCGATTGACCAGCTTCGAGTACTGATGATCCCGGCAAATCTGCAACTGCGAGGCGATACGAATCGGTCGCAACAAGACGAAGTCCATCATCGGTCGCGGTGAGAAGAACACCCGTCAGGATTGGTCGCGAGTCATCTCCACTTGCTGCAGGCACGACCTGGCGCAACGCATTGACGAACGAACCAGCTTCGATCGAGATTTCAGCACCCGTGGCTTCGGCGAGTTTCGGGAACTCATCGGTTGGGATGGTTCGAATCGAAAATTCAGATCGTCCGCCGCGAATTGCGAGATCAATTTCACCAAAGTCAAGTTCAATGCCGCCCGGTTCAAGTGACCGAACAACATCACTCAACAATTTGGCAGGTACGACTGCTGAGCCATCACGTTCGCCATTGACGAGAAGCGTGCGGGCAATCGTGAGTTCAAGATCGCTTCCGGTAACAACTAACTGATCACCGGTCAAGACCAGATGAAGTCCAGAGAGAACAGGCAGTTGTCCGCCGCGACCAGACACGGCGCGACCAGCGGTCATAAGGGCATCGACGAGGGTGTCTCGCTCACATCGAAGTTTCACAGGAATGGCTTCCTCTTCTGTCAGGCTTCTTTAGTAAAACCTAGTTGTAGTTGTAGTGCTGTGGATTTGTGTAGAACGCCGATATTCGTTCGGGTTCTGCCGAAGTTGGTTGTGGATGACCAAGAGGGTCTTCCACAAGGTCACGGGTTGGTCTGGTGGTGCCTGTCAATAACTCGAAGATGTCCACTGGTCACAGGTGGGTTGTCCACATCATGTCCACTGGCACTTGTGGAAGCGAGTATGCCCGTCAACTTGGTTGGAGGCCGACTCGCGAACACATGGATGGGTTCTACGCGGCTGGTCGGCCGGACTTGATGGCCTGAATCAATTCGGTCACCTGGTCATAGACCTGGCGACGTTCGGCCATGACGTTCTTGACCTTCTCAACAGAGTGGATGACGGTCGTGTGATCACGTCCACCGAATTCACGAGCGATTGCTGGGTAGCTCATGTCGGTCATCTCACGCATCACATACATGGCGATCTGGCGGGCGTTGACCAACGGACGACGCCGACTTGTGCCGCAGAGCTCTTCGATGCTGAATTCGAATCGTTGCGCAGAAGCTTCGAGAATCAGCGCGGCGCTGATGATGCGAGGCTCTGGCTCATTGACCAGATCAGATAACACCTTTTTGGCGACTTCGAGCGTGAGAGGCTCATTGGTGAGCTGGGCGTAGGCCGTTGCTCGAATGAGCGCACCTTCGAGTTCACGAATGTTGTTGGTGATATTGCCGGCAATGAACTCAAGAATGTCATCACCGATCGTGATGCTTTCGTTTTCGGTTCGCGTGCGCAAGATCGCCAGGCGGGTTTCGATATCTGGCGGTTGAATATCTGTCAACAAACCCATCTTGAATCGACTACGAAGTCGATCTTCGAGGGTCGGTATGGCATCGGGCGGACGATCTGAACTGAAGACAATCTGTCGATCAGCCTGATGCAGGCTGTTAAACGTATGAAACAGTTCTTCTTGCAGGGCGTCTTTTCCCTCGAGGAACTGAATGTCATCAATGAGCAGTACGTCGTTCTCGCGATAACGACGCTTGAAGTCGATCGTTGTGCTGTTTCGAATGGCATCAACGAACTCACTCAACAGCGTCTCTGTCGTGACGTAGCACACGCGATAGGTGGGGTAGTTCTCTTTGACATAGTGCGCAATGGCCTGCAGCAAGTGCGTTTTGCCCAAGCCAGCATGACCATGAATGAACAACGGGTTGTACGACCGCGCAGGTGTTTCGGCGACGGCAAGAGCAGCGGCGTGAGCGAAACGGTTTGATGATCCAGTCACGAATCGTTCAAAGGTGTATCGATGATTGACCGCAGTATTGATCGAAGCGCTCTCTGTCGATGCCGCCGGCGCTGACGCCATGCTCATCGCGGGTGCAGCAGCAACAAGGTCATCTTGATTGACCTCGTTTATGTCGCCGTCATTGACGAGAACGTCAACGGTGAAATCGCCAGGCAAACCACTGACGTCTTCGAGTGCCCCATTCACCATTGACTGGTAGCGGGTTTCGATTCGATCCTTGATGATAAAGCTAGGCACAACAAGATGTGCGTGTGAACTGTCATCGGTCAATTCCGCCGTGGCGGTTACATCGGCAAAGGTGGTCTTCCAAACTGTGTCATTGAGTTGTGAGCGAAGAAGGTCAGCAACCTCGCTCCAGAGGTCCTTGACTAACGGCAACATGTCTCCCGAACGTGCGTGTGCAATTGGCGTAGGAGCAGATGTTCTGACCTCGTCCCGGATGATCAGATGCTCTTGGCCAACGTGGAGAGTCCCTTCTCCACAAGCGAATGGCGAACCTATCACCAAGACCTCGGTCGCGCGCAAGCCAAAGCACCCGCGTTGTTGCTCCTGTGGCGAACCTCTAGCGTGTGTGTTGGACCCTGGCTTGGAGGCTCTTCGTTTGCCGCCACCCTCCCGCCAGCATCCAGCTACTTCCATGCTGGATGAAATCGAAACGAATCGGGACGAATCGTGAAAAGAACGTACCAACCAAATGTTCGCCGCCGCTCAAAGCGTCATGGCTTCCGCCAGCGCATGGCGACCAAGGCCGGTCGACGCATTGTCAATGGTCGACGTAGCAAGGGTCGCCAGAAGTTGTCGGCCTGATTCGTCCGCTTCGGTCCCGTGGGCAGTTCGCGCATGTATCCCGAAAGGGAAAGCGCTACCAGGGACAACACATCTGGTTACGTCATGCCGCCCACGAATCGATGCATGAGGCGCACACCGAGATCACCCTTATTGGGTATGCCATCGGACGCCAAGTTGGTAATGCCGTCATGCGAAACCGAATCCGTCGACGCTTGCGGTCGGTATTTGCCGAACTCGATCGTGCTGGTCACTTGATGGACGCCATGTTGGTGGTTGGGGTTCGCTCTGATCGCGTCGCAACGATGTCGTTTGAGCAACTTCAACACGAAGTAGTGGACCTCATCGAAAGAACTCGAAAGGGCAGCAAAAACGCATGATTCAACGCCCTATTTTGCACTTGTTGCGCACGGTTCAGCAGTATCGCTCGTTGCAACCTGCAGCGTGCCGCTATTTGCCCACATGCAGCGCCTACACAATCGACGCTATTGAAACGCATGGTGTTGCGAGGGGTGGTTGGCTGGCGATGCGCCGAATCGCTCGATGTAACCCTTTTGCGGGGCACGGGTACGACCCAGTGCCGCCCGCTGATTCACCACTATCTGCTTTACACCGCTCTGATGTAGGAGGTCACACCTGTGCTTGATCCGATCTTTGACCTGCTCGCTGGTTTGTTGGCCTGGTTTTATTCGCTGGTTCCTTCGTACGGATTCGCAATTATCGCCTTGACCTTTCTGGTTCTGGTCGTGTTTGCGCCGTTGACCTACAAGAGCACCAAATCCATGGTGGCCATGCGCCGGTTGCAGCCCCAGGTCAAACGTATACAGCGTAAGCATGCCGGTGACCGGGAGGCGATGAACCAAGAAATGATGGCGCTGTATCAAGAGCACGGCGTGAGCCCCTTGAGCGGGTGTCTTCCAATACTGATCCAGTCACCTGTCTTTATTGTGATGTTTCGAGTGATTCGTGGCATTACACGACGCTCTTCCACAATTGGTTTCAGTTCCGGCGATGCTCTTGTTGCTCGTGAGTTGAGCGAAGCAAACTACGTTGCTGCCGAGACGCCTTTGCGTGACTTCAATCCTGAATATCTCAGTAAGACCAGCAACATCTATCAGGATTTGAGTACTGACAACGAGATGATGTGGATCGGCCTCGACTTGAGCCGTACACCATGGGAAGTTGTCCAGGAGTCGTTCTCCAAGGCCATTCCATACATCATCATGATTGCAGTTGTTGCAGTACTTGGTTGGTATCAACAACGCCAGATCGCAGGTCGTGCGTCGGGCGAAATTAGTTCACAGCAACAGATGATCATGCGGATTATGCCGTGGTTTTTGCCTGTGTTCGCCGTGACAATGCCTGCTGGCTTGGTGCTGTATTTCATTGTTTCTTCGCTTCTCCGGGTTATCCAGCAGGCGTACATCACTCGCACGGTGTACAGCGATGAATCGCTGACAACACCGATCGAACTCGACGACGACGACGACTTTGATGATGATGATTCCGCTGAGCCAGAATCGCCCTTTGCTGCCCTGTTCGGCGCCGGCTCCAAGCCAAAAGCTGGTGCGAGCGTAGCTCCAGCCGCCCGCCACGGCAGTCGTCGCCCAACAACGACCACAGGGGCATCGTCTCGTGGCCGTAGCCGTCCACCGCGCACAACTGCGCCGTCTTCGACTGGTTCGAGCAGCTCCAAAGGAACCAAAAGTTCTAAGGGATCAACCAATACTCGATCAACATCTTCTTCATCGACTGCTGACACCAGCGGTGGAATCTGGGGGCGAGCACGCCGTGCGGCCCCGTCACAACCCGAAGCGCCGGCTCGCCCGGCTTCCCGTCGAGTCACGCCCAAGGGCACCGACCGACGCAACAAGAAATAGAAAGCTGAATCATGGAATGGTTAACAACTACTGCCCGCACCGTGGAGGAAGCGCAAGCGCGCGCTCTTGATCTGCTCGGCGTGGATCACGCTGACGCCGAAGTTCAGGTACTCGAGGAGGGCAAGACGGGTCTTTTCGGCCGCACTAAGGCCGAAGCTCGAGTACGAGCTCGAATTAAGCCTAAGGCGCCGCCTGCAAAGGACGAACGCCGGTCAGGTGGTGGTCGTAGCGGTGGAGGTGACCGCAACCGCAGTCGCGGCAACAACCGTAATCGCGGTGGTAATGATCGTGGTGGTAATGATCGTGGCGGTAACGATCGCAACAAGTCGTCGAATAACAATGACCGTAATGACCGTGGCGGCCGTGGTGGCAAGAATCAAGGTTCGAACAAAAACTCAGGTGGCCGTGGCCAGGGTGGACGTTCGTCAAATGGTGACAACCGTCGCGATGCTCAAGGTGCTGACGCAGGCAGTGGTGAAAACAACAACCGTGCAAGCCAACGACGCCAACAAGCTGCTGAGCGAACCGGCGCAGTAGCAGGCGCAGGCGCCGGCGCTGCTGCCGGGCGCAGTGGTGGTCGTGACAGTGGTGGTCGTGGTGGTCGACGCGATCGTGAAGATCGCGAAGAGATGCCGGTTGCCGAGCAACGCGAGACCCTCTCGTCATTCGTCGAGGGCGTCGCTGCCTTCTTCGACAAAGATGCAACAGTTGAGCTGGTCGAAGAAGGAACAACGTTGCAAGCACAGGTTCGCGGCAACGACCTTGGTCGTCTTGTCGGTGCCAAGGCCTCGACGTTGCAAGCGTTTGAAGAATTGTCTCGGACAGCGATGCATCGTGCAGCCGAAGGACGCCGCTATCACCGAATTCAAGTTGACGTTGACGATTACAAGGCTCGCCGCCGCGAGGCATTGAGTAAGTTCGCTACCGATACCGCTGAAAAGGTAGTTGCAACAGGTGAACGTGTCGCTATGGAACCAATGGGAGCTGCGGATCGAAAACTGATTCACGACGCCGTTGCTACTGTTCCAGGGGCAGAAACGATGTCCGAAGGTCGCGATCCACGACGCTATATCGTCATTACTGCGTCAGGTTCTGACGAAGAGGAATGAAATCTGACATCGAGGAGCGGCTACTTGCCGCACTTGAGCTCCCCCATCGTCGGGGGATGATCGGAGGCGACCTGCGCGAGCAGGTCGCCTTCTGCGCGTCGTACCAGAGTGTGATGGATCCGGTACTTGATGCACTTGGCAGGGAGGATCGGTGCTTTCGTGCAGTTGACCTTGGAACCGGTGGTGGACTACCAGGCCTTGTGTTGGCGATGCTTTATCCGGTAAGCGAGTGGCTTCTCATCGAGATGAGAACGAATCGGGCTGCCGAAGTAGAACGTGCGTCACTACGGCTTGGAGTCAGCGATCGCGTGACGGTGTTGGCGATGGAAGCCCAGGTGGTCGCCCACGGCGAAGATCGAGAACAAGCAGACGTGGTGGTAGCGCGATCCTTTGGCCCACCGAGCTTGGTGGCCGAGTGTGGATCCGGCCTGTTGCGAATCGGCGGCTCACTTATGGTGAGCGAGCCCCCTGAGACGACCGAAGATCGCTGGCCGACCACCGGCCTCAAATCACTAGGGTTGAGCTTCGAGCGATCTGAATCGGTTGATGGGGCCACATTTGCGGTTATGACCAAGAAGCAACCCCTTGGCTTGACTATTCCACGGCTACCCGTTCGTAAAGGCCGCGACTGGCCGTCGTAGTAGTAGTCGCTACGAGGACTACGACCAATGTTTCACGTGAAACACGCGTTTGCGGCGAGGAGCGCCGAGGTCGATGATGTTTCACGTGAAACATTTGACAAATCCAATCCTCCGCGCTGTTTGGCGATTAGAGTTCCCTAGGCATGAGTGTTGGTGATCCGTTACAACCGTCGATATCGACTGATCCAGTCAGTTCGGCTTCAAACAGTGCCTCGACGCCGTTTGAGCGCTTGGTCGACTCAGTTCCGACCGACGTGGCAGCGGCTATACCTGAGAGCCCTCCACCGGTTCAGGACACTTCTCAAGAGACGCCACCGTCTGAGTTGGACCCTGAGGCTAAGCCTGAGGGTCGAGATACGCGACCGTTACCTCGTGTCATCGCGGTCGCAAATCAAAAAGGCGGGGTAGGAAAAACCACGACGACAGTCAATCTGGCAGCGTGCCTCGCAGAAAAGGGCCACCGCACCTTGTTGGTCGATTTAGACCCGCAGGCAAACGCGTCAACGGGACTCGGGCTTGAACCTCGAGAACTCGCTAACTCCGTGTATCACGTGATGTTGCACGATGTCGATGCCGATAGTTGCATCGAGCCAACCGAAGTAAAGAATCTATTCGTCTTACCGAGTAGCCTCGATCTGGCTGGCGCTGAGATTGAATTGGTTCCCGCCATGAGCAGGGAACATCGACTGCGGTTGGCCATTGAGTCCGTAATAGACGACTACGATTATGTGCTTATTGACTGTCCGCCATCGCTTGGCCTGTTGACAGTCAACGCCCTGACGGCTGCCCATGAAGTATTGGTGCCGATTCAATGCGAGTACTACGCACTCGAAGGCCTTGGTCAGCTGATGCGTAACGTTGAGCTCGTTCGTAGCGCGCTTAATCCCACGTTGGAGATCAGCCATATCGTGCTCGTGATGTTTGATCCCCGTACGAAGCTTGCCGGACAAGTGGTTGACGAAGTACGAGGTCATTTTGGTGCCACGGTGTGCGACAACGTGATTCCACGAACCGTTCGGTTGTCAGAAGCGCCGTCGTTTGGGCAGCCGATCACCACATTTGATTCTCAGTCACGAGGCGCTGCCGCCTATCGTGCGGTTGCTCTGGAGGTGCTTGATGGCTAAATCACGACAAGGCGGTCTCGGTAAGGGCCTTGGTTCGCTGATTCCGACCGAGGCTAAAGCAACGGAAGGTCCGTTGCGCGACATACCGGTTGGCGATATCGTCCCCAACACTTTTCAGCCTCGGCGAACCTTTGGCGAAGAAGATCTTGTGGCCCTGACGTCATCGGTGCGAGAACTCGGCGTCTTGCAACCAATTCTGGTTCGGGCGCGAGCTGAAGGAGGGTTTGAGTTGATTGCGGGCGAGCGCCGTTGGCGTGCCGCAACTCGCGCGGGGCTGGACCGAATTCCGGCGATCGTGCGCGAGGTCGACGATGAGACATCGTTGGCTCACGCCATTGTCGAAAACGTGCAGCGAGCAGAACTCAATGCCGTTGAAGAGGCTGCGGCGTTCAAGCAACTCATTGATGAGTTTTCACTGACACAAGAAGAAGTAGCAACTCGTGTTGGTCGCAGCCGGCCAGCCGTAGCCAATGCGCTTCGCTTACTCACGCTGCCGGATCGCTTGCAGCGGTTGATCATTGAGGGTCGCATATCTGCTGGTCACGGTCGCGTGCTAGTGACTGCCAACCCTGGGGACCAGGGTGATCTCGCCGATCGGGTTGTCACTGAACAGCTCAGTGTTCGAGCCCTCGAGGCCTTGGTACGGGGCGACAGCGCCTCGGCAACCGACACAGATGAGATCAATGCACCGCCAGCGGCGGACTCGACATCAACGCAGAGCTCGTTGGGGTCTACGAAACCACCTGCCCTTTTGGAACTCGAAGAACTACTCGAAGATCGATTCGATACGAAAGTAGCTATCTCGTTGGCGTCAGGAAAAGGACGTTTGTCCATAGCGTTTGCGGACATCGATGATCTTGAACGCATTTATGGATTGATGGTCGGGACCGACCAAGAGTAGCCAATATTGGGTATCAACCTCTAATAGAGGTTTAGGTTCCCAGTCTATTTGCACAGGTTGTGCACAAAGCTGTGTGAAACATTGAGGTCATAAGCCCGCGGCGGCAATCTCAAGCCGAGGTCAACCTGCTGCATAACAGGCGAAAACGTTGACATTGCGTGGCCGTATCAACACAAATCAACTGTTCGAAGTCGATCGGCCTTAGAGGAATTCGCTGAGGTCTTCGAGAAGTTTGGCCTTGCCGGAGGCGCCGACCATTTTCTTGGCAGGGGCGCCGTTGTTAAACACGATCAAGGTTGGGATGCTCATGACTTCGTAGCGCTGAGCAATGGCACCTGCGTCGTCGACGTTTACTTTGGCGATCGTCAACTTGTCACCGTGTTCGTCGGCGATCTCGTCGAGAATAGGAGCAATCTGCTTGCACGGTCCGCACCATTCGGCCCAGAAGTCAATAAGAACTGGCCCATCGGCGCTTGCAACGAGTTCGTCGAATGATTCAACGGTCAGGTTCTGGATCTTGTCAGACACGGGGACTCCTCAGTCGTGCAGTGATTTTGGTTTGTGGTGGCAGTGACTTGCAGCGAACCTAGCTGCTTAGGCAACGGGCGTGTGCAGTTCAGTGATACGGGAAGAACCCCACGCAGGGTTGACCTATTCCGCGTTGCGACAAATGCAAGTGCGGCGAGCGTCGTGCGGCCGCAGAGGTTCAGCCAGAGTGGTGTTCTTCGAGCCAGCGTTCGGCATCGATTGCGGCCATACAACCGGACCCTGCGGCAGTGATTGCCTGGCGGTAATAGTCATCGACGACGTCACCACAGGCAAACACGCCGTCAATCGCAGTTCGTGTCGAGTCTGGTTGCGTTACGAGGTAACCGTTGGGCTTGATTTCGAGCTGATCGACGAAGAGCTGAGTCGACGGCTTGTGGCCAATGGCGATGAACAAGCCAGCGAGTTCCATGGTTCCGGCCGTGTTCGTCACGGTGTCTTTGGTGGCGACACCCGACAGCTTGCTGTCGCCGAGATACTCGGTGACGACCGTGTTCCACACGAAGTGGATTTTGTCATTGGCTCGCGCACGGTCTTGCATGATTTTTGAGGCACGCAATTCATCACGACGCACGAGAACGTTGACTTTGCTGGCGAATCGAGTGAGAAAGATTGCTTCCTCAAGGGCCGAATCGCCGCCGCCGACGACACCGATCTCCTGATCGCGGAAGAAGAAACCGTCACACGTCGCACACGTGGACAGACCGTGACCGATGAGCTCGGTTTCGTTTGGAAGGCCAAGCATGAGTGACTGGGCGCCCGTGGCAATGATGACCGCGGTGGCGGTGAAATCCGGCTCAGGCTTGGTTGCGTCATCAATCCAGATTTGCCGAGGTGTTGCAGACAAATCGACTTTGGCGACCTTGCGCGTGAGAGTAGTAGCCCCAAATCGTTGGGCCTGGGCGCGGAAATTGTCCATGAGCTCCGGACCCATGACGCCATCGGGAAAGCCTGGGTAGTTCTCGACGTCAGTGGTCAACATGAGCTGACCACCGGGCTGATCGCTGGTAGATGACGGTTCGCCTTCGATCACCAGTGGCGCGAGTCGAGCACGAGCGGTGTAGATCGCCGCGGTCAGACCCGCGGGCCCGGACCCCACGATAATCACTTCGTGATGTTCAGGCTGCGTGGGCGAGTTTAGTTCAGTCAAGGTCTTGGCTTTCGAGGTGAGGGGCCGACACGTGTCGGCGAATCAGGATGCGGCGCGACGAGGTCGGCGTGACCAGAGAAACCCGCCAAGGGCAAGAAACAATCCGCCGAGAATCAAATACACGAGCCATA
Organism: uncultured Acidimicrobiales bacterium; assembly: GCA_937991435.1. Taxonomy (GTDB): domain Bacteria; phylum Actinomycetota; class Acidimicrobiia; order Acidimicrobiales; family UBA10347; genus UBA10347. The sequence continues at coordinate 30,483 of CALKPY010000136.1, forward strand.
CACCCGATGGAATGATCGTGTTCAGTAGACGAACCAGTCCAATCAGAAACAGCGGCACGGCAATAACTGCAAGCAGAGCGGCGAGCATTCCAAAGACTGCGGTACGGGCAATACCAATAGCGGGCCCGGCCGTTTTGACTTTGACCTGGTCAACGCCAGTGACGATTTTCTCGGTAGCCATCAGGTGCCAGTCAGCCGGCAACCCAGGCACAGCCATTGCTTCGTTTGCGCCCCCGGAGGTGCCGGACATTGCAGACTCACCCATGGCGGGCGAGCCTAGCGGGTCAGAAACCGGTCATCGCCTGAGACACTCGGTAGGCGTTGTCTACGGTTTGTGGTTCTTATCCGCGAACGGCCTCGGGGAAGCCGGGGTGCAGTTCCGGCTGGCAGTTGGTGAATTGGGGTAGCCGGTCGCCGCGGGCGATCGTCTCACATGTTTGGGCCTGCACCGATGGCTGTCCAAAAGCATCGGCGCGGCTGTCGGTGATGACGAGAAACCGTTCTCCGTCAAAGGCATAGCGATAGAACACTGGGTCGCCTTCGGTGGTGGCAATATTGAAGTCGATCGTGATTGGCCGGCCGGCTTCGACTTCGACAAAGAAACAATCGAGTGTTGCGGTGACCCGGGCGAGATCGCTTGATTCGTTGCGGGTTACCACACTTGGGCACACGGTGTCCGCTGAAGCGAACAGATCCAATTCAGAGGTTTGGGCGGCGGCAGCGCCGGCACTACCGCCGCTCGCATCAGCCAAGTCAGATTCCGCATCGAGGCTGGCGGCTGGCGCTGCCGCTGGCGGGGTAGAGGGTTCGATTTCCGCGGCCGCGGCCAGGGAATCGTCGTCGGCGGAGAACGGCGCCTCCTCGGCCATTTCTGCGTCGTCAGCCATCTCTTCTTCGGCCATTTCTGCGTCGTCAGCCATCTCTTCTTCGGCCATTTCGTCGTCGGCCATTTCTTCGTCGACAGTAAAAGGAGCCGCGACCCCATCACTCGCTGCAGCTGGATCTCGGCCAACGTCTAACGCGTCAGCGTCAGTACTGGAATCGGACACGGTGTCGGACATCGCATCGTCGTTTGCAGAGGTCGACAACGCAGGGCGGTCGGCAAACTCGGCCCGCGACGGAGTGTTGTTGGACAAACGCATGAAACCGGCGATGCCCATTACCACGAGAGCCACGGCGGCAGCCACGCCTAGGACCTGGTTGCGTCGTGACAGTTTCTGCATACGTCGCTGGCTCAGGTCGGCCACGGCGCCAGTCGCTGTCGCTGCAGCGGTCGGTGACGAAGCGCTTGTTGACTCGTTGTGTGTCGTGGTGACCGACAGTTCATCAAAGGCAGCGAGTGCAGTGTCGAGGTGTCGTTGTCGTGTGTCGTTGTTGACCGGCACAGCCATGTTCTGGGCGGTCGCCAATGCGGCGAATTGACGAGCTCGTTCGATGAGTGCGGGGTCGGCTTCGACTCGTGCGATCTCATCGGGCGCGGCCTGACCATCGACATACGCGGAGACAAGCTCGTCGAGGAAAGGGTCAGGTGCATTCATGGCAATGGGTTCTGACGTTCGTCGATCATGTGTTGGTTCCCGGCGATGACTAGTTCGGCAAGTTTGGACCGGCCACGAGCGATCCGCGATCGCACGGTTCCCGGTGGAATGTCGAGTGTTTGCGCAATCTCTGCGTAGTCAAGACCTGCTTGGTCGCGTAGCAAGACCGGAGCTCGAAATTCGATTGGAAGTTGATCGAGAGCGCGTTGTAGAGCGTCGCGTTGGGCCAGACGTTCATCGAACGAAGGCATGTCGTCAGCTTCATTGTGAGCCAACCAGCCCGCTTGATCATCATTCGAGGCTGGAATTGGGCGACGCTTGCGGCGCCGCAGCTCATCGAGGCAGGCATTGGTAGCCACTCGATAACTCCAGGTCGAGAATTTGGAGCGGCCGTCGAAGTTGTCCAGGCCGCGAACTATGGCGAGAAGGGCCTCTTGGGTTGCGTCGTCGCCGTCAGCAGCATTACCGGCGATGCGGCGACAGATCGACGAAATACGGTCGTAGTGACGCCGCAGGAGCGCGTCGAGTGACGACCGGTCTCCTGCTTGTGCGGCCTGGACCAGGCGCTGATCGTCGTCGATCACCATCGTCGCGGAGCGTAGTTGGTGTGGATCGCAGACGGCCTACATGGTCGGCGTCTTTTGCAACGGGTGAGGTCAGACGGTGAATGACATGCCGATTACCCCCGGGCCCCCATGGGTACCGACGACGGGACCAATCACGCTGATGCGATCTGGGGTCACGCCCATTTGACTTACAAACGCGTCGACATCGTCGGCAAGCCCGTGCCCGACGGTGATGTTTTCGGCGTTGTCAGGAAGCACACTTGTCAGCCACGCCAGCGCCTTTTTGCGAGTGCGTTGACGCCCGGCTTCTTCGACAGCACCAGAGCTGAGATCAAGACAAGGCTTGATTGACAACATTGTTCCGAGCATGGCTTGGGCGTTGCCGATGCGACCGCCCTTTTTGAGATTCTCGAGCGTGTTGAGCACGCCGTACACGTGCATGCGATCTGACAACGCGTTGGTTGAAGCAATGACTTCAGCAGCGGTCGCACCGTCGCGTGCTGCTTCGGCTGCCCGAAGCACGAGCGTGCCTTGACCAATGGTGACCGATCGCGAGTCAACTATCTCGATGCCTGCACCGGAAACAGTGCTTGCTGCGGTGCGAGCGGCTTGGGCGGTTGCCGAGAGGGCTTCGGACAAGTTGATGCAAACAATGTCTGTCGCTCCGTCGTCAATCAACTGCTGGTAGGCCGATGCAAACGCGCCTGGTGATGGGGCGGCAGTTTCGGGAAGCGTGTCATCTGCTTCCATCTCGGCATAGAACTGGTTGGGGGTGAGTTCGACTCGGTCTGTGAACTCGCGACTACCGAAGCGAATACTCAGAGGAACAACGGCGATGCCCAAGGCTTCGGTGACGTCGGGGGACAGGTCGCAACCGCTGTCGGTAACGATGCGGACTGACATGGGGTTCTCCTAGATGGTAGAAGGTCGAGGGTTCGAGGCTCGCGTAGCAGACAGAGTCTGCCCTATGGGCTGGTGCGGTACCCGGTTGGGTTCTGATGCTGCCATCGCCAGTGGTCCTGGCAGGCGTCATCGAGTGATCGAGTGGCTTGCCACCCGAGTCGTTCAAGTGCATGTGATGGATCGGCAAACGAGACAGCTGAGTCACCATCTCGGCGGCCGACAATCTGATGGGGGATGGGTCTATCAGCCGCTTTTTCTGCGGAGCGCAGTACATCGAGCACCGACGAGCCCCGCCCCGTGCCGAGATTGATGGCCTCACTGGTTTCAATCGAGCCAAATGCTCCTAGGGCTGCAACGTGTCCATCGGCAAGGTCAGACACGTGTATGTAGTCGCGAATGCAGGTGCCATCAGGGGTGTTGTAGTCGTCTCCGAAGATCTGGAGCATCTCGCGTTGGCCAGCGGCGACCTGCATGGTGAATGGCATGAGGTTGTTCGGCGGACCAATGGGATCTTCGCCGATGCGGCCAGACTCGTGAGCACCAACAGGATTGAAGTAGCGCAAATGCACAGCGCGCAGTGATGAACTAGCGGCAACGTCATCGATGATCTGTTCGGCGATCGACTTGGTGCGTCCATAGGGATTTCCAGGGCCGATCCGTGATGATTCGGTGAGCGGGCTTGGTTGGTCCGGCCTGTACACCGTTGCCGATGATGAAAACACAAGAGCCGGCACGCTGGCGCTTTGCATGGCCCGCAAGAGACTGATTGTGCCCCCGACATTGTTGTCGTGATATCGCAACGAATCAGTGACCGATTCCCCCACGGCTTTGAGCCCCGCAAGGTGAATCACTGCGTCGACTTCGTGTTCGGCGAGAACTTCAGTGAGTCCGACCGTGTCTCGCACGTCGAGCTTGACGAACGGCATGGGTCCATCGATCAACTCTGCGACACGATCGACCACGATTTGAGAGCTGTTTGACAGGTTGTCGATGCCGACAAGGCGATGTCCCTGCGCTGCCAGAGCGACGGCCACGTGGCTTGCGATGTAGCCAGTGGCTCCGGTTAATGCCACGGTATTGATGTGCACCGCGGTTGATCGTAACCGCATAGGGTGGCGGGGTGTTGGGGCCCCGGTTGCCCGTGCTTGTCTGTCTGTATCTCAGGAGTCGACCATGAATGGCGAACAGGTGACTCGAGGTCAAGCTCGGTTGAAGTACTTCTTTGGCACGATGGGTTCGGGCAAGAGCACTCATGCCCTTCAGATTCGACACAACTTGACAAGTCGCGGCCTGCAGGTGCTGTTGACAACGCAGCTTGATCGTCAGGCAGGTCGCGTGTCGAGCCGTCTTGGTGTATCCGCCGAAGCTGAGGTGATTTCGCGCGACACCGATCTGTTCGTGATGGCTGGCGAGCAAAAAACCCGGCACCGTCTCGACGCCATTGTGTGCGACGAAGCCCAGTTCTATTCGCCAGACCAGATTGAACAGCTGGCCCTCGTTGTCGACGTTCTCGGTGTCGATGTGTTCGCCTTTGGATTGCTCACGAGTTTTCAAGGTGAGCTCTTTGCCGGAAGCCAACGATTGCTTGAACTCGCCGATGAGCGAAGCGAGCTTCAGGTCGAAGCTCGGTGTTTCTGTGGTCAGCGGGCGACGCACAATGCACGCCTGGTCGATGGCCGCCAGGTCTATACCGGTGCATTACAAGTGGTAGGCGACACCAATGACCGCAGCGATGCTGAAGTGACTTACGAACTGCGGTGCCGCTTCCACTGGCACGAGGCCAAGTGGGAAAACGAGGGTCGCCAACTTTCACTGCCGGTTGATACAGGCGTGTCCCGGCCAATGATCAATACGCCGATCGAACCCGACGTTCGCCCACTCGACCGCAGTTCGGTGGACAGTATCCAGATAGAAGAAGAGGTCTCACGATGATGCTCAGCGATCGCAGCTTGCGCCAAGCACTAGCCGAAGGTCGAATCGAGGTCGAGCCAATTGGCGGCAATGCTGTTCAGCCTTCATCAATTGATCTGCGTTTGGCTTCGCAGTTCCGGGTCTTCCGCAATCACAAGCGGGCGATCATCGATGTCAAGCAAGACCTGTCGGACCTGACCGAGCTTGTCGAGATCGAACCAGATGCCGCGTTCGTGTTGCATCCGGGCGAGTTCGTACTCGGCTCGACCCTGGAACGGGTGAAGGTGCCCGACGATCTCGTGGCACGTATCGAGGGCAAGAGCAGCCTCGGTCGGCTGGGTCTACTTATTCATTCCACGGCGGGGTTTGTCGATGCTGGCTGGAATGGCCAATTGACCCTCGAACTGTCGAACGTTGCCAGCTTGCCAATCACGTTGTATCCCGACATGAAGATCGGCCAGATCAGTTTCATGCAGATGACGACACCAGCTGATCAGCCGTACGGATCAAAGGCAGTCGGATCGAAGTATCAAGATCAGACCGGTCCGGTTGCTAGCCGATACTTCGAGAACTTCTGAACGCTGGTCGTTAGCAACACAGAAACGGCTGCGCACCTACACTTGCCGACAATGAACCTGGGCAGTGCAGAAGTGTTGATCGTCGTAGCGTTGTTGGTACTTGTTTTTGGTGCGGGCTGGTTACCCAAAGCAGCACGCAATCTCGGGCGAGCCAAAGTCGAACTCGACAAGACACAGGCGCAACTCAATACCGCGAAACAAAGTGTGATCGAGTCCACGGGTATCGAAGGAGCGAGCAACTCGTTGCGCAAAGCGAACAACGCATTGCGCAAGTCACCACAACAGCTGATGAAAGATGCGGTACGTAGCTCGGGTGCCGCCGCGATGTCCCCGGATCTGGGCACCAATGACGACACTGGTGATTTTGCGGTTGATGTGACGACGTCGCCAAGCGATGAAGATCCGTCGGCGAGCTGACCGCCCCGAGCGGTGCAATTCGACTAGCCGCGTCCGCGCCCACCCGTGCGCTTGGATCCGCCAGCCACTCGCGCACCGGCCTCGGATTGGCTTGCGTCACCATGGCGATTGACGGCGTTCGTTCCGCGGTCGCCATCATGTTGCAGGTCGGCATGTAGCTCGATTCCCTTTTCGGCCACCTTGTTCGAAGCCAGCATGGGCTTCATGGTCGGAGCCGCGCGTCCCATCACATCATCGACGATGGTTTGCTGATCTTCGAGTTCGGTGATTCCGGGTCCGAATCGCAGAATCTTGCGCACCCTCATCGATCCATCGGTCTCGACGAGCACCGAAGGCCCATCGGCGCCGTGTCGGTCCAACAGCCAATACTTGCCCATGATCGTCCCTTGGTTCGTGTGCTGGCGACCTTATCGCCGGCTTAGCGTTCGCCTAATGATTAGGCGTCGCTACCTGGTTCGGGGGCGGTGCCGTCATCTGCATCGTCACGAATTCCGTTGCCATCAAGGTCGCCATGCATGCCGAAGCCCAAGGGTTTTTCGATGACGTCGGCGGTGATTCGAGCATCGGTCGGCATCATGAGATCAGCGGTACGACCTGCGCCGCCGCCGTTGGACTCGCCCTGTTCGATGGCTTCGAGCAGGTGCATGGCAATGTCGGCGACTTTGACCTGGTCGTCTTCGACGCCCTCACCCTTGACGCCGTCATCGATCATGACGTAGCAGAACGGGCAAGCGGTCGCGATACGAGTTGCCCCAGTTGCGAGAAGCTCTTGGGAGCGTTCGACGTTGATCTGTTTGCCAACGTGTTCTTCCATCCACATACGACCGCCACCGGCGCCGCAGCACATTCCTTTGGTGCCACTGCGGCTGGCTTCGACGACTTCGATGCCGCCAATGGAACCAACGACATTGCGGGGGGCGAGATAGACGTCGTTGTGGCGTCCGAGATAGCACGAGTCGTGGTACACGAGTCGTTCTTCGAGTTCGGCTCCGCTTACGTCGAGGCGGCCGTCTTCGATCAGAATTTCGAGGAGCTGGCTGTGGTGCACGACCTCGTAGTTGCCGCCGAGTTGTGGGTATTCGTTGGCGAGTGTGTTGAAGCAGTGCGGACACTGAGTGACGATCTTTTTGACACCCATCGAGTTCAGCGTCTCAATGTTTTGGGTAGCGAGCATTTGGAAGATGTATTCGTTGCCGCTGCGTCGAGCAGGGTCGCCGGTGCACATCTCAGATGGGCCGAGGATGGCGAAGCTCATGCCCGCACGGTTCATTAGCTTTGAAAAGGCTTGCGAGACCTTTTTGTTCTTGTCGTCGAAGCTTCCGGCACAGCCGACCCAGTAGAGGAACTCGGCCTGCATAGGGTCGCCGCCCTCGAGCACTTCGAGGCCTTCGAATTCTTCGGCCCAGTCGGCGCGTTCGGCTTGACCCATGCCCCACGGGTTGCCCTGGTTCTCCATGGCGCGATAGGCGTTGCCGAGTTCGCTCGGGAAGTCGCTCTCCATGAGTGACAGGTACCGGCGCATGTCGAGGATCTTGTCGAGGATCTCGATGTTTACGGGGCAGTTCTCGTCACAGGCCTTGCACGTGGTGCAAGCCCAGATTTCGTCGCTCGTGATGCGATCGAATACCGAGTTAGGGGCGACCAAAATGTTGCCGGGCTCGTTGGCGACAGCGATTTCTTTGTCGACACCGATCGGCGGTGTCACCACCGGTGATCCGGAGCGGGCCATAACCTCGCCGGTCTTGAGCACAATCTCTCGAGGATCGAGCGACTTGCCGGTGGCATTGGCCGGGCAGACCTCGGTGCAACGCCCGCACATGGTGCACGAGTCGGTGTCCATGAGTTGTTTCCAAGTGAAGTCCTCGATGGTTGCAACACCAAACGATTCGAGTTCGGTTTCCATCAGGTTGGCCATGGGCTTCATGGCACCCTTTGGCCGGTCTCGGTCCTTGAGATACATGTTCGCTGGCGAGGTAACCATGTGGCGCAACATCGTGGTCGGCAAGATCAACAGGAACAGCGCAAACGACACAACGTGGGCGATCCACCAAGCTTGATGCCAGCCCGACAAGCTGTCCATTCCCTTGACGGCTTGAGCGAGTGGCCAACCAATAAACGACCACTTCTCAAACGACGGGCTTCCGGTCTCGGCGATACGAAACGCCTCGGCGCCGAAACCAGTGATACCGATCGCAAGGAGCGTGCCGAGAATGATCGCGTGTTCCGGCTTGTTTTTAACGCGGATACGAAACGGTCGCATTGACCGGGGGCCGTAGCGTCGGGCGCCGGCCATCACGAGTCCAGCGATGAACATCAGGCCAGCTGCATCGCCAACCGCTGAGTAACCCTTGTAGACGCCGCCGTGCAGGAACTTCAGGCCTTCGGGAAGCTGGTGATCGATCTCAAGGGTGGTGGTGACTGCCATCAAGATGAGGAAGCCGAAGTAGATCAGCGAGTGCATGATGCCGGCGACCGGATCGCGCATGAGGGTCTGCATGTAGAGCCCGGCGCGCATGTCGCCAAGACGTTGCTTGACGTTCTTTGAGGTGGTCTTGCGGTTCTCGGGTGCACCTCGTTGCCAGTTCTTGACCCGGAACGAAAGCTGGAAGCCGACGTAGATCAGCAGCACCGGCACAAGCGTGTAGAACATCGCCTTGAGCGGGCCGGGGATGTTGCCAAACACCTCGCGTGTGATGTCGTCTTCGACATGGTGGAACTCGAACACGGTCGCGGCGATGCCCGACACGGCAGTTACGAGCGCGATCAAGCCCCAAAAGGCGATGATCAGATGGTTCGGACGAATTCCTGAGGCCTTGACCTCGGTCTCGCCCGCTACTTCTTCAACCTGCGTACCCATCGGTCGGCAACGTTACCGCGTGGAATCGAGGGGATCGCAGTTGAAGCCGACATTGCATCGCTACACAAGCCGGGTTTTCGCAACTCCACAGGCGCAACCAGACGCTCGCGCACCCCCTCAATCGAAATTGTCAACTTTGTTGGAATGCGCCTTTGACCCCATGGGTTGCATGGCATTGCCTCTTACCCTGCGGGCCGGCTCGACGCCTTATGTCTGGGCTTCCCCCGCACCCCAAAACAACACCCCCCAAACAATCGGAGATTGCGAATCATGGGAAAAGCTGTCGGAATTGACCTCGGAACAACAAACTCAGTAGTAGCGGTACTCGAAGGTGGCGACCCTGTCGTCATCGCGAATGCCGAAGGAGCACGCACAACACCGTCGGTGGTGGCCTTTGCCAAGAGTGGCGAAGTACTTGTTGGCGAAGTCGCTAAGCGCCAGGCGATCACCAACCCCGATCGCACGCTTCGATCGGTCAAGCGCCACATGGGCTCGGGCTGGAAGATCGATATCGACGGCAAGGACTACACATCGCAGGAAATCTCAGCCCGCACATTGCAGAAACTCAAGCGCGACGCCGAGGCCTATTTGAGCGAGCCAGTAACTCAGGCAGTTATTACCGTTCCCGCGTATTTTGATGACGCTCAGCGCACCGCAACCAAAGAAGCCGGCCAGATCGCCGGTCTTGAAGTGCTGCGCATCATCAACGAGCCAACCGCTGCAGCGTTGGCATATGGCCTCGACAAAGACACCGACCAGACGGTGCTCGTCTTTGACCTCGGGGGCGGCACCTTTGACGTCTCTGTTCTTGAAATTGGCGACGGCGTCTTTGAAGTCAAGTCAACAAGCGGCGACACCAAGCTCGGTGGCGACGATTGGGATGACGCGGTCATCGAGTGGCTCGCGACCTCATTCAAGAACGATCACGGCGTTGACTTGTCAGGCGACAGCATGGCCATGCAACGCCTGAAGGAAGCTGCCGAAAACGCAAAGATCGAACTCTCAAGCAAGCAAGAAACTCAGGTCAACCTTCCGTTCATCACGGCGACCGATTCCGGTCCGTTGCACCTTGACTACGCACTCAGCCGCGCTCGGTTCCAAGACATGACTGCCGATCTGCTCGATCGCTGCCGCGGTCCGTTCGAGAGCGCGATCAAAGATGCCGGTCTGACCAAAGGCGACGTCGAACATGTGATTCTCGTTGGCGGATCGACTCGTATGCCAGCCGTGTCAGATCTCGTACGTGAGCTGACCGGCAACGATCCAAACAAAGGTGTGAACCCCGATGAAGTCGTTGCGATTGGCGCCGCGGTTCAAGCTGGGGTGTTGCGTGGCGAAGTCACCGACGTGCTGCTTCTCGATGTCACGCCACTGTCGCTTGGCATTGAAACCAAAGGTGGCATCATGACGACGTTGATCGAGCGCAACACCACGATTCCGAAGAAGCGCAGCGAAGTGTTCACCACCGCCGAAGACAGCCAACCATCGGTCGAGATTCATGTGCTTCAAGGCGAGCGCGAAATGGCGCAGTTCAACAAGACTCTGGGCAAGTTCCAGCTTGTCGACCTGCCGCCGGCTCCCAGTGGTGTGCCACAGATCGAAGTGACGTTCGATATCGATGCCAATGGCATCGTGCATGTGTCGGCCAAAGACCGTGCGACGGGCAAAGAACAGTCGATCACGATCACCGGCCAGTCATCACTGGACAACGACGTCATCGACCAGATGATCAAAGATGCCGAGGCACATGCCGACGAAGACAAGAACCGTCGTGAGGCTGCTGAGGTTCGCAACTCAGCCGACACGCTCGTGTACCAAACCGAAAAGCTGCTTAGTGATCACGGCGACCGCATCACCGACGACGAACGTGCTGACGTCGAAGAGAAGATGACCAAGCTCAAGGCTGATTTGACGGGCGAGGATACGGAGACGATCAAGGGTTCGATCGAAGCGCTCATGAACGCGAGCCAGCAATTCAGTCAGCGTTTGTATGAGACTGCAGCTGCTGGCGATAATGCCGACGGATCGTCGAGCGATGAAGCCGATGCCGACGATGACATTGTCGACGCCGAGATTGTCGAAGACGAGTGATGGGTGACGAAGAAACCGCAGACGAAGCGGTCCCAGTTGCGACAGACCCTGCGGTTCAAGCTAATGCAGGGCAAGATCCCATTGCTGTAGACGTCGAAACAATGGCAACGGAAACCCACACCCCCGATGCTGTCAGCGAATCAGGTTTGGTGAGCGACCTTGTCGATCCCGACGCAGATGTCGAAGGTGACCTAGACATCGATGGTGATCCGGCGTCATTAGAGATAAGCGACGAGGCCGTTGTCGCCTTGATCGCCGAACGTGATGACTATCTCGATCGACTTCAACGCCTCAAGGCAGAGTTTGATAACGCTCGTCGCCGCAATGCGGAGAACGCCGAGCAGATGCGCAAGCAGGCCGCGTCCGACATTGTGGAGAAGCTGCTGCCGGTACTCGACAGCTGCGATGCCGCTCTCGCTCAAGGCTTTGACCAAGTGGCGCCGATTGCAACGTCACTGTTTGACACACTTTCTGCTCAGGGTCTCGCGCGCTTCGATCCAACCGGCGAAGCCTTCAACCCTGAACATCACGAAGCTGTACTGCACGAGGAAGGCGAGGGTGACCCAACAGTCGCCGAGACGCTCCGCACCGGATACGTGTGGAACGATCGCGTGATTCGCCCGGCCATGGTCAAGGTTCAGGGCTGAGGCTGAGCCGTGAAGTCTGGCGATGTCAAGCGGGAGTGGTTCGACAATGACTACTACGCCGCGCTTGGGGTGGCTAGCTCCGCGTCGCAAAAGGAAATCACCAAGGCGTATCGGGCACTTGCCCGCAAGTATCACCCCGATACCAATCCCGACAACGCCGCTGCCGAAGAGCGTTTCAAGACGGTATCGGCGGCCTATGAGGTCGTTGGCGACGAAGCAACTCGCGCACAATATGACCAGGTCCGCCAGATGGGACCAATGGGCGGCGCGTTTGGCGGCGGTGGAGCCGGTGGTTTCCAGGGTGGTGCAGATATCAATGACTTGCTCGGTTCGTTCCTTGGCGGAAGCGGACTATTTGGCCAGCAAGCTGGTGGGCAACGCACGCGACCGCGCGAACAGCGAGGTCGAGATCAAGAGGCTCGCCTTGTCATCACCTTCGAAGAGTCGATTCGAGGCACCAAGGCATCGATAAGCGTCGCCGACACAGAGGGCCCGCGATCGATGACCGTGCGGATTCCTGCGGGGGTTGAGGATGGTCAACGAATACGCCTTCGCGGTAAAGGCGGCCCCGGCACACCCGCCGGCGACCTTTTTGTGACTGTGAACGTTGGGCCAAATCCTCTTTTCACACGATCGGGAAGCCGGCTGCTGTTGGAGCTTCCCGTCACTTTCGCTGAAGCTGCGCTCGGTACCGACGTCGATGTACCCAGTTTTGACGGCGACTCTGTGCGGGTTCGCATTCCAGCCGGAACCCAGCACGGACGAATTCTCCGAATCAGGGGAGCAGGGGCCGCAGAGAGCGAAGACTTTGCTGACCTGTACGTCTCGGTGCAACTTGTTGTCCCCGAAGAATTGACGACTGAACAGCGTGAGCTGTTGCATTCGATGGCGCAACTCGATGACACCTCGATTCGCCAACATCTCGATGGAACACCATCGTGATCGATGCACATGGCCGCGACCGTGCTGTCTACATAATTTCGGTTGCGGCAGAATTGACTGGCGTTCACCCACAAACACTGAGAGTTTATGAACGCAAGGGTCTGTTGGCCCCAGCTCGAACCGGGGGTATGAGCCGTCGCTATAGCGAAGCAGATCTGGATCAGATCAGGCGCATCCAACAGCTCACTGCTGACGGTCTCAACCTCGCCGGGGTTGTTCGGGTGTTGCGGCTCGAAGCTGAGGTCGTGCGACTTCAAAAAGAACTTGCGCTACAGAATGAATCTGTGATCAGTACGGCCTTAGTGCCAGTTGCAACCGTGACCGAGTTTGTGTTGCAAGACTAAACCTTGCTGGCGCTAAGCGGGTACGCAGCGATATTCGCGAAGAAAGTGCACGTAATGCCCCCAATGGGTTAGTCTTGTTGCCGATTGTCGACACATCACGTGCGCGTAGTTTTTGCTGCTCGCACAACCATCTATGAACCAGTTGGACTGGTTCATACTGAAACGGAGAATTCGGGATGAGTTACCCTCCAGCCACCTCACAAGGTGGCCTCGTAACACGAACTGCAAAACTCGCGACCATCGGCCTTGCCGTTGTTTCGATGCTTGCTGCCATATTGACGCTGGGGGTGATCTCATCACCAGATGCCGCGGCCATTCCTCCAGCGCCACATGTCGACACGCTGTGCTTCTCGATTGATCATGGTGCTGGCGCACAGAGCCTCACCGCAGTCGACCTTGACACCTTGGCTCTCTACGACGAGGACCAAATTCTGGCGACTGGCCAGATCGAGAACATCGCGCTCAACAATGAGACGGGTGTGATCTATGCCTACGACTGGAACTCCACACCGAATTCGATGTACACCCTGACCTATGACGCGGCTGGCGCGCTTGTTGTCACCGACCTGAACTGGGTTGGCGAAGACTTCAATGGTGAAGCACCCGGCGGTGATGACATCGATGCGATGTTCTGGGTCAACGACGCCAATGGCACGACTGCTGATGATCAACTTTGGATGGTCGTCGACGCTTCAAACGAGAGTACAACTGTTGCTCCATTCGGCTGGTTGGTCCAGGTCGACCCCGCGACTGGCGCAATTCTTTCTGGTCCAACCGAAATTCTGATTCCTGCTGCTGACCCTGCGGTCGCATGGGGTGTTGAAGGTGCCACATGGATCGACGGTGTGTTCTATATCACCTACACCGACACCGGTAGCCAGACGCAGGTGTCACAGCTCGCAACGATCGATCCCACGACCGGCGTGATCACCAATGTCGGCGACGCAGTTGTCGATGTCGAAGGCTTGGGCACCGATGGTGAGTCCAATGTCTACATCACCACCGGCGAAGACGGCGCTACTTCTAACCAGCTGTGGGCCATTGATCCAGCCGATGCGTCGACCACGAATCTTGCTGACCTTGCTGCTCTGGCAGGCGACAGCGACTACGAGTCGGTTGACTGCGCATTCCCTGAGATTGGGCTGGCTAAGGAACTGACCGGTGGTCCAACCGCAGACGCTGACGGCAACTGGGTTGTTACCTACACCTTCGTTGTTGAAAACACCGGCGTGCTTCCTCTCGAAAATGTCGTAGTTACCGACCCATTTGATCTGTATGTCGATGACGACACGCCAGATGCTGGAGACGTTCCCGTTCAAGCCGTCGTGGGAGCCCCAGTTGAAGATTCAAACACCTGTGACGATGCGGGCCCCGACGCAGCGCTAGTCGACGATCTCTTGATCGATGCAACCTGCACCGTCGTCATGACGGTGGTCTACGACGGCACGGTCATTAACGACCCCAACGTCATCTACTACAACTCAGCAACGGTCACCGCCGACGACCCGTTTAATCAGGTTGTCACTGACATTTCCCAAGACGGTCCTGATGTCGACCCCGACAACGATCCCAACACCGATCCTGTCGACGACATCATCCGCACGCCTTTCCAGATTGACGTGGTTGTTGATCCGAGCATCGCCATCTACAAGACCGTTGTCGCCAACCAGGCCGATTGTCCAACGACAGCGGCTGATGCCATTGCCAACGATGGTCAAGATGCCATCGCTATGGCCGAAGGCGGAAGCGTCTGGTTCTGTCTCACCGTCGTAAACGGTCCAGTCGCGCTGACCGACGTGGTGGTCAGCGATTCGCAGAACCCGGCCGGCGACGTTGCCATTGCAAACCTCGCAGCTGACGCCGTCGAGTTCATCGCCTACGAAGTCAACCCTGTTGAGTTCGGTGCTGGCGATGTTGTTGACAACGTCGCAGTAGTCACCGCGCCAAATCCTGACCCTGCTGGCCCCGAACTTACTGATACTGACCCTGCTCAAGTTCTCCAAGCAGAAATCAACCTGATCAAGACCGTCCTTGCCGGTGCCAACGCTGCATGTCCAACAACTGCAGCCGATGCCTTGGCCACTGACGGGCTCGACACGCAGATCATTGCCGACGGCGATGCCGTGACCTGGTGCTTCTTCGTTGAAAACACCGGTGCCGCTGATCTCACCAACGTGACCATTGCCGACGACACGCTTGCTGGTGGTCCATGGGTTATCGGCGCCCTTGCTGCTGGTGCAACCGATGCGACGCAGTCCGTCTCAACCAACGCTGTGTACGGCGGCGCCGACTCGGTGATCAACGTGGCAACCGTCACCGGCGAATTCGATGACGGATCTGGCGCACCGCTCCCCACCGTTACCGATACCGACAACGCCCAAATCATTCCGCCGGCAGAGTTGGCGATTCTCAAGACAG
Organism: uncultured Acidimicrobiales bacterium; assembly: GCA_937991435.1. Lineage (GTDB taxonomy): Bacteria > Actinomycetota > Acidimicrobiia > Acidimicrobiales > UBA10347 > UBA10347. The sequence continues at coordinate 45,695 of CALKPY010000136.1, forward strand.
TGGTCGCAGATGGCGCCGCTTGCCCAGCCGACTATGACGCAGCGCTTGCGCTGGTTGGCAACCCTGGACTCGACACGATCGAGGCCGCCGCAGGCACGCAGGTCACCTACTGCGTCAACGTGATCAACAACGGTTCAACCACCGCTTCTGATGTCACGACCGACGACACATTCGCCGAAGGCGACGCCGGTCCTTGGACCATCGCTGCTGGTGCCGAAGAGTCCTACTCCTACGCCCACACCGTCATCGAAGACAGCCGCACGAACACGGTCGACCTGTTCGGCAACGACGCAGACGGCAACCCGCTCGGCGGCGTTGATGCCAATGGCAACCCGTTGCCGGTTGACACCGATACTGCAGGAACCACACCGCCTGATGCACTCGCATCGATTGGTAACTACGTATGGTTCGACTTCAATGGCGATGGCATTCAAGACGCTGGTGAAACTCCAGTTGAGGGTGTTCTTGTTGAGGTCCTCGACGCTGCAGGCACTGTGATTGGCAGTGACACAACACTTGCTGACGGCTCTTGGTTCGTTGGCGATTTGCCAGCGGGTACCTACACCGTTCAGTTCACCGCACCCAATGGCACAAGCATCACGCAACAAAACATTGGTGACGACACCCTCGACAGCGATGCAGACCCGATCACCGGACTCACCGGGCCATACACGTTGACTGCTGGTCAGTACGACGACACGGTTGACCTTGGGCTGATCCCCGTACCGGTTATTGGCTTGGCCAAGGACCTCACCGGCGGACCAACCCAGACCGCTGATGGCGACTGGGCGATGCAGTTCACCTTTGTCATCGAGAACCTCGGGCCCGTGCCATTGGACAACATTCAGTTGACCGACGACTTTGCAACCGTATTTGCTCCTGATGGAACAGTTCTGCAAGGTCCGACCCCTAACGATGTTGCGGGCGACTGCTCAACCACGGCGGCAACGGGCACAGCGACCCTCGCAGTCGGCGCCAGCTGTACCGCAGTGTGGGATGTTGTTATCAGCTCAGGCCTCGTTCCCGGTACGATCTACAACAACGTCGCAGTCGCGACTGGCGACGGTCCCGATGACACCGAGACGACCGATATCGCCGACGATGGCACCGAGCCTGACAGCAGTGGCGACGGCGACCCGACCCAAGAGGGCGAGAACGACCCGACGCCGGTCGTGATCAATGATCCTGACAAGGCGAGTGTCGGTGACACCGTCTGGTACGACCTGAACGGCAACGGTTTACAAGATCCAAATGAGCCGGGTGTTCCAGGCGTAACAGTGCTGCTCTATCCCGACGGCGCAACAGACCCAAGCGCCAGTGTGGTGACCGACGCCAATGGCAACTACGCCTTTACCGATCTTGACCCTGGTGATTACTCAATCGTGTTTGTGCTTCCGACCGGAGCGGTGTTTACAACACAAGGCGACGGAACAGACCCGGGCAATGACAGCAATCCATCGAATCTGGGACTTACCGACACGTTTACTCTTGTCGGCGGCGACAACGATCCAACGATTGATGCTGGCTTGATCCAGTTGGCCTCACTCGGTGATTTCGTCTGGTACGACGCCAATGGCAACGGCCTGTACGACACCGGTGAAGCGTTTGTCGAAGGCGCAACAGTGACGCTGTATTTCGCAAACGCGGATGGCAGCCTCGGCAATGCCGTCGGAACCGAGACAACCGACGCTGACGGCCTGTACCTGTTCACCGGGCTCACGCCAGGCGACTACATCGCCGTCATCGACACAAACGGTGCTGGTGCCCTCACCACACTCAACGCTGGTGACGACACACTCGACAGCGACTTTGACCCCGCAACAGGCCAGACTGGCGTGATCACACTCGCCAACGGCGAGAATGATCGCTCTGTTGATGCTGGTGTTGTATCTGGTCCAGTAATTGGCCTGGCAAAGAACCTCACTGGCGGACCGACCGAAAATGCTGATGGCAACTGGGAAATGCAGTTCAGCTTTGTGATCGAAAACCTCGGCCCCGTGCCGTTGACCAACATTCAGTTGGCCGATGATTTCGCAGCTGTGTTCTCGCCTGACGCAACGGTGATCAGTGGTCCAACGCCGAATGCCTCGGGCGACTGCTCGACAACGGCAGCAACTGGCACCGCGACGCTTGCAGTCGACGCAACCTGCACCGCTGTCTGGGATGTCGTAATCAGTAGCGGACTTGTTGCAGGCAAGACCTACAACAACGTCGCAACAGTGACTGCCGACGGTCCTAGTGGCGAGTCAACGTCGGACATCGCCGACGACGGCACCGCACCTGATACCGATGGCGACGGCGTCGCCAATGAAGACGGCGAAAACGATCCGACTCCCGTCACGATCCCATCGCCGGGTACCGGCAGCATTGGTGACACGGTGTTTGTCGACTCCGACAATGACGGAATCCAAGATGCCGGCGAAGCTGGCGTCTCGGGAATGACGGTTCAGGTGATCGATGCTTCCGGCAACGTTGTTGGTAGTGACGTAACTGACGCCAACGGTGCCTGGCTGGTTAGCAACCTCGCTCCGGGTACCTATACGGTCAAGTTTGTACTCGGTTCCGGCCAGTCATTTACGACCCAAGGCGTTGGTAGCGATTCGACCATTGACAGCGATCCAAACATTGCTACTGGTGTGACCGGCGAAATCGTCGTGGGCGCTGGTGACAACATCACCAATATCGACGCTGGTATCCGGATCAACAGCACGGTCTACACCGCTCCGTTGACGCCATACACCGGGCCGTACACCCCGGCACCAGTGGTTACTGCTCCACTCGTTCAGAACCCGCCGCTTGCGGTCACCGGTTCAAGTGCAACCACACTCGCAACCGTCGCCGTAGCGCTGATGGGCGCTGGCGGTCTGCTACTCATCGGCGTTCGTCGTGAGCGCGCCGACGAAAGCTGAAATGTGGCGGAGTTGAGCCGCTGACGAATCAATTGACCAGAGGATCCGGGCCTATGTTCCGGGTCCTCTGGTCGTTTTACGATTGATGCCGCGGGTCGCAGCAGAAAATTGGTCATTCCTTGCCCAACTCGCCGTAATCCGCGTGGGCGTTGCGGCTAAGGTTGTGAGGTAACGGCAGCAACTGAAAGAGGGCCGGCCGTGCCGGGCACCGTCGTCGTTGGAACCCAATGGGGTGATGAGGGCAAAGGCAAGGTCACAGACCTGCTAGCTCAAGACATGCAATGTGTCGTGCGCTATCAGGGTGGCCACAACGCAGGACACACCCTTGTGGTCAAGGGCGAATCGTTCAAGTTACAACTGATCCCAAGCGGTGTGTTGTATCCACATATCACGCCGATCATCGGTAATGGTGTCGTGGTCGACCCCAAGGTGCTTCTCGCCGAAGTCGACATGTTGACGAGCCGTGGTGTCGACTGCTCAAATCTTCGGGTTTCTGCCAATGCGCACTTGATTCTGCCGTATCACCAAATGCTCGACGTTGTCTTTGAACGACACCTTGGCAAGAACAAACTCGGCACGACCAAACGAGGCATTGGACCTGCCTACGCGGACAAGGCGGCACGGGTGGGTCTGCGGGTGCAGGACTTGTTCGATGAATCGATCTTTCGGGCCAAGCTCGAAGTCGTATTGCATGAAAAGAACCCGCTCTTTGCCAAGGTCTACAACAAACTCGGCTATGAAATCGACGACCTCGTAGCCACCTACATCGGCGAGTACGCACCGCGTGTTGAGCCCCATGTTGCCGACACGGTCGATCTTGTCCATGAAGCGCTCGAATCGGGCGGCAATGTGTTGTTTGAGGGCGCTCAGGCCACCTTCCTTGACCTCGATCATGGCACCTATCCATTTGTCACGTCGTCGAATCCAACCGCTGGTGGAGCATGTACAGGTGCTGGGGTGGGACCACGACACATCGATCGCGTGATCGGCGTAGCTAAGGCCTACACGACGCGTGTCGGTGCCGGCCCGTACCCAACCGAACTGTTCGATGAGGTTGGCGACCACCTGGTCAACACTGGTCATGAGTTTGGGACCAACACCGGCCGTCGTCGGCGTACGGGATGGGTCGATGCAGTCATGCTTCGCCATGCGGTTCGAGTTAATTCGCTATCTGAAATTGCCCTTACCAAGCTCGATGTTCTCGATGCCCTTGACTCGGTCAAGGTCTGCGTTGGCTATGACGTCGATGGCGACCGTGTAGACAAGCTTCCTTATCACCAAAGCGATTTTCATCGAGCCAAGCCAATTTATGAAGAGTACGCCGGGTGGAAGACTGACCTGACCGAGTGCAACAGCCGCGAGTCGCTGCCGGCCGCGGCGTTGGCCTACCTCGAAGGGCTCGAACGAGCGATTGGCGTACCGATCTCTCTCGTTGGCGTTGGTCCCGGTCGACGACAAATTATTCACCTCTCGTCAGCAGCCTGACATGGCACGCGAAGTCGTTGAGAACGTCCTCGCACAACGCTACGCCACCGACGAAATGGTCGGCATCTGGTCGCGTCGAGGCAAGGTCGTCCTTGAACGTGAGCTATGGGTAGCCGTTCTTGAGGCCCAGAGTGACTTGGGTTTGAGTGTCGAATCGAACGTCGTAGCCGACTATCGCAACGCGATAGAGCAGGTCGATCTTGCGTCGATCGATGCGCGCGATCGCGAGCTTCGTCATGATGTCAAAGCCCGAATCGAAGAATTTTGCGCTCTTGCCGGCCATGAACAAATTCACAAGGGCATGACCTCGCGCGATCTCACCGAAAATGTCGAACAGTTGCAAGTTCGACGGTCGCTCGAGCTGACACGAAACAAGCTTGTTGCGGTTCTACACCAAGTTGGACAACTCGCTGAGCGCTACGCCGATCTCGCAATTGTTGGCCGTTCACACAATGTGCCGGCCCAAGTGACGACCATGGGCAAGCGGTTCGCATCTGCCGGCGAAGAACTTGTGCTGGGCTTCAATCGGCTGCAACATCTCCTTGACGGGTATCCCCTTCGAGGTATCAAAGGGCCGGTCGGCACCCAGCAAGATCTGCTGGATCTGTTCGATGGCGACACGTCACGGGTCGATGAACTCGAACAACGAGTTTCCCGTCATTTGGGATTCACCAACTCATTCACGAGTGTGGGGCAGGTGTATCCCCGGTCGCTCGACTTTGACGTAGTGTCGGCACTTGCGCAGGTGGCATCGGCCCCGGGAAACGTCGCCACGACGATTCGACTGATGGCCGGCCAAGATCTCGTTTCCGAAGGGTTTGCGTCGGGTCAGGTCGGATCATCGGCCATGCCTCACAAGATGAACGCCCGGTCGTCAGAGCGAATCAATGGGTTTCTGACGATTTTGCGCGGTCATGTGACGATGACGGCAAGCTTGATGGGCGACCAATGGAACGAAGGCGATGTGAGCTGCTCCGTTGTGCGCCGAGTGGTACTGCCCGACGCATTTTTTGCTATCGACGGGCTTCTTGAGACATTCCTCACGGTGCTCGAGGGATTTGGTCCTTACCCCCCGGTCGCTGAACGCGAACTGGCTCAGTATCTGCCGTTTGTTGCAACAACCCGCGTGCTTATGGCGTCGGTGCTTGCGGGTTCTGGCCGCGAGACGGCGCACGAAGCCATAAAGGAACATGCGGTTGCTACCGCTGTTGCCCTGCGGACCGAACGCGAAGCGAACAACGACCTCATTGCGAGGTTGGGTGCCGATGACCGCATCCCGTTTGATGAAGCATCGTTACATGCCTTGATCGGCGAGCCGGTTTCGCTCGCTGGTCGCGCCAGCGATCACGTGGCTGGGGTAGCCACGATGATCGCCGAGATCATAAATCGGCACCCTCAGGCGGCGCTGTATCAGCCGAAATCGATCTTCTAGCACGCCGGTGCTCACAATTCGCGGAACGTCTACGACGATCGCGAGGTATCCGCGTAAGCGAATCAACCCGTCTCTACTGTGTCGCAAATGTCACGGAACCGCCGGGGAGACACCCCACGCACCAAGACGATGGTCTGCGCGTCTTGTGATGTTACGTGGCGCGGCATCGACAACGACGCTTGCTGGTCATGCGGCGAGTCGGGCACGGTCACCGAAGCACAGCCGCTCCGCGTGCGACTCACGCCGACCCCCGCAGGGGCTGACAGGCTCGTTGGTTGACACATCGCTCGCTCGCAAATTGATAGTCACACGGTCGTTGAACTGACCCTGCATACGTCTATCGTCGTGGATACTTCCCTCTTTGGGAAGCGGTTCGCATGGCCGGTGGCTGCTGGGGGGTGGTCGCCGGTCATGTGTCTTTTTTCCGGTTGTGTGGTGACGGTCGAGCGTCAGTACTCGTAGAAACCCATACCGGTCTTACGGCCAAGTCGCCCGCCCGACACCATGCGCTTGAGTAGCGGAGGTGGCGCGTAGGTGGGTTCTTTGAATTCTGCGTAGAGCACCTCGGCAACCGATTGAATCGTGTCGAGTCCAATCAGGTCGCAGAGCGTCAGCGGACCCATTGGGTGTGCACATCCGAAACGCATTCCGTTGTCGATGTCTTCGCGGCTGGCTTGTCCCGTGTCGAAAAGGGCGATTGCTTGCAGCAGGTATGGCACCAGTAGCCGGTTCACGATAAAGCCCGCACGGTCCTGGCTGAGAATGGTCTCCTTGCCGAGGCGCTTCTCGGCGAACGATTGCGCGGTTGCCAACACATCGTCGTCTGTGGCGATCGACACGACGATCTCGCACAGTTTCTGCACGGTCGCGGGGTTGAAGAAATGCAGTCCGAGAACTTGTCCTGGTCGACTCGTGGCTGTGGCGATGTTGATTATGGGTATCGACGAAGTATTCGACGCAAGAATGGCGTGAGCGGGCGTAATCTCGTCGAGCTTGCGGAACAGGTCGAGCTTGATCTGTTCGTTCTCGACGATCGCTTCGATCACGAGGTCACGGTCGTCGAGGGTTGACAGTTCAGTCTCAAAGCGAAGCAACGAGCCCGCAGCCACGCGATCGTCAGCGCTCATCCGTTCGCGTGAAACGGCGTTATCCATCGACTTATCGATGCGTGCCTGGGCCGTCTCCGCAGCGGCAGCGTCGGCCTCGATCACAATCGTGTCGATTCCAGATTTGGCACACACTTCAGCGATGCCCGACCCCATCGTGCCTCCGCCAATTACGGCGACCTTGTTGATGTTCATGTAACAATCCCTCTCGCTGCGCGGCCACCCCAGGTTCGGGGTGGTGGCCTGTCGACCGGGCAATAGGGTAACCACCGCTCACCGAACGACAGGAATGCTGATGATCGAATGCCCGAACCCCGATGGCTCAAGCGAGCGTCAAACGTCTTTTCCCGAGGCGCCGCCGATGTGCATCGATCCCGAGAAGACCTACATCGCAACAATGGAAACGAGCCTTGGTTCGTTGACGATTGCCTTGTATCCCGACCAAGCGCCGAACACGGTGAACAACTTCGTGTTCCTCGCCCGATACCGCTACTACGACGGTCTTGTCTTCCATCGCATTATCAATGGTTTCATGTGTCAAGGCGGCTGCCCTGAGGGAAGTGGCCGCGGCGGCCCTGGCTACAAGTTTGCTGACGAGCTGCCGGCTCCGGGTACCTACGAGATGGGTTCGTTGGCCATGGCCAATGCTGGACCCGACACCAACGGCAGCCAATTCTTTATTATCAGCGGCCCGAGCGGCGTCGGCCTACCGCCGCAGTACTCACTGTTTGGCAAGGTTGTTGGTGGTCAAGAGATCGTTGCCGAGATGCAAGCGGTCAAGACCGGTGCTGGTGATCGCCCCGTCGAGGACCTTGTCATCAAAAGCGTGACCATCGCGGAGTCCTGAACACCTGTATGTGGATTGAGTGATCGGCCCGGTCGTTGGTGACCGGGCCACCACTCGTCGAAGCGTCAGCCGTCGGCGTTTGGTGGTGGAATTAGCAACTCGTCGCCAATGCGAATCTGGTTGGCATCGTCGAGCAGGTTGGCGGCGATGATCTCATCGACGGTCACCTGATACAGATCGGCGAGGACCTCGAGCAGATCGCCCGCTTGGACTGTGTGCGTGAGTGTCTCACCCGGAACTCGCTCAACTCGGGTGCTGGGTCTAAGAGCCGCGACTTCTTCAGGGTCGAGCCCGGTTCCGATTGGCGGGATCGTAAGCGTTTGCCCGATTTGGAGTGATTGCGGATTGACGGCGGGATTCAGCTCGAGAATTGCCTGCACGCTCACGATGTATTCGTCGGCGATGGCTCCGAGTGAATCACCTTCTTGCACGAAGTAGGTCACGATTTCTCGCGGTGCGCGGTCAGCCGGGTCAGGGTTATCGAGGGCGGAATTGTCGGTTGTTGCGCCCGGTATGCGCAAACGCTGGCCGACAATCAACACATTGGGATCAAGACCGGGATTGGCCCGCGAAATGACATCGGGTGACACGCTGTATTTCGCGGCGATGCTCGCCAACAGGTCACCTTGTTCAATGGTGTGCACGAATTCATCTTCGGCGGGCGGCGCATCGTTTGCTGCCTCTCCCACGATTGGTACAGCGGTGGCCGTCGGCACCGTCGTCGGTGTCTCAATGCCCTCATCGGTCGCAATTGATGACTCGTCTGAGCCAAAACAGCCAGCGAGGTAGAGAAGCCATGCAAGTGTCAATACCAGCAAAATCGGTACGGCTCTGTTTTGACGAATCACCACAGCTCCTGACTCAGGCGTGTCAACCGTACTCGTCGTGATCGATCTGCGGGTTGCACCTCGCCACGATGCCAGCTGTAGTCAGAGAAAAGCGGCAACAATTGGCAGGAGCATGGCCAATACGAGGGCTGCGGCTACCACCTGGACCCAGAATCGACGCCGGTCGCGTTTTGGCTTGTACTGCTGCTGAGGCGCCGGGGCAGATTGCACTCGTCGTGATTTTCGTGGGTCAGGTCTGGAAGTTGCCACTGCTCGATCGTAGCGAGTCCCGTCGCGATGGTGAGCGCCGACGCGACGGCATTGGATCTCGCCGCGAGCGAGGAGCAGGAAAGGTTGGTTCGCGCGACGCCGGCTCAGTCAACCCGCCGGTGCACTCGTCGACGGCATCGAACAGGGCAGCGGCCGTATCGCTGCCTTCGGCGAAACCATCAGAAGCGTCGAGATACGCAATGATCGCAATCAATGCCTTGGCCGTGTCAGCTGGAACCGGGAGCCGGCGGTTTCGGCACCATGTCACGACATCGACGAACAACAGCTGCCAGATTCCGGTGCATGTGAAACGCTTGATCTCGCCGGCCTGGGTTGTCTGCTTCACGGCGAGAAGGACTCGAACGGCGTCAGCAGTTACTGGGTGGCCATTGGCCAACGCGTGCTGCAGAGTGCAACGTTGAAGGTGACGGGCGGCTCGACCCAGATTCGTGGCTGCGCGATGTCGACTTGGAGAAACGGATTGCCCAGACGAGGCGACCAGCCGAAGTGGTCGAGGTTGGTCGGTGTGCGTGGCGGTCATGGTTATACGATCGCGCAGGGGTGTGACAGGGTCCTCTAACCCTGGCGTGAATGATCTATCTCATTCAGATTTGGTGCTTGCGGTCTCGTAGGCATCTGGCCCGAACGAGCCTTGCAACATGCCTGCGTCGAGGATCGGAAGTTCTCCGATCATGACCGAGCGACCAGCGAGTGCGAGTTGCACAGGCAGCGGTGCGAGTCCCGGGGGCCCAACCGCGACCGTGACGACGCCAGCCTGGACACGCGCGGACTGCGAATTGCGAAGTACGGGATCGAATGGTTTCGCCACGAGGCCGGGCCCAGCGTGCATACCAATGTTGATCGATGGCGAACGGTAGCCAAGGGGAGAATCTGCCTGTTCCAGCAGGGCTCGCAGCAGATCAGCGTCGCTTCCGTTGCTTTCGATATTGGTGATCTGGTCATCTTCGAATGAGATTCGCACGGGTGCGGCGAAGTGTGTGCCTGTGGAGAGGTTGCCGTCGCCGGGCATAACAACGAGGGAGCCGTTTGCCTCAAACTCCGTTGGCTGCACCCGAACGGATCCGGCAGGGAATCGAGCTCGAGGTTCGTTGTCACCGATCAGACCGTGCGTGGCCTGCACAAAGGCGTTTGCAAGAAGGAACGACAGATCGGTGCCGTGTTCGTCGGTCAAGGTCATTCGGTCGCCACTTGAGCAATGGTGGCTCAGTTGATCGACACGTTGTCGAAGCGCGGTATGGGGCAGATAGCGACCAGATGCCGCAATTGGGTCAATGTGCAGGACCGCGATGTGGTCAGACGACGTGTTGGTTCGCGATGCGCCATACACATCACCGCCGTGTGTGCAGTCAATAATCAGATCGGCATCAAATGCGGGTCCGGCGATGCCGTTGGCGGTTCCGTCGATGACTAATTCGGTGACTGTTGCACGCCCTCGGGGATGAATCTCAAGTGCAATGACCCCTAGGCGTTCCAGCGCGAGCCGCGTTGTCTCGACAATCGATGCCGTCGTCGTATTGTCGGCGACCACCACCACTCGGGAGTGTTCGTCGACAGACGACAGTTCCAGTTGTCGCGTAAAGGACTCGAGAAGTCGCCAGGAAGTCATGGATTCGCGACGCTAGCGGTTCGGCGTGTCTGGCACCGAGACGCGGGTCTACGGGCCGTCCTCGGTGGGGATGGTGTGGTCAATGTTGTCAAAGGGCACCAACCATCCACGAATGGACAGTGTGGTACGAGTAGTTTCTCAACATGGATGAATGCGCCCGCATGAGTTGCAGCGAGGCTGCGGTGGCTCTGCTCAGTTTCGCCCCGCGACACGCCAAGGCTTGGTTGTATGATCTTGTCGATGCCAATCCGGCATCGGGCATTGTGCTGTGCCGGCGACATGCCAATGCCACCGTGGTTCCCATGTCGTGGCAGCTCGTCGATGCACGCGACCCGAGCTGGGAGGGTCCCACCCCACCGGTCCCCCCGCTTGAGACCACGGTTGAGGAACTTCTCAGTCGTCACTACGCGGCACACGCTGTTCGGCCGGCGCCGTCAGTGCCGGTTGCCGAAGGCACCGCGGCCCAACGAAGCGCAGACCAGCAACGCACAGAACGATCCGAGCCAACGAGGCTCGCAGCTCCGGTGCGCGATGACGATCGCGCACCGTATGACGACACGTTGTTTGAGCTTCCGCTCGACACGCCCGCAGTCACACCACGCCACGATTTCGTCTGACTGCGCTATTCCGTCGAGGTGGGCTCAGTCCGCGGCGCGGGCACCTCGGGGTACAACTCGAGTAGCTGGTCCTGCAACGACGGTTTCTCCTCAATGAACCCGTCGAGGCCCGTAACAAAGTCATCGGCTTTGGGCGGACGCGAATAGTTCACGAGATCAATCTCATACAGATCGTCACCTTGCAGGTCAACAGTCGCGACCAGGTGCAGGTCGTCGTCGGTGAAGCAGACCGAGAACCCCATTGGCGCCGCGCCTGTGTCACCGGTGACTGAAAAGCAGTCGGTCGTTAGTCCTCGCAGCGTGACACCTGTTCGACGTTCCCAATTTGCAGGATCGCGCTCGGCAACGAGAACAAGCTCGCGCCAGCTGGCGAGCTCATAGAGCTGGGTCGGGCCCCACTCGCGCAAAAGTTGCAGCGGATACGCGAGCACATTGGGAGTGCCTTCAGCTCGCTCTGACTGTCCACAAAACGGGACCGCGCGCAAAATCGCGGCGCAGAACACAACGCGATCCGGTTCTTGAAAGGCGAGGTGCTGTGGGGATTGCACCAGATATCGACCAGATCGATCGTCGAACACTTCGCGATAGGAGAACGGAAAGCCAAGGCCTTCGGCACCCATTGCTTCGGCGTCGATGTCCCAGTCGGCGGCGTACGAACGGCCCGCAGACCGTTGCATCGCGGGCGTTGCGGTCGGGTCGGCATTGGTCGCCTCGTCATCACCGGCGCTACACGAACCGGCAAGGACAAGCAGAACCGTTGCCACGGCCACAGACAGCAAAGCGATTCGTCGTCGCTGGTGTTGGCGGGTGCTCGGTGAGGTGCGGGACATAACTCGGCTAAGCCTGCCAGATCAATGACTACGATTGAGCCTCATGACCGCACAGGCTGATTCGTCGGCCGAGAAGCGGCCGGCAGACGAGCCCGAGCGTCGCGGCGATCGGACAATCAATGACCCAGCGCCAGCAGAGGTTTTGCGTAACGGTTTTGCACTGGTGCGTCGTTCCTGGCGTTTGCGACCTCTCGCTCATCTGTTGGGCACGACCGGAGCGATTCTGTACGCGTTGGCATCGGTCGCGTTCAGCTGGACTCTTGGCAGAGTCGCCGATGATGTCGTTGTGCCGTCGCTTGACGGTGGCAATGTCGCCAACGCTGAGATCTGGACTGTGCTTGGTGTGCTGATCGCGATTGGAGCGACCCGAGCGGTTGGCGCAATGGCCCGTCGCTGGTTCCAGTCGCTGGCGGAGTACGGCACCCAGAGGGTGTGGCGCGAGCTTCTGCTCTCGAAATATCTCGACTTGCCGTTGAGCTGGCATCGCAGGGTGCAGTCCGGTGAGTTGCTAACCCACGCAGACACGGATCTCGAGCGCTCGACGCGCATGCTTAAGCCGTTGGCGTTTGCCATTGGAACGTTTGCACTGGCAACATTTTCGTTTCTCGCTCTTTTGAGAATTCACGTGCTTATGGCTGCGGTTGCCGTAGTCCTGTTTCCGACACTGAGCGTGCTGAACCGTCGCTACACGATGCGTGTCGCTGCTGCGTCGCACCGCGAGCGGGCCGAGAACGGATTCGTTTCGTCGATCACCCACGAAAGCTTCGATGGTGCGCTCGTCGTGAAGACCCTCGGACGCGAACAAGCCGAAACTCGCCGAATGAGGGTTGCCGCAGAACGGCTACGCGACACGCGCATTGAAATTGGCGGGGTGCGCGCGGTCTTTGACCCGATGATCGAAGCACTTCCGAGCGTCGGCGTCATTGCACTTGTCGTCGTTGGTGCCTGGCTTGTCGATCAAGGCTCCGCCACGGTTGGCGAACTGATCACAGCTGTTTCCTTATTCACAATCTTGGCCGTGCCGGTCAGGGTTGTTGGTTTCTTTCTTGAAGAGATGCCAGGCTCAACCGCTGCGCTTTCCCGAGTTGATTCGGTGATCGATGAGCCACAGCCCGAGTCAGATCAGCAGCGCACCCGATCGTTGCCGACTGGTCCGCTGAGCGTCTCAATCAAGGGTGTCAGCTTTGATTATCAGTCGGTGCCTGAGTCGGAACTTGTTCTCGACGACGTTTCGCTCGATATCGCTGCGGGGTCATCGATTGCCATTGTTGGTTCAACGGGTTCTGGCAAGAGCACGCTCGTAAATCTCATCGCCGGATTGGCGATGCCGACCAAAGGAAGCCTGCTTGTCGGCGATGTTCCCATCGGCGAAGTTGATCCGGTTGTTCGAGCCGAACGTATTGTCACGGTGTTTCAAGAAGCGTTTTTGTTTGCGACCACAATCCGCGAGAACGTGACTCTCGGCAATCTCGTCAGTAGCGGCCGTGTCTCTGAAGATCGTGTCTCTGAAGATCGTGCACTGATTGCGGCGCTGACGTCGGCCGAAGCTTGGGACTTTGTGCAGGAGCTTCCCGAAGGTCTTGACACCATCATTGGTGAGCGGGGCGTGACGCTGTCGGGTGGGCAGCGACAACGGGTGGCATTGGCTAGAGCGTTGATTCGAGAACCCTCGATCGTGCTGCTCGACGACGCCACCTCTGCGCTCGACCCAGCAATCGAGCGTCTGGTACTTGATCGGCTACGAGCCGAACTGCGAGCCACGCTGGTGATCGTTGCGTATCGTCTCGCAACAATCGAGGTTGCGGACCGCGTTGTGTATCTGGTCGACGGTCGAGTAGCCGCGACTGGGGTGCATGCCGAGCTCATGAACCGGCCTGACTACGCCGCATTGGTTCGGGCCTATGAGACGTCTGCCGGCTGATCATCGCTGCGCCCCTCAGGTGCCAGACTCGTGTTGAGCGCACCGATCGGTCACACTGGAGATCGTGGAACAAGCGTCTAGCGAGCGGCCTGACGACGGACAGACCGATGACATCAACGTGTTAGTGCCCGTGTGGACCATTGTTCCGTTGGCCGTGGCCTTTGTCGCAGCGTTTGCCTGGGCATTTGGTATGAACCGTTTGCTTGTTTCGCTCGTGCCGTTCGGTGTTCTTCTCGCTGCGGTCACCGTGATCGACCTTCGTGAATTGAGGATCCCTGACAAGCTGACGTATCCGGGGGTGGTCCTTGGCATTCCGTTGCTGCTGGTCGCAAGCACCGCAGACTGGATCGACCTGTCGTTCGGTCGGGCCCTGCTGGGAGGTCTGGCGATGTTCGCCATCTACTTCGTACTGGCGGCGTTGTGGCCCTCGGCAATGGGATTTGGCGACGTCAAGCTCGCCCTTGTGCTTGGAGCCCAGCTCGGTCTGTTTGGCTGGGTCGTGGTGGCCCGTGGGGTACTCAGCGCGCACCTGCTCATGGGCCCGGTTGCGCTGGTATTGCTTCTGCGGGGTCGAGCTCGCATGAAGACCCACCTGCCGTTCGGTCCGTTTCTGGTGCTCGGTACGATCGTCGCGTTAGTGCTCGAGGGACTTGCCCGCTGACGTCGGTTGACAGTGGCAGGGGTGACGCCGCCGGTTGGGTAGCGTCGAACGATGTCCGAAGGCGGTGAATCCCAGGCATTGCGAGCGGGTGACACCATTCCGTACTCGCCCCTCGACGATGCCGGAGCGTGGCAGGTGCTGCGACGCGGTCTGGTCGTGAGCCCGGGACTTCGGCGCGGAATTGCAGTGACGGCGGCGATTGCCATCACTGCGGCCGCAGGTCGACTCGTGGTGCCGTTGTTGATCCAACAAACACTTGACCGCGGTTTCGTCGATGGCGCATGGAGACCATCGTTTGTGATCACCGCTGCTGTCATGGCACTTCTCGTCGTTGTGACGGTCGCTGCACTCAGCGGATTGACCTATCTGCGATTGGTGAAGGTCGCGGAGAACACGCTGGCCGATCTGCGAGTGCTTCTCTTTGACCATCTGCATCGCATGAGCATCGCCCGGCACTCCGCTGTGCGGCTGGGCACCATGACCGCCCGGGTGACAAGTGACATCGATCAGCTGGCGTTGTTTGTGCAGTGGGGAGCCATGAGCTGGATCACGTCGCTTTCGGTACTCACTGGCACCATCGTGGTAATGGCGATTTTCTCATGGAAGCTCACCATTGTTGCCTTGGTCACGTTGTCGCCGTTGGTGCCTTGGGCGAGGCTCGTTCAACGCGGCCAGTTCAAGGCCTATAGCGAGCTTCGGGAACGGGTGGCTGACACGATCTCCGAAGCGTCAGAGGCGGTATCTGGGGCTGCAGTGATTCGAGCCTTTGGGTACGAGCCGGTTGTTCGTGAGCGTGTTGATATGGCGGCCGAGCGGCACTTCGGTGCTCAGATGCGCGCCCAGCGATTTTTCTCGTTGTACCTGCCAGTCACTGACATAGTCGGAGCCATCGCCTTGGCGACAACCGCAGGTGTTGGCGTGTGGCGCGGAGCCGAGTGGGGGTTGACCTCGGGGCAACTGGTCTCATTTTTGTTCCTGGTCTCGTTGCTGTTGAACCCAATTGCTGAGATCACCGAAGTGCTCGATCAAACCCAGACTTCGCTGGCGGCGTGGCGCAAAGTGTTGGCGGTACTGGACTGGCCAATCGATGTTGAGGAACCGATTGGCGGTGTCGAATTACGAGCCGGCGCCCTCGCTGTCAAGGTGATTAATGTCGACTTCGCGTACGACCAAAACGCTGCTGAATCAGATGCTTGTCGCACGAACCCAGCGACGCCAAGCCCGATGGTCCTCAGCGGTGTATCGGTAGAGATCGCGGCCGGAAGCCGGGTTGCGGTCGTCGGAGAAACAGGTTCGGGCAAGAGCACATTCGCGCGCCTGCTCGCGCGACTCGCAGACCCAGTATCGGGTGTGGTCGAGATCGGTGACGAGAACTTGCGAGCAGTGAGTACCTCGTCGAGACGAGCCTCGATTCGCATGGTTCCCCAAGACGGGTTCCTGTTCGACGCCACGATCCGCGAAAACGTCGCATATGGCGCCAGCAACGCTGATGATGCCGCTGTGCATCTCGCTTTTGAACAACTCGGACTGACCGACTGGGTTACGCAATTGCCACGTGGCCTTGACACCGAGGTCGGTGAGAGAGGTGAACAGCTGTCGGTTGGTGAGCGTCAGCTTGTGGCGCTTGCCCGAGCCGCGCTCGCGTCTCCCGGTCTTCTCATTCTCGATGAGGCGACGTCGGCCGTCGACCCCGAAACCGAACAGATCCTGGCCAACGCCTTGGACCAGTTGTCGACGGGTCGCACGACAATAAGCGTGGCGCACCGGCTTTCCACTGCCGAACGAGCCGACGTGGTGCTCGTATTCGACGCCGGGTTACTGGTGCAACAAGGAAGTCACCATGAATTGGTTGCTTCCGATGGCCCTTATCGCCGCCTGTTCGCGGCGTGGCTCGGCAATACCCAGACTCGCTAGCAGCGAGTATGCAGCGCAGAACTCGCCGCCATCAAAATTCGCGGAACATCACAATAGTTCGCCGAAACACCGGATAGTAACGTCACCGCCGTAGAGTCACGAGTGATTCAGTCGCAAGGACTGTCTCGAACGAAAGCAAAGAAAATAATGCAGGGAACTGTCAAGTTTTTTAACAGCGAGAAGGGCTTCGGCTTTATCTCACGCGAAGATGGAGACGATGTATTCGTCCACTTCTCCAACATCGAGGGTGACGGTTACAAGTCACTTGAGGAAGGCCAAGCGGTCGAATTCGAAATCGCTGCTGGTCGCAAAGGACCAGAAGCGCAGGGCGTGAAGGTCATCTGACTTTCGCTCGTTGAGCTCTCTGTCCTGAACTAAGGACATCTGTTTCGGCCGGAATCAGTACTTCGCACGATGTGTGGGGTGCAGGTTCCGGCCGAGACGCGTTTTGCCATCGATCGCCGAACAGTGCGCAAAGAGCGTGCCGATAGGCTGTCGGCTTCCTGACGAGACAGAGAGATTCACGTGTCTAAGGCCCCCGCAAGAGTTGTTGTCACCGGCGCCGCCGGTCAGATTGGCTATCAGTTGTGCTTCCGCATTGCCAGCGGCCAACTGCTCGGCCCTGACCAGCCGGTGATCCTGCAGATGCTCGAAATTACTCCGGCGCTCGATGCCCTCAAGGGTGTCGCAATGGAGCTTGACGACTGTGCGTTCCCGTTGCTTGCTGGAATGGTCCAGTCAGATGATCCCAATGTGGCGTTTGGCGACGCAACTCACGCGTTGCTTGTTGGCGCCATGCCACGCCGCGACGGCATGGAGCGTGCCGATCTTCTCGAGGCCAACGGCGGCATTTTCGGCCCACAAGGCAAGGCAATCAACGACAGCGCAAGCCGCGACATCAAGGTTCTCGTTGTTGGCAACCCAGCCAACACCAATGCATTGATTGCCATGCATGCCGCTCCCGACGTCGACAATGCGCAATTCACCGCGATGACCCGACTCGATCACAACCGGGCAATGACTCAGGTAGCGCAAAAGACGGGCACAACGGTCAACGACATCAAAAAGATGACTATTTGGGGCAATCACTCGGCCACTCAGTACCCCGATCTGTTCCGTTGCGAAGTCGACGGAGAGGTGGCTGCGACTCGAATCGATGACCAGAGCTGGATCGAAGATGAGTTCATTCCTACGGTGCAAAAGCGCGGCGCGGCGATCATCAAAGCTCGTGGGTTGTCGTCGGCAGCCTCTGCGGCCAATGCGGCGATCGATCACATGCATGATTGGGAACTTGGCACCCCAGCCGGCGATTGGGTTTCAATGGCTATTCCCAGTGACGGCAGCTACGGCGTACCCGAGGGCATCATTTCGTCATTCCCGGTCACCTGTGCGGGCGGTCGAATCTCCATTGTTCAGGGACTCGACATCGATGACTTCAGCCGTGGGCGCATCGATGCGACTGCGGCCGAGCTTGTAGCTGAGCGCGACACGGTGTCTGGTCTCGGTCTGATCTGATTCGATCAGTCAAATGTTGTGAGTTCCATAACGGGACGAAGCGCATCTTCGACTTCGACAAACGCTGCTCGTTCGCGAACGAGCAGGGCGACGTCGCCGGTGATGGCGATTGAACCCAATAGAAATGCTTGGTGCGCGTTGGTCGTTCCGGCTGCGATTGACTGAGCAGTATCGAAAGACTGCGAAAAAGCTACATCTGCGGTACTCGGGTCGCGGTCCCGCGCAAGAACGGCTCCGTCGCTTCTGAACACGATGGTCCAGGTGGCACTTCCTACCGTTTGGCCTACCGAAAATTGAGTATCATTGCCAAGCTTGATCGATGAAATGGCTGCTTCAACCGCGTCGAACCAGTCTTTTGTGAGGTAGCGCATGTGGGGCGAAGAGTAGCGGTCGCCACGTGGTCGCGTATGAGTACGTTTACCTAATCGACCCGCATAGTGCTCGGCCGTACAATGATGGGTGTCCTCGCCTTGAAAGGTGTACGTTCGACATGTCATACGACAATCCCACCTCGTCGTTCAGAATCAGTATTGTCACCGCTGTCGTTGCGTCAATGCTTGCCGCCCTGTCAGCGATTGTCCCCATTGGTGCCCCCGCTGCGTCGGCGCAGGCCGCGGTTCCTTTTGAAGTCTGGGGTCTCGACGGTGGGGCTGTCCCCGACGCCCGAACCTGGATGTTGCGACAGTCTTGTGACCCAGCATTGGTGTTGGACCAGTACGAGGCTCCTGGCTCATACCCCAACGGACAAGTTGTGTGCAGCGCGCCGATCGGAACGCTCGATGCGGCCACTCCAGCATTTCCCCTCGATCAGAACTGGCGGCCGTATGGGCCGACCACGGCGCCCGGCCCGTTGGCTGGCGAACCGGTATTCGACGACGTAAATACCGGACCTGAAGTTGCGAATCACTTCGTGAAGACCTTCACACTTCAAGATGTCGGGGTTCCGTATAGCAGTATCGAAGGGATTCAATTCTCGGTCTTTTACGATGATTCCGCGATTGTCTATCTCAATGGTGTCGAGGTGTATCGCTCGATTCGAGGAAACCTCCCTGATCCCGGCACGATTCGCCCAGGGGTCGTCAGTGCGCCCGGCGTGCTGCTCGACGATGCCGACGGCAACGGAATTGTCGATTATCCGCTCAACGCGAACATCCCCTATGACGTACCCGTCATTCACGGTGGAGCCGAGAATTACTATGTTGAAGTTCCCAACTATCTGGGTCAGAACCAGTGCGAAATACCGGTTCACTGCACGCTAAGCCCTTATATCGACCCCGCCGATGCAGCGCTGCCCGGAACCCCTGAGTACTCGGGCAAGAATCCGCCTGCGGCCGATCGTTCAATACTCGACACGAACGGTGACGGCATCGTGTCGAGCACCGATGTTCATGTCTGGTCGGTGACGGTATGGAACCAGGACTCGTCGGTCGATTCAAGCTTCGATCACACCTTTGATCTCATTGTGGATCCGACGCAATTTCCTACGCAACAGATTGCAATCAACGAGATTGTGGCTTCGAACACAAATTCGTGGCTCGTCAATACAGACACTGATGCTGCTCTCGAGTCGCCTGACTGGATTGAGCTGCACAACTTCACCAACACGTCGGTAAACATCGGTGGTTGGAAACTTTCGGATCAAACGGCGAGCTACACCATTCCGGCTGGCACGGCGATACCGGCGAACGGCTACTTGTTGGTCGCTGCCAACGATTGTGTCGTCGGCGCAGGCAGCAGCTGCACGAATCCACTTCAGGCCAACTTTAAATTGTCGTCGTTTGGTGACCAGGTGAGGTTGATCCGCAACACCGGCTTCATTGAAGACTCGGTGACGTTTGCAGATCAGTTCCCCGACAACGCCTTTGGGCGGCCACTCGATAACGGCCCTGCGACGTACCTGCAATCATTCACCCCCGGCGCAACAAACTCAGCTGCTGGCAACAATTACGCCCCGATTCTTCGTTTCTTTCCTGATCGTCTTTACAACGTCGGCGAAACTGTCGATCACCAGCTCGACGCCTTTGACCCCGACGGTGATGCCATCTCGTACGGGCTCACCGGCATCCCGGGCGTTGCCGCAAACACGACATTGGGCCAGCTGACTGGCTCAAACGCAGCGCCTGGCGTCTATAACGGAACAATCACCGCGACCGATGTCGATGGCAATGACAGCCAATCGGTGAAGTGGCGTGTGTTCGACGCTGTTGCCGGCGGTTCACCCTTTGTGCTTAACGAATACAACGCGGTGTCGTCAAGCGATCAACTCGCCGTGGGCGGAGGGCCTCTCGGCAACGGTGGTGACTGGTTTGAATTCCTCGTTGTCGAAGACGATTTAGATCTTCGTGGCTGGACTATTCAACTGTGGGACCGTGCGAACAGTCTTGGTCAGGCCGAACTAAGTTCGACGATCACGTTTGCCAACGGAACAGCTTTTGCTGCGGTTCCCGCCGGCACCCTGATCGTTATTGGCGAACAGATCACCGACGATCTTGGTTTTGACGGAGTCAACGACTGGACAATCCACCTGCAAGCTGCCGCCAACGGCAACGGCACGTACTTCACGCCCAATGGCGCCCTCGAAGTATTCAATTCGACTCGACGTGATCAGATGGTGTTGATCACCGACGCAAGTGGCGCAGTGCGCACGCCGTTGTCGGGTGAGACCGACGGCTGGGACCGCGTCAATGGTGGCGTCAGCAGTGGCGAAGTCATGAACCTGTGCGTTAATCCTGTAGCCACGACCGAAATCAATCCGATCACGCAGTACCGAGATAATGCATCGATTTCCACGCCCGGCGCCGAGAATCAGTGCCGACACTATGCAAGCAATGGAACCTTGCAGACGTTCAACCAGAATCTGACTGCTCTGCGCAACACCGCGACATTGAGTGGGCAGTCTCTCGACGTGAATTGCGACGGGCAGTTAACCGTTGCCGATGTCGCTCGCACCATGGAACTAGTCGTTGGTTTGCGCTCTGACACAGGTCACTGCGGTATTAGTGGATCTGGACCGTTCACAGCGAGCGCAATGGTGGCCGATATTGACGGATCTGGTCAG
>CALKPY010000137.1 GCA_937991435.1 uncultured Acidimicrobiales bacterium
ACAGTTCGGTAGGTGATTTCACCCACCGAACCATGACCGGCGGCCTGGTCATGAGCGGGAAAAACATGACAACAGGTTCACAAACCTCACGTTTTCGTCGACCGCTGATAGTCGCGTGCGGCGCTATCGCAGTAGGTTTCATCGCCGCATCGCTCACCCTCGGGCGCACGCAAGACAGCCAAGCCGACGACCAACACGAAATGGAACGGGTGGTCAGCGCAATCGCGGCTGAATCGGCGGCCGTAACTCGCCAATATGTATCGTCGCCAGAGTCCGTCGCCGGCGTCGTTGCGTCAGTATTCGACGAGGTCACCAACGACCTCGAGCTGCGTCACCAGTTGTTCGAGGGCTTGCTCGCCACACACCACCAAGTCGATGCCATTTTTGTCGGCTTCCCGAACGGAGACTTCTCATTCTTCGCCCGAGCCGACGAATCTCAAGGAATCTACCGATCTCGGGAAATCACGGCCGGCCCAAACCGTGTGGTGTACCAAGCTTGGTACGACGGCGACCGGCGAGTTATCAGATCAGGGCAAGACGCCACAAACGACTACGACCCTCGCTCGCGACCGTGGTACGGCCGCGCGGCATCGGGCGTCGACCAGAGCTGGACCGATCCGTATCGCTTTTCAAGCAGCCAAGAAATCGGTGTCACCTTCAGCGAAGCAGTTCGCGACGAGACGGGCGAGCTACGGGCCGTGATCGGGGTCGATGTACGCCTCGCTCAGCTTGTTTCCTTTATGCGCGACCACACCCCTGGCGCCAACGGCATCGTGTCGGTGCTCAACATGCGCGGGCAAATCCTCGCCAGCTCCGAGATGGACAACTCCGATATCGAAAGCACTGAGCTCGATCTCGCCGAGGCGTCGCCAGCAACCATTGCCGCCATCCGAGCATGGGAATCGCAGCCCCCAACGGGTTCTGCCAGCAGCGACCCTTCTTTGAGATCGGTGATGAGCGACTCGGAACGTTTCGTCCAGGTCGTTCCAGCAAGCACGACCAACACGTGGTTCCTGTCCGTCGACGCCGATCGAAATGATTTTCTCGCTGCACCGCCCACTGCCACATCGGTCAAGGTTCTCGCCGCGTTTCTCACGTCGGCTGCGGTGACTGCGTTGTTGTTGTCGTCTGCTTGGGCCATGCGCGACCGGTCGGCGTCGCTGCACACGGCTGCCCTTGTCGACCACTTGACCGGCCTGGCAAATCGTGCCGGGGTTCTGCAGGGCATCACAGATGCTCAGGCCACTGTCTCACCGAACCAAGACCTTGTCGTAGCCATTGTCGATATCGATCGTTTCAAGGCCGTCAATGACACTTGGGGCCATGATGTGGGTGACCAGGCACTGTGTGAAGCCGCTCGACGCATCTCCGGCAGCGCGCATGCACGAGGCCTTAGCGTGGGGCGACTCGGCGGAGACGAGTTCGTCATCTATGGAGCCGTCGAGGCCGGCACCCAGCTCGACGATGTGTGGGTGGCCATTGCAAGCCGGGTCAGCGCTATCGACAATCTCAACGGCTTACCACTCGACATCGGCGCGAGTGTCGGCGTTTCGCAGCATCGTGACAACGTCAACTTGGAACTGGCCGTGTTGCTCAAGCGGGCCGACACAGCGCTCTACCAGGCCAAGGCCAATGGTGGAGGCACAGCGGTACTCGCCCACGAATTCCAATATTGATTGGTCAGCATTGATTGGTCAGCATTGATTGGTCCGCCAAGCCGTCGCAGCACGTGGCGCTAGCTTGAGTTGGAACACAACCGGAGGATCCCCGTGCCGCTCGTTGCCGCCTATCACCGCCCCTTAGATGTGAGCGAAGCCCTGTCGCTGCTGAGCGAGCCACACCGAGTGCCTCTCGCTGGAGGCACAACGATCAATGCAGACAGAGCCCACGACCCCGTCGAAGTCGTCGACCTACAAGCGCTCGGTCTGAATACCATCGCCACCCACCCAGGCGAACTCCGCGTTGGTGCCATGGCAACGCTGCAATCGATGATCGACAGCGACGCAGTTCCCCCAGCACTCAGCGAGATAGCGCGGGCGGCCTCACCATCGACGCTGCGAACGATTGCGACTGTCGGTGGCACGATCGCATCACGCGATTCTTCGAGCGTGCTACTCGCAGCGCTGCTGGTTCACAACGCAGAGGTCACGCTGGCCAACGCCGGTGTGGTCACCCTTGAGGACCTTCTGGCAACCGGCGTGCCAACACACGATCTCATCATGCATGTCACGTTTGACCCAACCGGTCCGACTGCGGTGGCATCGACCGCTCGCACGCCAGCCGACAATCCAATCGTGGCCGCTGTTGCCCGTCGGGGCGCTGATCAAGTCGCGCTCACGGGTGTCGCGAACACGCCGGTGCTCGTCGACGCTGTGAATCCCACAGTTGGTCTAGCCCCTCCGCCGGACTTCCGAGGAAGCACGGCCTACCGTCTCGAACTTGCCCGCGTGCTTACCCCCCGTGCCGTTGAGGCAGTCCGATGAGCGCGTCGTCACGAGTCGAAGTCGAGATCGAACTCAACGGCCAGGTGATTTTCGATCACGTCGAGCCGTCAGAAACCTTGCGCGAATGGCTGCGTCGACAGGGCATGTTCAGCGTCAAGTTCGGCAGCGACAGCGGCGAGACCGGTGCAGCAGCAGTGCTCGTCGACGGCCACTTGGCCAGCGCCGATGTTTTACTGGCCGCTCAAGCGAGCGGTCACGCAGTCACCACGGTCGAATCGCTCAACACCGAAGCTGAGCTGCACCCGATCCAGGCTGCATTTGCCGCAACTGGAGCAATGCAGTCGGGCTACTCAGCCGGCGCCATGATCCTTGGCACGTTGGCCCTACTCAAACGCACTCCTGATCCGACCGAAGTCGAGATCCGCGACATGTTGTCGGGCATTCTCGATCGCGAGACCGCTTATGTGAAACCGGTCGAAGCCGTCAAGCGGGCTGCGATCATGATGCGTGGTGGCGCGACTGAGCCGTTTACCCCCATGGTCCTTGAACCAATGACCGATGGGGTCAACTCGGTTCCTCATGATCCAACGAGCCCGATTCCCCAAGCATCTGGCGCCGTTCCGCGTTTGATCCCGTCGCGCGATGTTCCCGAGATGTCGGTCGTCGGCAAACCCGAAATCAAGGTCGACGCCGTCAAGCTCGCCAAGGGCAATCCGGCATTTACCGATGACATCGAGCTACGCGGCATGTTGCATGCCAAGTTGCTCACGAGCCCTCACGCCCACGCCCGTATTGTCGACATCGACGACTCCGCGGCACTCAAGGTTCCCGGCGTGCATGCGGTCCTACATCACAACAACGTGGCTCGTATCAAGTACGCGTCGGGTGGGCAGAGCTGGCCCAACCCGCACCCTCATGACCAGGTGAGCTTCGACACCAAGGTCCGTCACGTCGGTGACCGAGTAGCAGTCGTCGCCGCGGAAACCGTCGAGGCTGCCGAACGGGCTCGCGATCTGATCAAGGTGACCTACGAGGTGCTTCCGGCTGTCTTCGACGAGCGTGAAGCAATGTTGCCTGGGGCTCCGGTGATCCACGACGAGACCGACACCGAAGAGATCTTTGATCGCAGCAAGAACATCGTGCACGAAATCACAGCGAGCCGAGGCGATGTCGACGCGGCAATGGCGTCGGCGCCGCACACGTTCGAGCAGACGTTCCGGGTGCATCAAGTGCAGCAGTGTCCAATCGAGCCACACATCTCAATCGCGTGGCTCGATGAAGACGAACGCATGGTCATCAGGACGGCCACGCAGGTTCCGTTTCACACGCGTCGTATGGTCGCACCGCTGCTCGGCATGGACATCAAAGACATTCGAGTCATCAAGCCGCGAATCGGCGGCGGCTTTGGCGCCAAGCAGGAAATGCTGATTGAGGACATCGTGGGGCACTTGGCCAAAGCCACCCGGCGACCAGTCAAGCTCGAACTCACTCGCGAAGAAGAGTTCATGTCGAGTCGCACACGGCACCCGCAAACGCTCACCTTTCGCACGGCGGTCGACAACGACGGCACGCTGATTGCTCAGGATCTCTACCTGATCGGGAACACCGGCCCCTACGGCACTCATGGGTACACCGTGCAGACCGTGACAGGCCTGCGGGGCCTGACGTCATACAACGCGCCGAACAAACGCTTCCACTGCGATGTCGTCTACACGAACATTCCTGTGCCGGGGGCCTATCGCGGCTACGGCGCTCCTCAGGCTGAGTTTGCGCTCGAGGCTCACCTCGAAGACGTCGCCCGCGAAATGGGCATCGATGTCATCGAGTTCAAGCGGCGCAACTGGGTCAAGGTCGGAAGCGAAATCGACATCGCACCACACCTCGGCGAGCGTGCCGTCGTCGAGGGCGAACTCGACGAATACCCCCGAGTTATGTCGTCGGGCATCGAAGAATGCGTCGCCCAGTCCCTTCGAGAAATTGAATGGCATCGACGCGACGATCTTTCTTGGCGCCAGCCAGCCGACCGGCCCGACATTCGACGCGGGCTCGGCTTCGCGTTTTGCATGCACGGCACAGCGATCCCCTTCCTCGACATGGGCGGCTGTTCCATCAAGCTCAATGACGACGGCTCGTTCAACATGCTGGTCGGGGCAACCGACCTTGGCACAGGTGCCGACACTGTGCTCGGCCAGATCGCGGCAGAAGTTCTCGGGGTGCCTCTCGAAGACATCAAGGTCTATTCCTCTGACACCGACATGACCCCGTTTGACACCGGGGCGTACGCCAGTTCAACAACGTACATCTCTGGTACCGCGGCGATGCAAGCGGCCGAGAATGTGCGAGTGCGGCTCAAAGAGCGCGCCGCGATGCTGCTCGATATCGATCAGCCGTGCACCATCGAATTGCGCGACCGTCGCGCATGGGCGCCTGACGGCCGCTCTGTGTCGCTCGAAGAGGTCGCACTCGACTCTCTGCACTGGCAAGACCAAGAACAGATCATGGGCACGTCGTCGTACGTGTCACCTGAGTGCCCGCCACCGTTCGCCGCGCAACTTGCCGAAATCGAAGTCGACATCAAGACCGGTCAAGTCACGGTCACCAAGCTTGTGATGGCGGTCGATTGCGGTGTGGCGATCAATCCTGTCACTGCGAGTGGGCAAGTCGAAGGTGGCATGCTTCAGGCCCTTGGCTATGCGCACTGCGAGGAATACGCCTATGACGATGACGGTCGCATGATCAACTCTGAATTCGGTCCGTACTGGATCTACCGGGCCGACGAAATGCCCGAGACCGTCGTCTATCTCGTGCAGACGATGGAAGACAGCGGCCCCTTTGGCGCTAAGGCCGTGGCCGAGATTCCCAAAGACGGCGTCGCACCAGCGGTACGCAACGCGATCCTCAACGCCACTGGAGTGGCCATCAACGACTTGCCGTTCACACCCGAGCGGGTCTGGCGTGCGCTTCAGGTCGCTCCGATCACCGACAACAGCTAAGACTCAAACACACCCAACTGGCACTTCGCCACTCGTTCAGCTTGAACTAGTTTCGGCATCATGGCCATCACCGTGTCACGGCCGCCGAACGGCTGCCTTAGTCCCATCGTGCTCGACCGCATCGTCGACGATCCCGCAGCGATTCGAGCGATGGCGCGTCGCACCGGCCCATACTTCATGCCCGCTCGGTACCTCTTCGGGGGCCAGACAGCTGCGGAGGCTCGAAGCGGAACACCGATCGACATGGCCGGTGCACCTCGCTTCCTCATCGGACCAGTGTGGCGAGGTGACTGGGCCTTTGATGGCCACGCATTAGTCGACGGCGCCGACGCCTTACTGAACCTGAACGCCTTTGTCGAAGCCGCTGCGGCGATGTGCCAATCGGATCTTGTCGTACCGCAACAGGTGTTCG
Organism: uncultured Acidimicrobiales bacterium; assembly: GCA_937991435.1. Taxonomy (GTDB): domain Bacteria; phylum Actinomycetota; class Acidimicrobiia; order Acidimicrobiales; family UBA10347; genus UBA10347. The sequence goes on from CALKPY010000137.1 coordinate 5,850, forward strand.
TCAATCTCACCACCCCCATGGCGGGCAACGCACACTCACATACCGATGTGCCGGAGTTCCACGGCATCACCCGTAACGATGTGCCCGGTTGGATGCTCCTTGCCATGGGCCACAGCGGCCTGTTCGAAGACGAGCGCATCACCACCATCACGGCCGTCACCTGGTTCTACGAAGGCGAAGGGGGCGAGTTCACCTACTGGCCACGTGGGCCAGACCGCGAAAGCGTTACCCATGATCACCTCTGGAACACCGGTGTTGTGGGCGACAACGATTTCATGCACCACACCGTCGAACGCACTGGTCCCCCTGAGATGGCTCCTCCACGAGACATGACACTCAACACAACTCTGGACTTCAATGGTGGCTCGTGGGGCATCACCGAAGCGGCAAACGAACTGGCGGCGATCGACGATGTGCACGTGCGCCTATCTCTCTCGTGGAAGGCGCGGGTCTTTGGTTCAGCCGACGCACGTGATGGCCAGTGCGCACAGCTGTCGCCTGCCGAGGTCATGGCGCGATTCAGCGAAGCCTTGGGCGAGCCGCTTCCAGATAATCCGAGTGACCCAGCGGTGTACGAGGCATTGATTTCCCGATTCACACCCTTTGGTCGACGCTGACGCCCATACCCGCCGGTGTGAGGTACGCATCTTGTGATCAGCATGCGAAGCCGACTTGCTTCGGTGACCAATATCGCCGAGCTAGCAACTCGCTGATCTGTCGCTCAGCCGTTTCGTTAGCGTGTGCTCGTTGCGCTCGTGCCCGAAGTAGATGCCCGGTGTCAACATCTTGGTCATCTGCCAGCCGTTTCGGGTGTAAAGGGAGATGGCACGATCGTTGCCTTCAAGGGTGTTCAGTCGCGCGGTCTCATGGCCGGCGCCAGCCAGCATTGCCTCACCCACCCCAAGCAGACGGCGACCGAGACCAAGGCCGGACCATGACGGGTCGATGAACAGGTGCACGAGCTCATCGCCGGCGACCGTCGTGTGACCAACCGCTATCCCCTGCTGTTCGGCCACCACGGTGGTGTAGCCGGAACCATCGGCCAACCAGCTATGCCATCGATCGAGTTTCTCAAGCGGATCGCTATTGGTAAGCGCACCCGGTGGGAAGAGGTGATGCAACCCAAATAGCCAAGCTGCGTGGTGGTATCGCGTCAACCGTTCCGCGTCGGCTGGGACAGCCAGCCGGAACTCGGGCGGTAGGTCAACGCCGGCAACGCACATGCGATGTTCGATCGTCAGCCGAACGCAGCGCGGAACATTTGAGTAGTTGCCACCCAACTCTGTTCCGCTGCATCGGGGTGATAGTTGGCCGAATTTGACCAGGTGAACCCGTGGTCGGCAGTGGCAAAGGTGCGTACTTCGACATGGCTTAGGGGTTCGACCGCATCGAGAAACGGCTGGTGCATCTCGATCGATTGGACCTTGTCTTGCTCGCCGATGCCGAGGTAGAGAGGCTGAGCGAGCGACGCCGCCGTGAGGTGCGGTGAATCTTCGCCGTCATCGGCAAGAAACGACGGATGCCAGGCCGCTCCAGCGACGACACGCTCCGGGTTTTGTTCCATCGCCCGTACCACCGCACGAGCGCCCAGACAGAAGCCGATCACGGCGTAACGCTCGTCTGCGGCAATGCCCGCAGCGTCAAGCGCTCGAGCTCCATCATGACGAATCTGCTCGTCGGTCATGGCCTTGATCAGCCCCCACACAGTGGGCCCAGCGTCTTTGCTGCGAGCCAGGTCTTCGGGATTGAAATGCAGCAATCGACCTTGTCGGTGATGTAGGTCAGGCGTGACAACGATGTATCCCTCGGCCGCCAGGCGCGCCATAAACCCTCGGGTTGACTGACGTAAGCCTGGCGCATCAATGAACAGCATGACGACGGGGTAAGCGCCGCCCTCGGCCGGTCGAGTCACAACAACAGCCATGTCGCCATCGTCGGTCGTTGCATCGAGAGTCTCTTCGCGAACATCCACGCACCCGAACATAGCTCGCGTGGACAGGAGCGAATACAGCTGCCGACCGAGGTGGACGGATCATCCAGCGCCGGCTGCTCGTCTGGTTGACTGCAGGAGTGACGACGACACTCATTCTTGGTGACTGGCTGGTGACTTCAGCGTCTCGTTCACCACGGGCCGAGCACGGGGTTTGTGTAATCGATGGCGATGTTGTCGCGACCGGAACTCATGGCGAACTGCGAGCTTCCTACCCCGACGCACCAGTAGTCAACGCTGCTGGTCATGTGGTGATGCCCGGGTTTGTCAACGCTCACACGCATTTGTACGGCGTGCTTGCGCACGGAATTCCGGCTGCGGCGAAACCGCCAACAGATTTTTGGAGTTTCCTCGCCGACTACTGGTGGCCGTTGGTCGAAGATGCGCTCGACAGTGACATGGTCGTCGCAGCGACCGACTGGGGTTGCGCGGAGATGTTGCGGTCAGGCGTGACAAGCTTCTATGACATCCTCGAAGCGCCAAACGCGCTACCTGGCGCGCTGCTCGCCCAAAAAGAAGTCGTTGAACGACACAAGTTGCGGGGTCTGCTCAGCTTTGAAGCGACCGAACGGGCTGGGCCTGACGTGGCGCGGCTCGGGCTCGCGGAGAATCTTGCACTCATCGACGCCTGCGCCCCAGACCCGCAAGGTCTGGTGGCCGGTCTGATGTGCTGGCACACAACCTTCACCTGTTCCCCTAGCTTCATCGTCGACGCTCACGGTATGGCTCAAGATCGAGGGGTTCGCAGCCACGCACATGTCAACGAGGGGGTGCACGAAGGCGACTGGTGCAACGAGCACCGTGGCATGCGCACCTTGGAGCTCTATGACTCGCTTGGCGTAGCCGGCCCCGACATGATTGCCAGCCAATGTGTGCAGCTCAGCCCACGCGAACTGGAACTGATTCGCGAGTGCGAAGTGAACGTGACCCATATGCCGCTCGCCAATTGCGAGGTCGGTGGTGGAATTGCCCCGATTCCAGAACTCATCAATGCGGGGGTCACTGTTGGACTGGGCAGTGACGGGTACGTCAATGACTTCTTCGAAGTGATGCGCGGCGCGTTTCTTCTACACAAGGCTCGTCTCCAAGACCCGACGGCAATGTCTGCCGAGCAGGTGCTGCACGCCGCGACCGCAGGCGGAGCTCGCGCATTGGGCTTGGACAGGATCGGCATTCTTGAGCCTGGTTTCGCGGCTGATCTGCAGGTCGTAAACCTGAACTTCCCCACCCCGGTGACTGCTCATAATCTGGTAGAACAGGTTGTGTTGTGGCGCAACTACACCCACGTCAGAGACGTCATGGTCGATGGACTTTGGCGGGTCCGCAACCACGAAGTGCTCGGCGTAGACCTCGACCAACTTGGAGCGCGCTGTCGAGCACAGGCAACCCGGTTGTGGCAGGTTGGCCGCTGACTCTGGCGGCTCGATAGTGTCGCATCGATGAACTGTCGACCACACGTGCAATGACGAACCAGGCCCAATGACGAACCAGGTCATGGCAGCGCTCGCGTCTGCGCTCGAAGCGAGCGAACCCGTGGTGCTGGCAACAGTGGTCAAGACCAACCGGTCTGTCCCTCGACGCCCTGGTTCAAAGATGTTGGTCCGCGTCGACGGCACCTCGTTTGGTTCGGTCGGTGGCGGTGAGATGGAAGCAAGGGTGCTCCGCGAGGCAGCAGCGGCGCTCATCGACGGCGAACCTCGACTGCTCAACTACCAACTCGTTGACCCTTCCACCGGTGATCCCGGGGTCTGCGGCGGCGAAGCCACCATCTATTTGGAGCCCCATATGCCTGACCCCAAGCTGCTGATTGTCGGAGCCGGTCACGTTGGCCAAGCTGTGGCTGAGCTTGCCGACTGGCTCGATTTCGACACGCTCGTATGGGACGACCGCGACGAGATTCTCGACGACCTGCCGGCACTCGATGCTGCAGTCGCAACATACGGCTCGATCGGTGATGTGTTAGCTGCCAACCCGTTGACCCACCGAGACGCAGTCGTAATCGTCACGCGCAATGTTTCGGTAGACCTCGAGGTGCTTCCGGCACTATTACGCACCACTGCCGGGTTCGTCGGCCTGATGGGAAGCACCCGCCGCTGGCAGACGACAAGAACCGCATTAGCTGAATCAGGCGTGTCCACCGAAGATCTTGACCGCGTCAAGACACCAATCGGTGTCGAGATCAATGCCGAGACACCCGCCGAGATCGCGGTAAGTGTGCTAGCCGCCGTCATCGCCCAGCGCCGATCTCCACAAGCCCAGCTATGAGCAAACCGTTGTTCGTGGTTCGAGGCGGCGGTGACCTTGCCACCGGCGTCGTCTGGCGCCTGCACCGGGCAGGGTGGGCAACGATCGTCACTGAGCTGGCTTTACCTCTGACCGTTCGCCGCACCGTGTCGGTTTCAACTGCGGTGTTGCAAGGCTCAGTTGATGTGCAAGGTATGCCAGCCCGGCTTGCGTCGTCACCCGAACGCGCTCATGAGCTCGCCCTCAGCGGCATCGTCGCCGTGCTAGTTTCACCCGGCCTGCCAGAAGTGCCGGCCGACGTTGTGATCGATGCCCGGCTGGCCAAGCGCAACATCGATACAACAACCGACGATGCCGACCTTGTTATCGGTCTTGGGCCTGGTTTCCAGGCAGGAGTCGACTGCCATGTTGTCGTCGAGACCTTGCGAGGCCACGACCTCGGCCGGGTGCTTTGGAGCGGTTGCGCAGCTCCAGATACCGGCGTTCCCGGCAACATCGGCGGGCAAACGACCAACCGGGTACTGCGCGCATCAACGGCAGGCACGGTCTCCTGGTCGGTCGCCATCGGCGACCGAGTACGAACCGATCAAGCACTTGGCCAGGTCGGCGGGGCCGCAGTCACTGCCCCGTTCGACGGCGTCGTCCGGGGCCTAATTGCGCCTGCGACGCCGGTGTCGCGCGGCCTCAAAATCGGCGATGTTGATCCTCGTTGCAGTCCCAGTGCATGCCATCAAATTTCTGACAAAGCCCTCGCGGTCGGTGGCGGAGTGCTCGAAGCCGTTCTGACCGATCAGGCTCGCCGTGCTTGAGCTCACCCCCGTCGAACAAGTCACTGAAACGCTCAACATTCAACGAGGCGAACTCATCGCTCTGGTGGGCGGCGGCGGCAAGACCACAACCATGTTTGCAATCGCGAATGCGCTCGCTGGCACCTCGGTCATCAGCACCACAACCAAGATGGGCGCCGACCAGCATCGGGGGCACGCACTGCTGATATCGCCTGATGACACTGACCTCGCCGCCGCTCTGATGACCCATCAACGGGTCGTCGCATGGAACGCCGTCGAAGGGACAAAGGCCCTCGGTATCACCCCAGAGACTGCAGATCGTTGGCATGGCATTGCCGACAACGTCGTGATCGAAGCCGACGGAGCTCGCCGCCGAGCGTTCAAGGCTCCTCGCCCATTCGAACCCGTCATTCCGTCACGTACAACAACCCTCATCGCGTGCATCGGCGCAAGTGCTCTCAGTCGAGTCATTCAAGACGCCTGCCACCGGCCCATGCGAGTCGCGGCAATTGCCGAGTGCCGCCCCGGCGAACGGCTGACGCCGCAACGCGCGGCCGCGGTGTTGCTAAGCGATCGCGGTTCGCGAAAGGGACTTCCGTCGGGCGCACGATATGCGGTGGCCATCTGCCAGGTGAAACCGAGTGAAGCATCATTCGCCGCAGAACTCGCCGAGCTGCTCACACCGCACGTCGAGGTCGTGGCGGTCAGCCCGTTCGACTAAACCCTCAAACGTTTAACAACCACGCGTGACAGAGTTGCCTCCACCGTCGACAAAGTTTGAACAGTGCCTCAACTCGGACAACCAATCCAAACGCTCGGCATTGACGAGATCAATCCACCGATCAACGATTTCGGCAACGCCGATCCCATTCCACCACTGACGGATCCACCGGCAGTCACGGTCGCTCGGCCCGTTGATGAGCCGCTCGTCGAACTCAGTCACGACCGCATGGTGTACCTCAACAGCTACGGCGAGGCCGGGTGGAAGCACGCTTGCGACCAAGCATTTGTGCGCGAACAGGTCGCTGACCGTTTGTATGCGATTGCCGAAGAACTTCCTGCTGGGTGGGGCCTGGCGACCTTCGACGTTTGGCGGTCCATCGACTTGCAACAAGAGCTGTTCGACGCTCTGCAACTCGACCCAACTGCGCCCTCAGGCCTAATCGCGGAGCCGAATCGCGATCCAGCAAATCCGCCACCTCACGCCACCGGAGGCGCGGTCGACCTAACCCTCACCTGGCAAGGCACGCCACTAGGGCTCGGCACCGGCTTTGATGACATCACCAGCCGCGCCCAGATCAGACATTTCGAAGCTGTGGACGGGCTCATACAACAGGCCCGGCGACATCTGTTTCATCTCATGGGTGACGCCGGGTTTGTTGTGTTCCCACATGAGTGGTGGCACTGGGAGTGGGGCACGGGTCGATGGGCGGCTATTCGTAACCTCACGCCGCTCTATGCCGCCATTTCGCCCTAATCAGTTACCCCACCGCGCTTCGCAGAGCGCACGGGTTTGTTCGTTGCCCGCAAACCATGCTTCGACGACCAGCTCATCGACAGCCACATTGTTCGGCGACGCAAAGGTGGTCATCGTCGTGATGAAGTCGAGTTCAGCGCCATCGATGAGCCGCACGACGGTCGTCAACACCGGTTGGTCCGGCTCCGCAAGGTCGGGAACGCGCCATGACGTCGGTACGCACGCTCGCGACAGGATCTCATCGAGCAGATCGGCCAACCGCTGATCATGAGGAGCATGCATACATTCGCGCTGCAGACGGCGAAGAGCGTGCGAGGCGACTTCGTTCCAGTTCACAACGCTGGCCGGACCGTGATCGTCATCGAACAGCATGCGCAACAGATTCGGCCGTCCATCTGACTGCAACCTGGTGTCGTTCAACATCGACCCTGCAGCCGGGTTGGCTGTCACCACATCGTACGAACGATTCATCACCAACATCGGAAGCGGTTGATGTTGGGCAAGCATTGCCTTCACCGCCGCCCCAACCGGGCCAGCCAATAGCTCGTCAGGTGACGAGTCCGGGTGGGCAGCTTCGAAACCAGCGGCACGCAACAGTTCATTTCGGGCCCGCAGCGGAATATCAAGGACCTCGCATAGAACTCGAACCATGTCACGGCTTGGTCGACTTCGACCGGTCTCGAGGAAGCTCAGATGGCGCGTCGAAACCTCAGCGATGTGGCTGAGGTCGAGTTGCGTAATGCCCCGCTGGCCGCGCCAGTGCTTAAGCAGGGCGGGGAAGACCTGATCCGGCTGCGCTGATCGAGTCGATGAGGCCATATCTGCATCGTATGACGGCTACGACCATGGGTCACTTACCTCGTCAGGTCATGAGCCCGTTACCCAAACACGTCATCGACTTGCGCAAGCTCGGCCTTCACGATGAGAAGCATCCCCGAATCAAAGGACAAGTTATGAGCTCTCCATCAGCCGCCACAGACAGCGACAAAACCGCGGAACCAGTTCCATTCGACCCGGAAACAGTTGTCGCAGAGTTCTACCGGGCATTCAATGCCCCCGACGAGACTCGTCTCGCTGTCATCCGCGAAGTGTTCTCTGAAGATTTGGTGTTCTGCGACGACCTACACAACATCGTGGGCCCCGAAGCACTCAATGACATGGCGATTTGGATCAATTCCGTGTACCCCAACGCGATTATCGAGCCGGCCACCTCAATCCAAAGCCACAACCGCCAGATCCACTTCACCTGGTCAATGAGCGACGCCGACGGCGTACCGGTCGTCACAGGGCACGATCTGCTGCTGATCGGCGACGACGGCAAGATCACCCACGACTACAGCTTCCTGACACCTCAAAGCGCTTGATCAAACATCGTCTTGTTTCTGACCCCTGCATGCACCTCGACCGACCGCAACTACCAACATCACTGAGGACCAACACATGACCCCCACGACCGAAACAAACAACGCCGCAACGCCGGCTCCGTTCGACCCGGAATCGGTTGTCGCGGGCTTCTACCGGGCATTTGCAGCGCCCGACGAAACCCGCCTCGGCGTCATACGCGAAGTCTTTGCTGACGACGTGATCTTTTGCGACAACCTGCACAACATTGTCGGTCCAGAAGCGCTCAATGACATGGCCGCATGGATCAACTCGAACTACCCCAACTACATCGTCTCGCCGCCCATCTCAATCCAGAGCCATAACCGACAGATCCTGTTCACCTGGTCAATGAGCGACGCCGACGGTGTGCCAGTCGTCGTTAAGGGACACGACCTGTTACTGATCGGCAACGACGGCAAGGTCACCCACGACTACAGCTTCTTGACCCTGAACCACGACTGATCAGGGTTGAAAACCAAAGTCGACGATCTCGCGAAGTTGATCGCAGATGAACGTCACGGCCTGGTCAAACAGTTCGGCACCGCGCAGAGCAGTAGCTCCGGTTGGGTCACCGATGTGGCCGTCTGTGCCAAAGTCGTTCGACAGCCAGCCAAACGCCACGCTTCCGCCAAACTTCACATGGTCATTCTTGGCGAGGTACTCGGGCACGTTGCGGACCGCTCGGTCCATCGCCACCAGATGTGGGCGCAAGTGCAACATAATCGAGGTCTCGTCGAGACCGCCGTGGATTCCCATGCCAAGTTCGACCGAAGCGCCAGCGGCAGGGTTGGCAGGCGCATAGGCCGGCGGCACAAAAGGATGCACGACAAAGGTCAACAAGCCGTGAGCAAGGCGCAACTCGCGACACGCCGTGTTGAGCATGGTCGTGTTGCCACCATGCGCGTTGAGGAACACGATTCGCTCGACGCCTGCGTGGGCCGCACAGCGACCAAGGTCATCGAGCACGGCGTGCATCGTTGTCATCGACAGCCACATCGTGCCGCTTGACCAGGCGTGCTCGTTCGACTTCGAGAACGGCAGGCACGGAAGCGCCCACACGTTCACATCGTCTCCCAGGCGGCCAATCACGGCGTTGGCGACTTCGGCTGCGATGACATGGTCAACCGACAGTGGCAGATGCGGGCCGTGCTGCTCGACGGCGCCTATCGGCACCAGCACCGTTGCTCCGGCCAGAGACTCTGCCGCTTGCGGGCCAGTCAGGTCTTCGAGGTATCCGGCCATCAGTCGACTGTAGTTCAGTCGCACGACCCGGTTCTTGGGCCCCAGTCGTTCGGCGACGCCACAACATCGAGCTCACGTCGATCGGTGCCGTCGCTGCGCACAAAACCGATCTGTTCGTCACGTAACCAGTACGCCAGCCACTCGCCATCAGGGGACCACACCGGCAAGGTTCCACGGCTGCGACCGGCGGTCAGCTTGAATGGTTCGCTTCCGTCGGGGTTCATCGTGAATAGGTGCATCTCGGTACCAACGCGCCGATCCCATGCGATACGGCTGGCGTCGGGCGACCAGCGGGGCCAACTATCTGCGTGTGAGTTGTCGGTCAGCTGGAGCTCGTCGGTGCCGTCAATTGCGATCGTGTACACCTCGGAGTCACCACCTCGGTCGCTGGAAAACACCAACCGGTCGCCTCGAGGGGACCAGTCAGGCGCGGTGACTGTCGCCGCCCCGTGGTCGGTGATGCGACGGCGCTTACTTCCATCAATATCGGAGATCCAAATGTCTGAAGATCCATCGCTCAAGAAGTGCGCAAACGCAATTGAGCCGCAATCCGGAGACCATGTTGGAAGGCTGTCATCGCTGCCGGCATCGGCTCCCTCGACAGCAACCCACAGATCGCCGGCGTCGACGCTCGAGCGATGCACTCGAATCCGGTCGTTGGTCAGGCTCGCTCCCATCGCGACCGCAAGCTGTTGCCCATCGGGAGACCACCTAGCGGGACCAGCGAGTCGCCCTTCGGGAGTCAAACGAACTATCTCACCGGTCGCCACCTCAAGCGAGCCGACACTGAGCTCCTCACCATCGACATACGAGATCAGCAGAACACCTCGCGGTTCCGGCCGCATACCCACTTCATCAACCGCGCCACCGGCTGCGCACGACGCCACGATCACCGTTGCCAAAATGGTCGCAGCCAACCTGATGCACGCACGACTCATCACCGGCGCAGTGTCGCACACCGGCGAACCGCGTTTGTCTTCGGTGGCAGCGGCCAAAGCGACGGTCACTAGGGTTGACCACGATGAGATTCGACAATCACTACGCCGACAAGGCCGCTTGACATGAGCTGGCAATTTGACGACGAAACCACGCTCACGCCGACGGGCGAGAGCCGCTTCACCACCGAACTTGCCTCGGCATGGAGCATCGGTGAGAACCTAAACGGCGGCTACCTACTCGCCCCGCTACTCAAGGCCATGACCGGTATCTCAGGCCACCCGCACCCGCTCACGGTCACCACTCATTTCTTGCGGCCCGGTCGCGGCGGTGCAGCCGAGATCGAGGTCGAACCAATCAGGTCAGGCCGCACAATTGGAACAGTTCGCGGGCGCCTGTCTCAAGGGGGTAAGACAAAGCTCGAGTCCATCGCGGCCTTTACTGATCTGGTTACCGAACCCGGACTGCTTGAAATCGGGATCGAGCCGGTCGACCTGCCACCGCCCGATGAGTGTGTGAACCGCCGATCGCTGGATCAAGGCGTTGTGCTTCCGCTCATGGATCGCGTCGAAATGAGAGTGCACCCCGATCACGCAGTTGCCGGGCACGGCGGCGAACCCGAGATCGCCGGGTGGATTCGATTCACCGACAAGCGCCCTATCGATCCGCTCGGCCTGACCATGTTTGCCGACGCGTTTCCCCCACCGTTGTTCTCCAAGCTCGGCTTCATTGGCTGGGTCCCAACGATCGAGTTGACTGTGCACGTGCGCCGAGTTCCCGTGCAAGGTTGGATTCGCGGGCATTTCAAAACGAGCGAAACCACCGGCAACAGGACCATCGAAGACGGCGTGTTGTGGGATGAATCGGGCGCCGTCGTTGCTCAGGCGCGCCAGGTCGGGCTGATTCTTCAAGGCGCGCCGTCATGACGACTTTCAGCGACCGCGCTCTCGTCGGTCGTACGGCGCTGGTCACCGGCGGCGGAACAGGGCTGGGCCGCGCAATCGCGCAGCAACTCTCGGCTATGGGCGCCCATGTCGTCATTGCTGCCAGACGACAGGAACCTCTCGATGAAGCCGCCGCAGAAATCCAAGCTGCAACGGGCAATCCCGTCAGTGTCGATCTCGTCGATATCAAACAGCGCGACACCGTCGAAGCTCTCGCTGGTCGTCACAACATCGACCTGCTCGTCAACAACGCCGGAGGGCAGTTCCCTCAAAAGGCTCGAGACTTCAGTCCTAACGGATGGCGCTCGGTCATCGACCTCAATCTGAACGGCACGTGGTCCATGACCCAAGTGTTCGGCAATCAGATGCTCGACACCAATGGGGGTGTCATCGTTAACATCGTGGCCATCACCGGAAGAGGCATTCCTGGCATGGCGCACTCCGCGGCAGCTCGTGCCGGTGTCATCGAGATGACAAAAACGCTTGCCTTTGAATGGGGGCCGAGCGTGCGCATCAACTGTGTGGCACCCGGGGCATTCCGCACCGAGGGGTGGGAAAAGACCTATGACCCCGAGGTTGGCAACGACATGAGCCGGGTGCCTTTGCCATACCCAGGTACACCCGACGACGTGGCCAACGCCGTCGCTTTTCTCGCGTCGCCCGCCGCCTCGTATGTCACAGGGCAGTGCCTGTACGTCGATGGAGGGCACGGCATGCAAGGACTGATGAGTGCCCTACCACCGGGCGGATACCCAGAGCGTGAACTTCCGCCCTTCGAGTGAATCGGCGAGGCAGAACCTCGCCCGACTTGGGCGAGGCGCTGCTGGCTAGTTCGCCGAAATGTCAGCTCGAGGTGGAAGAGCGGTGATCGATTCGACCGACGGGCCATGACTCTCGGGCTCGTCGACAGGTGACGAGACGTTGCTCGGCTCAAGCCCGCCGGTTATCTCGCACCCGCCAAAGGCAAAGTCCGCGCTTCCAGCTTCTCCATAGCAGGCGTCTCCAATACCGGGTCCGCCTGAGAGTCCGTCGTTGCCGAAGCCACCGAGCAAAAGGTCAGTGTGTTCCATTCCATAGAGCACGTCGTCACCCATGTTGCCTCGAAGAACATCGTTGCCCCATCCTCCGAACAGCACGTCGGGACCATCACCACCGTGCATGATGTCTCGTCCTTGATTACCTCGGAAGACGTCGGGGCCAGGGCCTCCAAACATCAGGTCGTCACCCTCATTGCCAAACAGGTCGTCGGCACCGGGTCCGCCATACAACTTGTCATTACCGTCATAGCAAACTGGGGAGGCGCCATCGCAAGTTGCGTAGTCCCCCACGAGTTCGTCGTTTCCACCGTTGCCTTCGAGATGACCGTTGCCGGGTCCGCCATAGATGATGTCATCATCCTGCAGACCTCGAATGATGTCGTCGCCAAAGTCGCCGATCAAGATGTCCTCGCCGGGTCCGCCCAGCATTTTGTCCGGCCCGCCACCAGAAACGCAACGGTAGATCCCTGTCGTCGCGCAGGTCGACTGTTGAAAGCCTTCGCCGAACATCAAATCTGCGCCGCCGCCGCCAAACATCTCGTCTTCGCCAGCTCCGCCATACAGCGAGTCACCACCATCTCCGCCAAACAATTTGTCGGCACCTGCCTCGCCTACAAGAACATCATCGCCAGGGCCACCGTAAAGCGTGTCTGATTCGAGATGGCAGAACTCAACTGGCTCGGTCTTGAGTCGGGTGCTGTCGCAGGTAGCCTCGCCACCCCAGATTCGATCATTGCCAGGGCCCCCGAACACAAAATCGACGCCTGCTCCGGCTAGCACCACGTCGGCTCCGCCTTCACCAAAAATGAGGTCTTCACCGCCGCGCCCCCAGATCACGTCGTCTCCGTCGCCGCCAAAGATTCGGTCATTTCCCGTCCAACCACTAATCCGGTCAGCACCAGCGCCGCCACAGATGATGTCGTCGCCAGGGCCTCCCGAAATCTCATCGTCGCCAGCTAGCCCGACGATGTAGTCGTTGCCCTGCGTGCCGACCAGCGTGTCATTACCGGCGGTGCCAATGATGACGTTGTAACCGGCCGGCGCCGCAGGACACGCAGTCATTGCTGCCGCATCGGGCGCACCCGCAACGCTGAACACACCCGCCGCCGCAATCAAACCCGCGCAAAGAACAACTGAAAGTGACCTTCTACCCATGCACAGACAGTAGCGGATCGCCCACGCCGTGTCGCCGAAAACGGGAGCTGACCCGCCAGCGAAGCCAGCGGGTCAGTTCACCTGTTCAGATTGTGCTCACACGAGTGTTGCCCCATGTGCGTGGTAGCACATTGACAGTAGCCACCACCGTGAGGACTTAGCTCAGCGGTGCGTCTCCTCGGCTGCCAAACGAATTGGTTGAATTCAATGCTGGCCCATGCGACTCAGGCGCCTCGATTGGTGCTGAAACATTGCCCGGCTCGAGACCGCCGACCACTTCGCACCCGCCGAAGGCAAAGTCAGCATTGCCAGCTTCTCCGAAGCATTTGTCGCCGGGTCCATCGCCGCCGGAAAGTGCATCGTTACCAAGTCCTCCAAGCAACAGATCGGTATGCGCATTGCCATACAGCACGTCGTCGCCCGGATTGCCAAAGAGAACGTCGTTGCCCCAGCCGCCGTAGAGCACATCGGGGCCATCGCCGCCGTGCAGCTTGTCCCAGCCTTGGTTTCCATTGAGGGTGTCGCTACCCGGGCCGCCAAATGTTATGTCGTTGCCCTCGTTGCCAAATAGCTGATCAGCTCCGAACCCGCCGAAAAGCTTGTCATCGCCTTGATAACAAATCGGATTGGCGCCTCCACACGAAGCCCAGTCACCGACCAACTCATCGTCGCCATCGTTGCCTTGCATGTCATCGTTACCCGGACCGCCATACATCAGGTCATTGTCTTGAAGGCCACGCATAACGTCATCGCCGCCGTCACCGTTCAAGAAGTCTGCGCCAGGCCCACCAAACATCGTGTCTGAGCCACCGGGAACACAACGAAAGGGGCCGTTACCAGCGCAATTAAACTGGCTTTCGCCTTCGCCGTACAACGTGTCACTGCCAGTACCGCCATACATCTGGTCAGCGCCAGCACCGCCTGCCATCAGGTCTTCGCCACTACCGCCAAACAACTTATCTGCACCTGCCTCGCCGACAAGCACATCGTTTCCCGGACCGCCATGAAGCTCGTCGTCACCGGTCTGGCAGAACAGCTGCGGCTCGGACTTTGGCGACACGCTGTCACAGGTCCAATCGCCGCCAGCGATTCGGTCATTTCCAAGACCGCCAAAAGCGAGATCCACACCCTGGCCGCCGAAAATGTCATCGTCTCCACCTTCGCCGAAAATGACGTCGTTGCCGCCGAGCCCGTAGAGGGCGTCGTCGCCGTCGCCGCCGAAGATGCGGTCGTTGCCCGTCCACCCACTCACAATGTCAGAGCCCGGACCGCCGCAAATGATGTCGTCGCCAGGGCCCGCAAGAAGCTCGTCGTCGCCGGCCAATCCGACGATGTAGTCGTTGCCCTGTGTGCCAACAAGGCTGTCGTTACCCGCGGTTCCAACAATGACGTTGTATCCGGCTGGTGCTGCAGGACAGGCGGTCATCGCCGCCGCATCTGGAGCACCAGCAACGCTGAATGCACCCGCCGCCGCGACGAGAACCGCGCAAAGAACTATTGAAAGTGATCGTCTACCCATTCACGCAGAGTAGTCGGTCGGTCACCGGTCTGCGCAAGCGCCCTTTTGCCAGTTGGCACCTTGCGCGGTCGCTCATCTCGTAGGGCCAATCGCAGCCGCACTTGCCATTTTCCTAAAATGGAATCACGATCGACAAATGAGTGCTTCTGAGCTGTGTCTTCGTCCCGCAACCGAACAGGCCGATGCCGTTCGCAACGGCGAGGTGACGGCAGTCCAGCTTCTCGACGCGGTCCTTGCTCGGGTCGATGCTCACAACGATGCGATCAACGCAGTCGTAATCACACAGATTGACGACGCACGCCGACGCGCTTCTGCGCTCGATCAAGCATTCGAACGAGGCGAAGAACTAGGCCCGCTTCATGGCGTGCCCGTCACGATCAAAGAAGCGTTCGACCTCGCCGGAAGCCCTACGACGTGGGGTTTCCCGTTCATGGCGACAAACCTGGCATCGAGCACTGCAGAACTCGCTGAACGCCTGCTTGCTGCCGGCGCAAACATCTACGGCAAAACAAATGTGCCTGTGGCGCTCGCCGAGTGGCAGAGTTTCAACCCCATCTATGGGACCACGAACAACCCGTGGGACCTCACCCGAACCCCCGGCGGAAGCTCGGGCGGATCCGCCGCTTCACTCGCTGCAGGCTTCGCTGGGCTTGAGCTAGGAAGCGATATCGGCGCCTCGATTCGTAACCCCGCCCACTATTGCGGGGTGTTCGGTCACAAGCCATCATTCGGTCTGCTTCCCCAACGCGGACATGCGCTACCGGGTGTCGTGGCCCCGACCGATATCGCAGTCGTGGGGCCGATGGCCCGGTCGGCCGCAGATCTCGACGTGGCCATGACGGCGCTGACGACTCCGCTTCCTGGTGCGCCGACCGCGGGCATGCCACATCTGCCGCGAGAATCTCGCACCTCGCTCGCGGACTTCGAGGTTGGCGTCATGTTGACCAGCGATGTCGTCGACCAAGATGACAGCCTTACTACCTGCCTGCAGACAGCTATTGATTCGCTGGTCGATGCGGGGTTGAACGTAACCGTCGCCCATCCCCCGATCGATCAGGCCGAAGCCCACGACAATTACCGGTCGCTACTGCTTAGCGCGTTGGGAGTTTTTGATCCCGAGGACCAATACATGGCGATGGCCGAACATGGTGATCGCTGGCACAGCGGCGACCGCGATTCGCGAGCTGTGGCAGGCCACAAGAGCACGTTGTCTCACCGCGAGTGGTGGCAGGCCGCGAACCGACGTGAACAGCTACGCCAAATATGGGCGACATGGTTCGAAAGCTATGACCTGCTGCTGTGCCCGACTGCGGCGTCAACAGCGTTTACCCACGACGAGCGCGGCCTAGGCGGCGGCGGGCGAATCATGGTCAACGGCTCCGAGGAACGCATGAGCGATCAACTTTTCTGGGCAGGTTGGTCATGCAACGTATATTTGCCGGCGACAGTCGCCCCGGTTGGTTTGGCCGCTGATGGGCTTCCTGCTGGTCTGCAAATCGTGGCGCCATACATGCACGACCGGCGCAGCATCGCGTTTGCAGGTTTGATCGAGCAGACGCTCGGCGGGTACCAGGTACCACCCGGCTTCGAAGCTCTCGACCAACCGTGAATCGGCCACACAACGTCGCGGCGTTCTAGGGCGAACTGGGGCGGTTGATCTAGCGTCAAATCATGAAGGTTGATCTGTTTGCAGCGTTGAGCTGGGGTGTGTCTTCGGCAGGAAAGCCTTTCGCCACGCAATGACTACGCACATCTTCCGGGGTTCGTGCTGCGAGCGTTGCGTGAGCTTCACCTCGAGTACGGGAACTAGCAACCAGGTCACTACCGCCGCGGTGGCGGCCTTTGTGACTCAAGCCAGCGCCAAGCATGTCGTGATCGGGTAAAACTCTGGCGTGGCCCAGCACTTCGTCCTCGATGGTGAACCGTTGCCAAACGTTCACCTCACGATGCGCGAGCTGTTGCGGTCCCACGTCGAGATCGCGCCGGCTGAATCCGTGCTTGGCGAGCTAGATGCCGATGGCACTCCCCGGTCGATAACACTCAGGCTCGCCCATCAACATGCGATGACAATCGCCGCGACCATTCGGGACCAGGACATTGCTGACACACCTCGAATTGTCGCTACGGACTCGTGGTTGGAGTCGGTCATTCTCATGTGGGCATGCGTCGAGGCTCAGGTCGACTTCGGCGTCATAGCCGCCGATGAAACACCCCGTTCCAAGGCGTTGATCTCACAGGTTCGTTCCTCGATAGGAGCGACTGTGCTCGCGGGCCCTTCGGCTGCAGACATCGGCGCGGACCTGATAATCGACCCGTTCGCTGTGTCGCCGACCTCGAACGCTAGGTCGGTACTAGGCGCAGCGCCCGCGAGACCTGCGCGTTTCTTTGCCCTATCCGGAGCTTCGACCGGTCACGCAAAGGTCGTATGGCGTCACGCGAACGAGCCAGCGCTTCGGTCGCCTGAACCACAACCGAGTCCTCCCACAGCATCGGTACTCGCACTCGACAGTATTTCTGGGGGCCCGACAACGCTGTTGATGACTCGAGGAACGCATTGGGCTGTGCACCCCACATGCTTTCGTCAGCGACCCGCGACGCTGATGGAATTGATCGAGCGCCATGAGATTGGCCACTTGGCCCTGGCCCCTCAGGTGCTCGTGCGGTTGGTCCGGTTACTCAATCGAACCACGACCGCCGACCTGTCTTGTCTCAAGGTGATCTCCGTTGGGTCGGAACTGATCACTCACGGTCTGCTTCGGACTGCCCGCACGGGCTTCAACACTGTCGGAGCGGAGAACATTGTGTTCGGCTGTGGCTACGGCATGACCGAAACAGGGATCATCGCCACAGCGGCGCTCGTTGATGATGTTGACGTTCCCGACGGAGAACCGGTTACGTTCTCGGCTGCCGGTTCGGGCCGTCGTGTGCGAATCTCGACCGATGCCGAGTCCACCCCGCTTGACGAGCTGGGCGAGATCGAGGTCTGGTGCGAGGCCGCCGCCTTCGCCGGGTACGACGACGCTTCGCGAGCCGAGGGAGTCTCGTTGACCGAAGACGGCTGGATACGAACTGGCGACCTCGGAATGCTCACCGCGACCGGGTTGCGTCTTGTCGGTCGCCGCGGCACCGGTTCAATCTCGACCCGCGAACGCATTTTGGGTCTTGAAACCGAAATGCGTTCCGTGAGGGGCATTGCACCCGGACAGCTTTGGATTTATGCCAACAGCGACCCGGAAACTGGTTTGCAAACCGTTGCCTACGTTCCTGAGATCGCGCGCCTGCCTACATTCCGCACGGATCTGCACAACCAGGTGCAATCCATCATCGAACGCAACGCCGATCTCATCGGGACATGTCGGGCTATTGGGAATCCCGGAAGAACGCGCGTCGGCAAGATCAATTTCGGTCAACTCGCGAAGGTGCCCGATCTTGCGGTGCCTGCCGCACCGATTGACCTCGCCGGCCGCACCCAAGACATCAACGCAGCATGGCTGCGAACGCTCGCACTTAACGACCTGAGGTCATCAGCGACAAAGGACTTTGCAGAACTTGGCGGCGACTCGCTCGGGCTGGTCTCGCTAATCGAAGCAATAGAGGCGGTATACGACACCGAACTTGACTTCGAGGCAATCCTGGAGCACCCGCGACTCGACGTCGTACGCACTCAACTCGAGATCGCACTGCGAGCCCCAAAAAACCTGGAGCCATGAAGAACTCCGAAATGAGCATCGGCCACCGGAGAACTCAAATCGGCTGCTCGAACCTGCCTAGAGTCTGTTCATGGCTATTGATCCAGCACACGCAATTTCCACGTCCATCAATGTCGCGAAGCTCGACGTCGACACCTTTGAGCGCGTCGAGGCCGACGAGTCCAAAACCATTGAAGCTGGCGCTGTCGTAGTCGTCTCAACGGTACTGGGCGCAGTGGGGTCGATCTTCGTTATTGGAGTTTGGGGTTTCATCGCCTACATCCTTATTGGGCTGATCGGCTGGGGCGTCTGGTCATGGCTTTCAGCGATCATCGCGGAGAAAGTCTTCGGAGTTCAGACAACCGACCTAGGTGAGATGCTCCGCACAACGGGATACGCGCACGCTCCACGGGCTCTTGGCGTAATACCCTTTCTCGGATGGGTTGGTGCGATTTGGTCGCTCGTCGCAGTTATTGTCGGTATGAGGCAGGCTGGCGAGATGACTACGACCCAAGCGGTAGTCGCAGCGCTGATTGGCTTCATTCCGTATGTAATCGCAACCGGAATCGTGACCGCCATTCTTCTCTGAGTCGACACTCTGCTCGCCACGACATCCACGACACAGAAAAATTGTGGTTCGGTGTAATAACGGGGGGCCATCTGCAATAAAGCTGATCAATGGACACTTCCGCTGACTGGGACACTGCGTTCTACGAGCACTATCAGCCGTTCGTTCGCGCGTATGTCAGTCGACGAGTTCCAGCGGCTGCAGTCGACGACCTTGTCGCGCAGGTTTTCGAGATCGCTTGGCGCCGCAGAACCGACCTCAATGACAACGCGCTTCCGTGGTTGTATCGCACGGCTCGCAACGTTGTTGGGAATCGCTACCGGTCCGATGCGCAATTCAACCAGCTCGCGACTCGACTGATTCAAGTTCCAATGGAGCCGCCTGCGAATCCGGACGAGGTGGTCAGCGACCGAGATCTGCTCGTCAACGCGTTGCGAGCACTCAGCAGCGCTGATCGTGAGCTTTTGCTACTCGTCGCATGGGAAGGGCTCAGCGTCGAGGCTGCGGCGAATGCGCTCGAAATCAGTCCCGGCGCAGCGACCGTGCGGTTGCACCGCGCCCGGCGTCGACTCGAACTGCAGATCGAAGAACGTGACCATGCGACGGGAGAGTCCAAGTGAATCAATTTGAACTGCTACAAGCCCTTAACCCGATTCCACAACTGCAAGGTGATCCCGGCCTAGTTCCGGCAGGGAACACCACGCGACGTCACGAGCATCGTTTCGTAGCCATGGCGGCGTTTACGGTTGCAGCATTACTTTTGTCGGCTGGAATGATCTTGACGCGTCAACCCGACCGGACGCTTGAGGTGGCGACTTCAGCAACGATTGGCTCAGCCGCTGTTGGCGTGGCCGACGGCGGGTTCGTCGATGATGTCCCAATCGCAGCGATCGTTGCCACGTCAGAACCAGCAGTTGCGGCAATGTCGATCCCATCAATAGACCTCGATGCAACCGTGGGTTCCGGCGTAGACCTGCACTCGCTACGCGAAGGGCCCGGCCACTACCGCACCTCTTCCATCCCCGGACAAGCTGGGAACGTCGCTATCGCCGGGCACCGCACCACACATGGATCGCCGTTCACCCGAATCGACGAACTCACCGTTGGCGACTCCATCTACCTCACAACGTCACAGGGAACCTTCGAATACCAAGTAACCGGAACCGAAATCGTCACGCCCGACAGCGTCGACGTACTCGACGACCTTGGCGACAACCGCCTCACCCTCACCTCTGAACACCCGCGTAACAGCACCCACAAACGAATCATCGTTACCGCACAACTCATCGGCGACCCAGCCCCGCCAGAGCCACCTGGCGCCTAGCTCGCCTCGCCTTGCCTGACTTCACCTGCCGCATCGATGCCACCCCAGATGCTCCGTGCGGTCGAACCTAGGTCTGCAGCTACTCGCTTTGGTGCAACATCACCTGCGGATACGGAATCGAAATTCCGGCTTCATCGAAGTGCTCTTTGAGACGTAGGCGCAACTCTCGTTGCACCCGCCATTGAGCAGACGGGTCGGTCTTAACCACGAGTCGCAACACCACGCCGTGATCGCCCAGCTCTTGCACTCCCAGAACGGCCGGATCCTCGATGATGTCACCACCGAGACCGGCGCCGACGCGACCATCGACGTGCGATTCTTGCCACAGTTCGTCTGCGACGCTGTTCATCAGGTCCATCGCTTCGCGCAGGTCAGTCTCATAGGACACCGAAATGTCTACGACGGCGTTTGACCACAGCTGCGAGTGGTTGCCGACCTTGCGAATCGTGCCATTGGGAACATGCCACACGGTGCCGGACAGATCTCGCACCTTGGTGGTTCGCAGCGATATGTTCTCGACCTCGCCGGTGACGCCTTCGATCTCGATCACGTCGCCGATGCCGTACTGATCCTCGATGAGCATGAACGTGCCCGCAAGAAAGTCGGCCACCACAGACTGCGCGCCGAAACCAATCGCGATACCAACGACACCCGCGCCGGCGAGCAGCGGCGCCAAGTTGATGTTGAACTCGCCGAGCACGAGAAGAAGTGCGATCGATGAGACCACGACTGAGATCAGGCTCTTCAGCACCGACTCGATTGCCTCAGCGCGCGCTGGCGCGCGATCTGCCTCGGCGCGGTTCATCTCGGTGCCACCAGGACCGAGCGAGCGCTGACGTTGCAGCCGCGGGTGCGATGGCGAGGAACGAATCTTGTCGCCAACTGCTGCGATTGCTCGCCGTGCGAATCGATTGATCATCCATGCCACGAGCACGACCACGACAACGCGGAAAGGCCGATCGATTACCCATTCAGACAAATCGGCAAGCGTCTGATTGCCGGTCCACTCGAGCACCCTCAGGCAGACCCGGCTCGGGTCTTCAAACCCGCAGGCCTGGATAGCTTCACTCGTTTGCATGGTCACAGGATCTGATCAAGTACCCGTTCGAGGTTCGCGACGGTTCGATCGACGTTGTGCAGCTTGTCAAGGCCGAACAACCCAAGGCGAAAGGTCGAGAAGTCATCGCCTTCGTCGCACATCAACGGCACGCCACCCGCTATCTGCATGCCTGCTTCCGCGAATTTGGCACCCGACTTTATTGCCGGGTCGTCGGTGTAGGAAACCACAACTCCCGGAGCGCCGAAACCATCCGCGGCAACGGATCGAATGCCGCGATCTGCGAGCACAGACCTGACTCGGTCCCCGAGCTCTTGTTGTTCTTCGCGTATGCGGTCGAGGCCGTAGCCCTCGGCTTCGACCATTACGTCACGCACAACCGTCAACGCATCGGTAGGCATTGTGGCGTGATATGCGTGACCACCGCTTTCGTAGGCGGCCATGATGTCGCGCCATTTGCGCAGATCGCAGGCGAAGCTCGAACTCGGTTCCGCGTCGGCCAACGCCTGGCTTCCTCGTTCGCTGAACATGACCAAGCCGGCACACGGCGGACCGGTCCAGCCCTTTTGCGGAGCACTGACCAAAACATCGACGCCGAGTGTTGCCATGTCAACCCAGATGGCTCCCGATGCAATGCAGTCGAGTACAAAGACGCCGCCGACGTCGTGTGTCGCCGACGCGAGCGCGGCGAGATAGTCATCGGGCAGGATCATTCCTGCTGACGTCTCAACGTGCGGCGCGAACACCACTGCTGGCTGCTCGGCCTTGATCGTTGCGACGGCCTCTTCGATCGGAGCCGGTGCAAATTGCCCCGTGGCCCCCGGTTCGAGCCGGCGCGCCTTGAGCACGGTGTGGCTCGACGCGATGTTGCCCGTCTCGAGAATTTGAGTCCATCGGTAGCTGAACCAGCCGTTGCGCACGACCACACAGTGCTTGCCACCTGCGAATTGCCGAGCGACCGCTTCCATTCCAAAGGTTCCGCTACCGGGGACAATAGCGACCGCGTCGGCGGCATATACCGACCTGAGTACGCGGCCGATGTCGGTCATCACCTGCTGAAAACCAGCCGACATGTGGTTCCGAGCACGATCGGTGTACACCACCGAGTACTCAAGCAAACCATCGGGATCAACATCAGGAAGCAAACCAGGCATGGCCTGATGGTACGTGGACTCGGTCGCTGCTCCCTTGAGCCAGCCGCGGTTGGTGCAAGGGTTATACGATCCGGGTCCAGGTCTTTTGCTAGGGGCACAGGCGAACCGAATGGACGACGTCAACAAGATCAATAAAAATGCTGCCTTTAGAAGTTTGGGCGAAGAGCACGAGCTGCGCTTTCTCAATCTGCAAAAGCATCGAAAGAACCATGTCGACTTCGACGGTTCCCAAGGCACCTTGTATGCGAAGTTCGTCGAGTTTTGCGACGCGAATACCAAAACCATTTCGCAGCTGAACCACTACATACGGTTCTGTCAGACCTTCAAACGCATGTATCTGGAACTTCCTAAGGGAGCGAAGATCGGCGAAGCTGGCGGATTTTCCATGATCTCAAAGTTTCTGGTTGCCGAGGGATACGACTGCCACGCTCTCCCGGGAGATCTGCGGTACGAGATTGCAGCACCATCAGACGAGTACGACATCGTGTTCAGCTTCGAGACACTTGAGCACATCAAAGATCACAACAGCGACGAACGCAAAGACATCGTCGTTTTCAACTTCTCGGGCATGAAGTCCTACATCGCGGAGATGGCTCGCGTTCTCAGACCGGGTGGGCATTTGTTCTTGACCACGCCGAATCCGAACAGTCTGTTGGTCATGACTCGGCTGCTCGAAAACAAGCCGGTGTTCATGGCCGCAGTGCACGTTCGGGAACTAACCAGATCAGAAATTGGCGACCTTTGCAGTCCACACTTTGTCGAGAAACGCTACGAGACGTCGCACTGTTACCGCGTCTTCACCAACCGCAAGCCGTACTTCGACGCAATCGAATCCTTGGGCGCGCCGACGTCACACCGGGGCGACAACCAGTTCTTTCACTTCGAAAAGAAATAACACTCGTCGGTCCGAACAAGCGCGACTGCGTCACCGGCGCAAAGGCGTTGCTTTGGCATCAACCATGGGCGAGTGGGTACGTTTGACGACATGGGGAATGACACAAGTGGCCAGGCGTGGGGCGACGCCCGATCGCCAGGCATCTCGTATCAGCAGTTGCTCGACACCGATACGCATGATGTACCTGCGGTGCTGCGCATCGAAGCGCCGAAGTACCTCGGCAGCGACGACGTGTCGATACATCGCTACATCAGTCGCGAATGGCACGAGGCAGAAAAGCGCGACCTCTGGGCCAAGGTCTGGCAGTACGCGTGTCGAACTGATGAGATCCCCGAGCCCGGCGACTACTACCTCTACGAGATCGCAGGCGCCAGCTACATCGTGATGCGCGCGCTCGACGGCGACATTCGGGCCTACCCCAACGCGTGCCTGCACAGAGGAAGACAGCTCAAAGACCACGATGGACACTGCTCAGAGATTCGGTGCCCATTCCACGGCTTCGCATGGACCATCGACGGCGCCCTGCACGATGTTCCTGCCCGCTGGGACTTTCCCCACGTCGAAGCCGAGAACTTCTCGCTTCCCCAATGCAAGACCGGGGTATGGCAGGGTTTTGTATTCATCAACCCCGACCCCGAAGCCGAGCCGCTCATCGATTTCATCGGCGACATGGACGCGCATTTCACCGAGTGGAACCTTGAACGGCGCCACAAAGAGTCGCACGTGGCCAAGGTCATTCAGGCCAACTGGAAGATCGCCCAGGAAGCCTTTTGCGAGGCATATCACGTCAACGCCACCCACCCGCAGATCCTGCCCTATCTCGGCGACACGAACAGCCAGATCGATGTGTGGGACAACTTCTCGCGTGTAATCACTCCCGGTGGAACTCCAAGTCCGAACCTCGACTGGACCCCTACCGAAGACGAAATGATGCGAGCGATGATGGACGTCCGCGAAGACCAGGAGTCACCTGTCACCGTCAAAGATCATCAGTCCATGCGGGCGCTCGGTGCCGCAGGAGGGCGGGCGCGCTGGCGGGCCGTCGTCGGCGGTGGTGTCGACAACATGTCCGACGCCGAGATGATGGACAGTATTGATTACACCTTGTTTCCGAACTTTCACCCGTGGGGCGCATTCAATCGCATCGTGTATCGGTTTCGTCCCAACGGCGACGACCACCGAAGCTCCATCATGGAGTGCATCTTGTTGGCGCCATACGGAGCCGATCAAGACAAGCCACCCCCGTGCGAAATCAATTGGCTTGACGAACACGAGACCTTCACCGACGCCCCGGAACTGGGCATGCTCGGCAAAGTCTTCAACCAAGACCTCTTCAACATGTCCAAGGTGCAGAAAGGGCTGGAACAAACTCACAAGCCGGGTGTGACCCTCGCGAACTACCAAGAGGCCAAAGTGCGGTGGTTGCACGTCAAACTCGGCGAATGGGTTGACGGCTGATGCTCGGAATACGTCACCCTTTCAGCGGCGCACTGTACGAACAGCACGACAACGGCACCGTAAAGGTGACCACAAAAGACGAAGTCAGCGGTGTCTTCACAGCCGGTGGCCGTCATCTGAGCGGCGATCTGCGCGAGTGCGACCCCCAGCTGTGCGGATGGGTTGCGGGACCAATCATGGCAAATCACCGCATGAGCGAATCGGCGAAGCGCTCCTGATCACGACCGCATCAAACCCTGCTGGAATAACGGAAACTCGCAATCTCGTCATCGTTCCGTAACCTTTAGGGCATCAGAACCGGCGTGTGCGCGCGGGTCAGCAACAACCCCAAGGAGCCAGAATGGCACTTTTTGATGAACTCGGCGATGCCCTCAGCGGCGGTTCGAATCTCGGAGCCCTCAGTGGCTTTCTTGGTTCTGACGACGACAAGACCAAGGGACTGCTCGGCATGGCCGGGCCAGCGCTTCTTGGTGGACTCGGCAAGCGTGCCGCAGCCCCCGGTGGCGCTGACGCCATCTTCGATATGGCCAAGGGTGCTGACACCGGCATGCTTGACAATATTGGCGGATTCCTCAGCGGCGGCGACAAGGACGGCGCCGGTGCCGGTCTCGTAGGTTCCATCTTCGGAAGCCGACAGAGCGCGGTCGAAGACGGCCTCGCAGCGCAGTCAGGTCTCGGCGGCGCCATGGTCAAGAAGTTGCTGCCAATGTTGGCACCAATGGTCATGAGCTTCATTGGCAAAAAGGTCATGGGCGGCGGCATGAATGCTGGCGGTCTGGCTTCGATGCTTGGTGACAACACCAAGGCCATGCGTAGCGGTGGCATGGGCGGCATTCTCGACATGCTCGACGGCGGCGACGACGAAAAAGACAACGCTGGGTTCCTCAGCGGTCTCGACAAGTTCAAGGGTATGGCTGCTGCTGGTGGCGCTACTGCTGCTGCGGGTGCTGTTGCTGGCAAGGTCAGCGGCGGTCTTGGCGACGGCGCCAGCAAAGTCACCGGAGCGGTTCGCGATAGCGGTGAGCGGCTCACGACTGAGACTCGCGAGACCGTTACATCGAGCGTCAGCGGCGGTGGCGGCAAAGACCGCGACCTAAACGTGGGTGGATCGTCGGGCGGTGGCATGGGCGGCATGCTCAAGTGGCTGCTTCCCTTGCTCGCTGTCGCCCTCGGTGTCATCTTGCTTCTGTGGGCATGCGGTGGTGGCGACGATGACGACAATGTGGCC
>CALKPY010000138.1 GCA_937991435.1 uncultured Acidimicrobiales bacterium
CCCTCACCGTCGTATGACCACGCGTGGTACGGGCAGGTAAACCGCCGAGCGACGCCATCACCGTCGACTAGTTGCGCACCGCGATGGCTACACGTGTTGACAAACGCTCGCAAGACACCATCGCCCGATCGCACGATCAGCACCGGAACTGCAGCAAGTTCAACTGCGCGAAACGCGCCGGGCTCTGCGAACTCACACGAAAACCCAGCCACCAACGGCACGCGCTTGAACACCCGCTCGATCTCGAGGTCCCACCGCTGTTGGCTGACATAGTTCGCCGCTGGAACCTCGACAACCGTCTCCGCGAGCGGAGCGGTCGCCGCAACAGCGTGGCGCAGCGATCGCTTCGCAAACGCAACCAATTGCGGCCTGCGAGGATGATCGAATTGATCAACCTCGGTCTGGTCAGCGTCGGGCGCGGCCGCGACGCCGGTCATGCGTCGGCGATCCAGCTTCCGTGGAAACCGGTTGGAACACGAACTGGCAACTTGATCTCAGCAACAGGGCCAGCAGCCATATCGGTGGCGTCGATGATCTCGAGTGCTGAAGTGTCAGTTACGGCATCGTGCACAAAGGTCATGAGCCAACCATCGTCGCTGTTCTTGGCGTCGGCCGCAGCGACGAACACTGGCTCTCCCGGGGTCTTACCGTCGCCGAATTCGTGCACCGTCTTGGATGCACCATTGGCCTGGTCATATTTGAACACGGCGCCGCCCTCGGTCTGCGGCCGCTGCGCCATCACGTAGCCATAACGCTCTTGGGTGCCAGCATCGGCATCGGCGATTCGTGGGAACTCGCAGGGCGCATCGTCGAGTTGACGATCAGAAACGGCACCGGTCTTCATGTTGAATCGCCACTCGTGCAGTCGCGCCCCCTGATCAACAGTGGCTTCGTCGACGACCATGTCGGCGGTGTCGAGCCACAACTTCTCAAGGCGACAGCCCCGCATGACGACTTCGTCGCCATCGTCGTGTGCGTTAAGGGTGTGGAACACATAGCAAGGGTCGATGTCGAACCATTTGACGTCGACGTCTTGACCGGCGCGTGGCATGACGCCCATGCGAGCTTGATAGTCGTCGCTCCATCGGATTGGCATTCCGCCCTGCAACGCCAATTCGAGATCAAACACCATCGGCAGGTCCATGATGACGGTGTGATTGCGGCTGACTGCGAAGTCGTGAATCATCGTGGGTCCGCCCATGGTGATCTCGGTGCTTTGCATGACGTTGCCGTCGGCTGCGACTCGGTAGTAGGTGAAGTACGGCGGAAGTACGCCGTAGCCAAAGAAGATCAGCTCGCCAGTGTGGGGGCAGAGCTTGGGGTGTGCGGTCATCGACGTGGTGAGCTTGCCGTCGTAGTTAAACGGTCCAATCGTTTCGAGCTCAGGACTGATCTCGTAGGGAAATGCGCCTTCTTCAAGCGCAAGAATACGACCGGCATGGGCGATCACATGCGTGTTGGCAGCGGAGACATTGAGGTCCATTTCGAACGTCTCAGAATCCATTGCAAGTTCGGTGCGATCGGCGCCCGGGTTGGCGAACATTGGCGTTTTCACGTAGCGGTTGCGATACCAATTGGCTTTGCCGCCAGCGAGTTCGATGCCGTGCAACATGCCGTCGCCGATGAACCAATGTTCCGATACTCCCGTTTGGGGGTTCGCGCCGTTGCGAAAGAATCGGCCCTGCAACTCACTCGGAATTGCACCGACGATTTCAAGATTCGTCTCGGTCAGCTCCTCAGTGATTGGCGCGTTGTTGCCCTGCAGGTGCCACGGCGTGCCCGCATCAAATCGGCCGGGACGTTCTGTATCAGTAACTGTCATGAGACGACCTCGCGTTGTTGTAGTAGGCACATACTAAGCAACTGAGTTGCTGCGATGTCCAGCCGAACCTGTTGACAGCAGTCTTGTTTTCAACAGTGAGGTACAGGTCTTGTGCCCGGTCTCGCAGCCGGTTCCGCTGAATCTTTACGCCGTTCGGTGCGTCGGTCACCGCACGGCATGACCTAGTGGCAGGCTTCAGTCGGTTCCTAATCGTGCGGTTCGCAGGCGAGCTGCGATCCAACCGTCAACGACATCGTCGACGATCGCCAGCTTGTTTCGCAGATGCGTCAGCCGCTCGCCGGAATCACTCCAACGATCCGCGAAACCCTCTGGCATCAAGTGGGCCGCTGGCAGGTCAGTGTTCGCCAACGCACTGGCTGCACTCGTCGCAAGGTCGTGCCCGCCGGCCGATCGCGATGTGACCTGCGTGTCGGGATCCACGCACCGTTTCACCGGCATGAACACGTCGAATTCAGACAAAAGCGGGCTCGTCATCATGCATCTCCATCGGCATGAGGCACGGCGAGTTGAGTCTCGACCCCAATGGCCCATGCCAAGATGCCCATATGAGGACGCCGCGAGATCTCAACGAGACCGATCTTGCGATGCGCGAAACGTTGCGGGCCGCCACCGGCTGAGCTCTCAGCTGCTGGCTTCGATGAGAAGCGGAAGCATGCGCTCGGTGAGCGCGCCTACATCGGCGCCTTCGGGAAGCGGAATCAGGTTGACCGAGAACGCGTACGCAATGTTGTGATCTGGCAGCCAACCTGCCTGGCTTCGAAAACCTGGCACGCCGCCGCCGTGGCTGTAGACGGTGACGCCGTCAATGTCATCGACCGACAGCCCAAGTCCGTAGCCACTGTCAAGCACGGTGTCGGTCATCGACGCAATGGCGTCGGAAGTCAAGATGGTGCCGTCGAACATGGCTGCAAAGATCGCCGCGACCGATTCAAGCTGCGCTTCGTTTCCGCCTCCGGTCCAGCCGGCACTCTGCAAGACATCTTGGGGACCGGAGTAAATGTCGATCACCGGGTCATCGTCACCGACGACGAGGCCCTCGTTGAGCTCAGGGGCAAGCGCACTAAAGGCCGCGAAGAGCAACTCACGCGAATACGCGCTGACAACTTGTTGTGGTGGGAACTCTTGAGGAGTGAGATAAATAGCGTCGGCTCCGGCCGGTTCAAAGATGCGTTCGCGCATGACTTCTGCAGCGGTCTTGCCGGTCACGGCTTCGATGATCAGCCCCGCCGCCACGAAACCGCCTGTTTCGTATTGATACTGCTCGCCCGGTGCAAACAAGGGTGGCTGTTCTCCAAGAAATGCCAGGATTTCTTCAGGTGTATAGGCCTGATCAGATCGAGCGACCGACTGGCTGTAGAAGCCGATGTCAAACGCAAACTCGATGAGCCCATTGGTGTGGTTCATGAGCTGCGCGACGGTGATCGACGCCGCAGACGGGTGCTCGCCGAGCCAGTCATCGCCAAGGTATTCAGCAACCGGGGCGTCGAGTTCGACCAGCCCTTCGTCGACGAGCGTCAAGATCACGGCCGCTGTCATTGACTTCGTGATACTGGCAATGCGGAAGTAGTCGTCTGTCTCGACCGACTCGCCGGTCTCAATGTTGGCAATGCCACCAGCAATATTGAGTGGGTCCTGACCTGGCAGCAGCACCGACAACGAGATGCCAGGTGCGGTGCTTTGGGTTAGCCATTCGTCGATCTCGGCTCGCAGCGCTTCTTCGAGTTCTTGGCGACCGGCGTCGTCGCCGATCTCGGCGGCCATCTCGTCGTCAGCCATCTCATCAGGTTCGGCGTCGCCGTCAGCCAGCTCATCATCTGCCGCTTCGTCATCGGATTCGGCAGAATCCGCGGCCATCTCACCATCGACCATCTCACCATCGGGCTCTGTTGCCTGCTCACCCGCGGGGTCGGTTGCCTGCTCACCCGCGGGCTCTGCTGATTCGCTCTCGGGCTCTGCTTCCTGGGCAGTCGCCTCGCTGCCGTCAACGTCATCATCTGAGTCGACGATGTCGGCAACTGTGTCACTGGCATTGGACACCACGTCGCTAGCAACATCGTCGGCGCCGCAGGCGGCGGCAAACAACGCGAGCACGAGTGCGAACACGACGGCCTTGAGCGCCGCGCCCGTGCGCCCGGTGTAGTGCTTAGCCGAGTAGGGCAACGGGCGTTCACAAGAAGTAGTCACGACCCCGACGCTACTCCGATAGAGCATGCCGGTGTCTCAATTGACCGCACCGCAATGACTGGGGGCTAGTAGCGCCGAGCGGGTGACTACTAGTGTCATTTGCAGTTCGCAAGTGTCTCGGGAGAAGTACGTGGCCAACCAGGTTCCGGTTGAAGAGGGTCTATTCACCTGGCCGAGCGACAGCCCGCGACTGCTCGGCAGTCGTTGCGTCGATTGCGGCAATCACATGTTTCCGCGCCAAGACGACTGCCCGAAATGCGCCGGCAATAACACCCAAGATGTTGAGCTCAAGAACAAGGGCACGTTGTGGACCTGGACAATTCAGGGGTATCCGCCCAAGTCACCTCCTTACGTCGGCGACGTCGACCCGAAGACTTTTGAGCCATTCGGTGTTGGTTATGTCGAACTCGAAGACGAACTCAAGGTCGAAGCTCGACTCACGCTCAATACACCTGAGCAGCTCAAGATTGGCATGGATCTCGAACTCGTGATGATCCCTCTTTGCACCAATAAAGACGGTGACGAAGTCGTCACATTCGGCTTTGGCCCCGCCGACTGATCATTAGGCAACAACACCTTCTTCCTGTCTTCCTGTAACTCCACCGCACCCCGATCCACTCCCCGCACCCCGATCAAGGAGAACCTCATGGCCAGTAGTGACGACGTCGCAATCGTCGGAATCGGCATCACCTCATTTGCCCGCAGTGAGAAGTCGGGCATGGACCACGGTGTCGACGCCGTGCGCAAGGCCGTCGCCGATGCCGGAGTCGGGTGGGAAGACATGCAGTTCGCCTTTGGCGGTTCGTCAGCAGCAGGCGCCCCCGACACGATGGTGTCGCGCCTTGGTTTGACTGGTTTGCAGTTCATCAATGTCGCAAACGGTTGCGCAACAGGAGGGTCGGCACTGTTCTCCGCAGTCAACGCCATCAAGGCCGGCATGTATGACCTCGGGATCGCAATCGGTTTCGACAAGCACGAACGAGGCGCGTTCCGAATCAACTCCAAGAATTCGGGCCTCGGCCAGTGGTACGGCGAAACGGGCATGGCCCTCACTACCCAGTTCTTCGGTATGAAACTCAACCGTTACATGCACGACTACGGCATCACCGAAGACACCCTTGGCAAGGTCGGCGCAAAGGCATTTCGCAACGGGGCGATGAACGACAACGCGTGGCGTCGTCAGGAGCTCAGCGAAGGCCAGGTGAAAGAGTCGGCGATGCTTTCTTACCCCCTGACCCAGTACATGTTTTGCTCGCCTGGTGAGGGCGGTGTCGCGCTGGTGCTGTGTCGAGCCGACAAGGCTCACAAGTACACCGACACACCGATCTACCTCAATGCAGCTGTGGTTCGCAGTCGGCGCTTCGGCTCATTCGAGGTGTTCAGCCGACACCTCGCTCCAGAATGGTCAGCAGGTCCAACCGTCGACGCTTCCAAAGCGGCTTTTGAGATGGCGGGAATGGGACCGGCCGATATGGACATCGCCCAGCTTCAAGACACCGAAGTAGGCGCGGAGATCATGCACATGGCCGAAAATGGTTTTTGTGAGCACGGCGAACAAGAACGCATGATCGCCATGGGCGAGACCGAGATCAGTGGCCGGCTTCCGGTCAACACCGACGGTGGTTGTCTTGCGAACGGTGAACCGGTCGGCGCATCGGGTCTGCGGCAGGTCTATGAGAATGTGCTCCAGCTACGAGGCGACGCCGGGCAACGCCAGGTGCAGGGCGACCCGAAGACGGCTTATACCCACGTGTATGGCGCTCCGGGCATTTCAGGCGTCACAATTCTCAGTCGCTGACGTGGCTAATCCACGTTCAGTTGATCTCGCCAAATCCGTTGCTCGACAACCTCGAACTTGTCTGCGAACTCTTGCTCGTGCGTCACCGCGAACACGTGGGCGGCTGTCGCCCACACTGCTATCGCTAATCGATCCACCAAAGGAAGCGCCATGTCAGTCCTGACCCGTGACGTCGCAGGCCAACGCGGTAGCGACATCGCCCTCGTCGACGATCACCACACCCTCGACTGGGCCGAGCTCGACCAGGCGGTCAACCGCACAATCAACGCGCTGCATGACGCCGGGCTCGGCGCTGGCGACACCGTGGCGATCGTGGCAGGCAACCGCAACGAATGGTTCATTGTGTCGCTCGCGTGCGCGCAGACGGGCATCGTGCATGTGCCGGTCAACTGGCACCTCGTCGCGCCGGAAATGGCCTACATCTTTGGCGACTCAGGTGCCCGGGCGGTCTTCACCGGTCATCGATTCGTCGACGTGGTGCATCAAGCGCTCCAAGACCCGGCATCGGTCGGAGTTGAAACGGCGATTGCGTTTGTTGATCCCGACACCGGCAATGCCGACAGCCGATTCATCGATTTCAATGCCATGACCGCTGCGGCATCTGCCGACGAGCCGACCAAGCAGGTGATGGGCGGGCCAATGTTCTACACGTCGGGCACCACTGGGCATCCCAAAGGTGTGTGAGGTTCGCTCACGTCACTGGGTGACGACGCAGACCCGGCGATTTGGCAACTCATCGGCGCAGGTTTCGCGCAGTTGTTCACGGTGCCTGGCGTGACGGTGTTGTGCGGCCCGATCTATCACTCGGCCCAGTGGGCCTTTTCGTGGCTGCCGATGATTGCTGGATCTGCAGTGGTCATGCAACACAAATACGACAGCGCTGGCGTGCTCGATCTGATCGATCGCTACCAGGCGACCAATGTGCACCTTGTTCCAACCCAGATGAAGCGGCTCATCGATCTTCCCGACGAGGCAAAAGCCGGCTTTGACGGATCAAGTCTCGAAATTGTGCTGCATGGCGCCGCGCCGTGCCCGCCGGTCGTCAAGCAGGCGTTGATCGATTGGTGGGGTCCCAAGATCACCGAGTACTACGGCTCGACCGAAGGATCGGTGGTCTCAATGATCAGCGCACACGATTGGGTGCGCAAAGGCGGAAGCGTGGGTGCAGCCATGCCCAACATCGAGATCATAATCGTCGGCGATGACGGCACCCCTATGCCAGCGAACGAGTCGGGAACCATCTACTTCCGGAACACAATGGGCACCGATTTCGAGTACCACAACGCTCCGGAGAAAACCGCAGAGGTACACCTCGAACCGGGGGTGGCGACCAGTGGCGACGTTGGCTACCTCGACGACGAAGGTTTCCTATGGCTGTCTGATCGCAAAATCGACATGATCATAAGCGGTGGCGTCAACATCTACCCGGCCGAAATCGAAGGCGTATTGGGCGGCCATGACGACGTGGCTGACGTGACCGTTATCGGCGTGCCCAACGACGAGTATGGCGAAGAGGTCAAGGCGGTAGTTGTCGCCAACGACGGCCTTGTCGCCGATGACTCGTTAGCCGACAAGCTGCGCTTGTTCTGCCGCGAAAACCTGGCCAGCTACAAGGTGCCACGGTCGATCGACTTCGTCGACGCGCTTCCCCGCACCGGTACTGGCAAGGTACAGAAGCGCAAGTTGCGCGACCTGTATTGGGGCGATCAGGAGCGTTCGATCTGAGCTTCGACGATTTGCACGGGTCCACAAAGCGGGCGATCGTTGCCACCTGTGGGCTGGTCTTGGCAGCCGTCGGAACTTTTTTGCCGTGGGCCCGCATCGGGGGTCGCACGCGTTCGGGATACGACACGGCCGACACCTTCGTGGCGCTGGGCTCTGGTGAGCTTCCCGCGTTGATCGCGTGGATTGGCCGCTGGTGGTACACGCCAGCGTTTCTGATCGTTTTCGCCTGGTGCCTTGTCGTGGCCAGCGGCCGTCGGTGGCACCGCTTGGTCGGTGTTGGTCTGGTGCTCGTGGCCGCCTTGTTGTGGTGGGTGTTTGTGTACGGCGCAGATCGCTGGGGCCGACTAGCTATGAACCTGTCGGGCCCGACGGTCGCCAGCGCGGGAGCTGCCCTTATTGCGACCAGTGGCTTTTACGACTTCACTACTTCGAAATGAACGGCGAGCAAATGGCGGATGCATGAGCGACACATCACAAGGTGAAGGCTGGTGGATCGCAAGCGACGGCCGGTGGTATGCACCCGAGCTGCACCCTGATCGGCAACGACTCGCACCCGAAGTCGCCATCACATCGGCGGCGGTCACTGACATCGGCGCAGACGCTACGCACACGGCGCACACAGAACCCGAAACGGATTCGGGTCTGCCGCTCGCGGCGAAGCTCGGGCTCGTGGGTCTCGTCGCGATCGCAGCACTGGGCTTCTTGGCATTTCGCCTCGTTACGGGCAGCAATGCCGGCGGCGCAGATCAACCACAGCTCGCTGTGCAACAACTTATTGACTCCGTCAACGAGCGTGACGCCGTCGGGTTCGTGGCAGCTCTCGACCCTGACGAGATCGATGCTTGGTTCGGCAGTTTTGAACCGATTACGCAACGATTCGCCGACGCTGGCCTTTACGACGTGCCAGCGAATAGTCAGGTACCCGCTGACTGGACCGACTTCGTCGACGGCTTGGACTTTGCTTTCACCGGACCCGGTGGCGAACGGCCGGCCTATGACGTCGAAATGCTCGACGACGATCAGACCATTGCCCGGGTTCGTATTAGCGGCTTGGACCTCACCGTGCAAACCGCACAAGACGATTCCAATGCTGCCTTTGTGTTTGCGATGTCGGCCGACGTTGAGGGCTTTGATCTGCGAGCATTCGATGGCGCCCGGATCTCGCTGCGTGACACCGGCGATTCGACGACCTACCGCGCGACCGTTCCAAACGAACCCACCGAGTTGGGCAGCTTCGACGTGCCCCTTGATTTGATTGCTGTCAAGCGAGACGGCCGTTGGCACGTGTCGATTGCGTATTCGATCGCCGAACAGATTCGTCTATCAGAGGCCCCCGAGACCCAGCCAAACTTTGGCGCCTCGAGCCGCCTTGTCGACAGTCAGCGGGGCGGCGCAGACACACCTCAAGAAGCTCTTGAAGACTTCATGAGCGCATTCGAGTTGTTGCGGTACGAGGAGATGATCCGGCTTACCGACCCGTATTCGATGCCGTTGCTGCACGACTATCAGCCGCTGATCGATGATGAAGTGAACCCACGCGAACGCGCCGATGCCGTCCGCGAGATGGATCTCCGCTTTGATCGGCTCGATTTCGGCGAGACTATGTGGGACAACCGAACCGTTGTGACCGTTGAGCAGCTTGGCGGCCGAGTGGGTGGCGGCTCGTTCGACGTCGACTTCTCCACGTGGTGCGGGTCAATCATTGACGATGTGGGCGAAGTCGTTGACGGTTGCCTTGCCGAAGATCTACTCGATGAGGCGTTGGCCGAGTTTCCCGAGTTCGATGGCACCGCCGACGATGTGATACCCGATGACTTCGGATTCGTGATGGTGGAGCGAAACGGGCGTTGGTACATCAATCCGCTCGGCACACTTGGCTACTGGTATGACCAAATTGCCGAGTCGGCAATTACGTTGATCGAGCAAGAACTCGAAGATGCGGGCAGCGCAGAGAACGCGTTCGAAGACTTCGCTCTTCAGCCATCGCCGCTCATTGCAGCTGAACCGGTTGTTCGCGAACCGTTCAATGGCATAGCCACGGCTGCGTTTGACTTGGCTGGCGTAGAGCCTGCCCCGTCTGATGACGGCTACGACATTGCCATCGTGCGGGTGTCGACAAGCGAATCAACCAGACTTCCGGGGAGCACCAGGCAACTCGACGCCGACTCGTGGATGGTCGTCTATGACCACGACCTTGAGGAACCGGAGATTCCAGCTATTGCGCTCGCGACGACTGGCGAGGTGACCTTTGAGGTTCTGACTGAGCAAGTCGAGTTAGGTGCCGACGGCTGGACTGCCCAGATCGGCGACGACGGCAAACCGATCCTCGTCGAGTGGCCCGGCGGTTCCTCGACACTCGTCGGGGGCAGCTACATCCAGGTGCCGACCTACGACACCGGTTCTGCGCTCGTCGAGACTTCCCAAGTTCCGAACAGCGGAACGGTTCTTCCGCAGTTCTACGCACAGCTCATCATTTCTGGCGAACCCGGCGACCAGGTTTCGATTCAGCCGAACTCCTAGAGTTGTTCAATGGCGACGATTCTTGCGCACATCACCGCTCACCACGTGTCATCGTCACCCCACCTCGGTGATGTGTGCGAATCGATTCGGCTGGAATGGGTTGATCCAATCGCCGATGCTTCGCCGTTGCCCGAGACCAACCTGCAAGCTCCGCCGATCGCCGCAGGCGAGCTGACGCTGAAATACACCAGGCTGCACGCACCTGCGATCGCCGATTGGTGGGCCGCCCACCGGGTCGGCTGAGGAACTACCGATGGCCAAGACACCGCGCAAGCTCAAACGGGCCCGAAGCCGGCACGCCAAATCGTGCGAAGGCAAACAGCCGCATAAGTCGCGCAAGGAAGCCGAAGACACCGCATCAAAGCTGCGTTCCGAACGCGGCCGTCGCAATCTTGTGGCGTACAACTGCCAGCAATGCGGCAAATGGCATCTCGGCAACAAGCAGAGATAGGCCGTGTGTCGCCCGTCGCAGAATCTCTGCGTAACGGGGTGCGGAATGGGCCCGGTTGCCTCTACCCTGTCCCCTGCTGGGGCTGTAGCTCAGTTGGCTAGAGCACCTGCTTTGCAAGCAGGGGGTCGTGGGTTCGATTCCCACCAGCTCCACTAAGAAGATTCGGTGCGGCTGCACCGGATCTTCTTTACTTTTTGGTCAAAGGCGGATCAGCTAGGTGAGCGCTGGTAGCCGATCTGGTAGCCGGTCGACTCTGCAGCCCACGAGGAGCTGCGCGTCTTCGGGATAGCTCCCGGTGGTGGCACTAGGCGAGATTAACGTCGCTCCACTGCAATCCGAATAGCTCATGCTTGCAGCGATCCCGCCCACAACTGCTCCCTTCGTTCGCTGCGCATGGAGTTCAACGGACCTTCGTACAGGGTCCTAGGAGAAGAAGCAGTGGACAAGGCAGGATGGCACGTCGAATGGCTGTCAGCAAAGGAGACGGAGGCGTGGCCTAGGAGTCTGGCAAGGCGGCTAGGGACTCGAGGGTGAACGTTGCGCTGTCGACCGTCCATGTTGACGGATCCGGGTTGCCAGGCTCATATGTGTACGCCCAGGCTCGCAGCATGCCGTCGGGTTCAAATGCGATGGCGTCAGGGCCTCCCTTGCCCGATCCCGAACGAGGGTGCCCCCAGTACAGCGGAGGGTCAGAGCGCACCTGGTATGCCTCGACGATCTCACCGGTCACCCAGTCGATTCGGCCGAGATAGGCACTAGTGCCAAGTTCGTTGCCTGTCATCCACGCGACTTCATCGTCGGGTCCGAAGATCAGTCGCCAAGCTGCAGCACCTCGCGGCGAGTCGGTCGTCTGGCGGATGATCCCCGTGCGAGTGTCCTCGACCATCAAGCGCACCGAAGGATCAATTGGTCCGGTCTCGTCGCCAAAGTGACCGGGGGTCGAGAAGTACCGATAACGCCCACTGTCAGAGTGGCCCTTCTCGAACACCACCCCCCTGGAGCGACGCTGGATCTGCCACGTGCGCGTTGTCGGATCGAACGTGTACGGACCCCATCGGACCTCGCCGTTCGACCCCAACGCGGGCGCCGACTGACGCAGATCTCGTTTCCAAACGTTGAGCGATCCGGCAACGATCGTTCTGGTCGCGACATCGAATTCGCCGACCGAGACATAGGTAGCGTCGCCACAACTCGACACGGCAACCACGGCGCCCGACCAGTTCACGTTGAACGACGCGACTTGGGTGCCAGGAACGACGGCGACCTGCTCGGGTACGGGCGAGTCCCCAAAACCGAAGATTGGCGATGTTGCCTGATCACACGACTCGACGCCGACCTCGGCCGCGTTGCCTTCGAGCGCGTAGAACACCAGACCTGCCCGCTCCGCGGTGCCAGCCGGCCAGAACGAAGCCAGCAGTGTGATGTCGACATCGCTGACTTCGGCTCGCGGTAACCCGGATGGCGCCGCGATCGGCGTCGGGGCCTCGGGATAGATCGCGATCGCCACCACCGGGTCAGCGAAGGCATGCGAGCCAGCTTCGACTTGGGTCGACCGCACGACTTCGAGTCCGTGATCGGTGTGCGCCCAGACCACGAGTTCACCCGTCTCCTCGAAGGCAAGTGAGATCGGCCCAAAGTAGCCATCGCCCGAGAAGCCCCAACCCGCTGTGGCTAGCCAGTCTTCATCGATGACCCGAGTGACCGCATGAAACTCGCCGGTCACTGGATCGACGGTGGCCACCCAGACCGAGCTAACCGAGTTGCACGTGTTGAGCCAAGCGACTTGATCGTCGGCGCCGAAGATCATTTGTGCGAGCCCGGTGAACGTGTCGCCGGGATCATCTATGACTGCACGGTCACGGCCGGCCGAGATCACTCGTACGGTCGTGACTTCCTCAGGATGACCGAAGCAGCTCTGGGCGGGCACGGTATAGAACGTGCCGGGCGCATGGGCTCCGCTTGCAAGTACGATCTGGGGTCGACCATCGGACGTCTGGCGGTCAACCGCAAGCTCTGTCGGCGCCTCACGTTCGCCCGTCGATAGGTCGAGCTCATAGCGCTCGTCCAGACCGCCCTGGGGGCGCACCGAGACTACGGTGTCGGACCGCCACAGCGACCCGACCGGAGCGTAATAGGTATAGGCCCGCTCGACGTTGGCCGGGAACATCTGGGCAGCTCCGGTGTCGGGGTCGTCAACGACCACAACCTGGCCGTTGACCACCCGCAGGGGAACGAGCCAACTAGTACCGACGCAGGCGGTGGCCGCGAACCCCCAGCCAGCCGGCCCTATTTCGACCCGGCCCACCAAGGTGCCTGGCACCTCGACTGTCTGGAGCAGGCCAGACGATCCAACGACGCCAAAGCGCCCTCGCGTTTCGCAACCGAGGATGTCGCCGGGAGCCGGATACTCACGAAGCCCTTCGGCCAGGAACACCATGCCGTGACGCGGCGCCGTGCCCACCGGCTGTTGAAGTTCGGAATCGAGGAAACGAATCGGCTCGCCCAAGGCTGGCACCGGGTCCGCTGCTGTCTCGGCAGCTTGTTCAGCGGCTTGCGTCTCAGGCGATGGATTGTTGGCTGGCGCGACAACCGGTGGGGTTGCGGTCACCGACGGCGCATCCGTAGTCTCTGCATCGTCGGAGCACGCGCCAGCGAGCAGCACCAGCAACAACCCCACCCAGATCCGCCGCACAGCGGAAGAATAGCGGACCATCTCACGCGGCTACCTTCAGGCTTTGAGCCACATCTCTTCGCTTATCCAGACGCGCTTACGTTGAAAGCCGTCGCCGTCATGATCGCAAGCGTCGTTCTCCAGTTAGCTTCCCGACATGAGGTCGAACCAAATGGGTTGAGTAGGTGTTACCGATCTGCCACAGCCAGGGTGCTGTAACCAATCTGTGACACCTGCTAGCCTGTAACTGATGTGTGACACCAATTCACGTGTACCCGAAGTGTTACAACCATGCGCCAGCGACCGGGGGTTCCACAGTGGCCATGTATCGCATTGATGCAGTCTCAGATCTACGACAGACACTGCGCAATATCCGTCAGGACAAGGAGCTATCCCAGTCGGATCTAGCGCGAACAGCAGGAGTTAGCAGAAAATGGATCGTTGAACTCGAGAACGGTTCGCGCTCGGTTCGCCTCGACACACTACTACTACTACTCAATGCACTTGACGTGCGCCTCGCCATAGAGCCAAACTCGCCGCGGGCTATCGACCTTGACAACCTTCTCGATCAAACCCTCGACTCGTGACGCCACTTATCGTCGTACTCGATGGCTCAGAAATCGCAACGATTACTGAGGATTCCTTGCACTACGCCGAGTCCTACCTAGCCGATATCCATGCAAGTCGTCTATCGGTTTCAATGTTGCCGCGAAAAGCTCCGTACGGACCCAAAGAGGTCCTACCGTGGCTGTGGGGCCTACTTCCTGACAACGAAGATGTCCTGCGGCGATGGGCACGGGACCTCGACGCATCGTCTACATCGGTGACTTCCTTACTCAGCACCGATATCGGCCTCGACTGCGCTGGAGCCGTGCAGTTTGTGAGACCTGAGACAGCCCACCTGCGTAACAAGCGAGACAGCCACGTGGATTGGTTTGCCGATAGCCAGGTCGAGGAACTGCTGAAAGAACTTCATACAGACAACACTGGCTGGCACGGTAGAAATTCGGCTGGTCAGTTCAGCCTTGCCGGCGCCCAAGCAAAGACCGCTCTCCGCTTTGACGAACGCACGGAGCGCTGGGGCGACCCTCGTGGAAATGAGCCCTCTACGCACATTCTGAAGCCAGCAGTACCAGGCTTTGACGACCAAGAAGTCAACGAACACCTGTGCCTCAATGCAGCGAGGAAGCTGGGACTACGAGCTGCGAAAACCGAGGTCCGCTCCTTCGGGGCCGAACGAGCCCTTGTGGTGACTCGTTTCGATCGATACCGCGATCCAGCGACCGGTCAGTGGCAGCGGCTCCACCAAGAAGACATGTGTCAAGCGCTAGGGGTTCATCCAGCAACCAAATATCAGTTTGAAGGAGGGCCATCGGCAGCCACCGTTGCTGCACTACTTCGGCGCGTTCTGCCCGTGCCGATCGCCGAAACCGAAGTCTGGCGCTTCGTTGACGCACTCATTTTCAACTGGCTGATCGGTGGGACCGACGCCCACGCGAAGAACTACGGGTTAGTGCATTCACGCGATCAGATTCGGCTCGCCCCTCTGTACGACATATCTTCGTTCCTTCCGTACGACGATTCCAAGGGTCACAAGCCCAAGCTGGCCATGAAGATCGGCGGCGAGTACAAACTCAAGCGCGTCGGGCGGAGGCAGTGGGTGAAATTCGCCGAGGAACTCGGCCTTGCTCCTAAAGGTGTGCTCGACCGAGCGAGTTCCATGGCCGAACGCGTGTCGGAGGCGTTCGTTGATGCCGCAGCGAGCGCGGAGCATGGCGCTGAGTTTGCGCACCACCTGGCAGCTTTGGTTTCAGCAAGAGCAGACGCCGCCCTCAATGAGCTGATTCAGCAGTCCGTCTCATCAAACGTTGAGTTGGACACAACCTTTGCGTTGGTGTTTCGCGATGACTTCAGCAATGTCGAGACCAATTATCCTTCGCCGTTTTCGTTCACACTGCAACTCCTCGTGCGCCCGCCAGGTCAAGAGCAGTTCTACTACTACCAGTACATAGTCTTCACCCTGCATTGGGACGTTGGAATCGAGGAAGGGGAGGCGGACCCAGGCACCCTCTTGTCCATCGCGACCGAAGTGGTTCGAGATTGGCTAGACGATGGTCAGCCGGACCTACCGCCGAACCAATTCGACGCATTGCCGCTGAGCCTTGAGGTAGTCGGAAACAAAACGCAGCCGTTGAGACCGACAACCCTTTCGTCACTTCTTGTTCCGGGCCACATCCACTCGGAATGGGCAGCGCCAACGATGCAAATCTTGCGCCAGGATCTCGCGCCAATGGCGGGAATAGACCTACCGATTCCTGATTCAGGAGAGAAAAGTGCCAACGGTGACGACGGCCCATACGACTTTGTTGTCACCGCACTGCGCGACGTTTCCTATGCAGCGGCTGCAAGGGTGCACTATGAAATCGAAGTCCCGACATACCCAGTCGACTTCGACCGACTCATGATGACGTTAAACAGCGTGCGAGACCTTTCCGTCGGCCAAGCACACGCCGTGAGCGTAAACGTCAAGTTCGATCGCCGCGAACCGAACCCCGGCGCATTTGGTGTTTGGCAATGGGCTCCGGGCGGGGTTTGGGGCAACGCGCACCAAGGCTCAAAAGCCGATTGGACTGGCTATGAATGGACGCCGACCCACAACCCGCCGAAGCTCCACAACCCTGATTCCGTCCCACCATCAGAACAGGAGTTTGCCATAAGCGGACTCTTCTGGGACAAGGGCCCGTCCACTCCTGCGGCCGAAGCTAAACAAGAAATTGTGACAGAACTTGCCGTGCCCATCGAGTCAGTCGATCAAGCTTTGACTGCAGTCCTGTCATGGACCTTTGCGTAGCACAAACATGATCAACCTCGCACGGAAGATGCGCCAGACCCAGGCCTGACCGTCACAGACATGCCGAACGAATTGTGATCGGTGGGTGGCCCGCGCGACACAAGTCGCCAACGAAAGAAGCAATGCGGTCCAACCGCAACTATCTGAAACAGGTTCGAGAAGTCGAAGTGAACCAACTCACTGGACGAAAATGCGACCCACAGAGAATCGAGCGACTTCTGAAATCCCTCGGGCGAAACGTGGCATCAGATGTCCAACGTAGGGTCCTTGCGAACGATTCTGGTCTAGCCGAGTCAACTGTCGACCAATACCTTGATGTACTCACGAGATTGATGTTGATCGAGGATCAAGCGGCTTGGTCACCAAGCATGAGGTCAGCAGCGACACTCCGACTCGCTCCCAAACGTCAC
Organism: uncultured Acidimicrobiales bacterium; assembly: GCA_937991435.1. GTDB lineage: Bacteria > Actinomycetota > Acidimicrobiia > Acidimicrobiales > UBA10347 > UBA10347. Next base: position 16,454 of record CALKPY010000138.1, read on the forward strand.
TTCGTCGATCCGTCACTTGCGGTTGCAACGTCGAACACGGCAGGCCCTGAAGCGCTCCTGCATGAGCTGTCGCATATGGGCTCGTTGTTCGAATCACTGGTAGTCCGAGACTTACGCGTGTTGTCTCAACCTCTTGGCGGCACCGTTTTTCACTATCGCGACAGCAATGACCTCGAGGTCGATGCCGTGGTTCAACTCGACGGACAGTGGGCTGCCTTCGAGATAAAGCTAGCTAAATCCCAGCCAGGTTGACAAGGGCGCCAACGCGCTCGAACGACTTGTGCAAAATATCAACACAGAGGCTTAGGGCACGCCAGCTTGTTTAGGAGTGGTCACTGCCACTGGATACGCCTACGAGCGTCGCGACAGGATCATGGTTCTTCCGATTGGAACCGTCGCGCCGTAGCCAACGTTCGGTGCAATATTGCACACGTTCAACGCGATGCACCACTGAACTAGTAGCCCGCATGCCTGGGTGCAATCATCGCCACTGGCTACGCCTATGAGCGACCAGATGGCGTGATCGTGATTCCAATCGGGACTCTCACCCATGACCTCGTTTTGTGACGACTGACACATTTCCAGA
>CALKPY010000139.1 GCA_937991435.1 uncultured Acidimicrobiales bacterium
CGGCCGTGCCGGAATCATCGAAACCACATTCACCGAAGAGTGCGAGACCGACCTGTTCGGCGAACAAGCAGTCTTGTGTGGTGGTGCCACGGCGCTGGTGCAGGCAGGCTTCGAAACGCTCTGTAACGCTGGTTACCAGCCCGAAGTTGCCTACTTCGAGTGCTTGCACGAGCTCAAGCTCATCGTCGATCTCATGTACGAACAGGGCATTGGCGGTATGCGCTACAGCATCAGCGACACCGCTGAGTACGGCGACCTCACGCGTGGTCCTCGTATTGTCAACGACGGTGTACGCGCCGAGATGAAGCAGATTCTCACCGAAATCCAAGACGGCACCTTTGCTGCTGAGTGGATCGCGGAGAGCCGTAGCGGTCGAGCGAACTTCCACGCCCTTGAAGAAGCCGGCCAGCAGCACCCGATCGAAAAGGTCGGAAGCGACTTGCGAGCCATGATGCCGTGGATCAGCGAAGGTAAGACCTCGGTGCAAGATGCCTCGGGTGGTCAGGGCTGATCCTTCGACCCGACCGACACGTCTGCGTGGGCCGCACGGACTCTTTGCGGTCCAACGCACTACTGTCAGACGTCATCAAGTCCTCAACGCGTTCGGTTCGACTCGCAGGCGCTGCCTTTGTGGCGGCGTCTGCCGTCGCGCTCAGTATGTCATCGTGCGGAACTCCTCAGGTTCCAGTCGCGACGTCGACGTTCACCGAGGTGGTCACGGCGACACCGATAGAGATTCCGCCAACGGTGACGCCGATACCGACAGCTACGCCGGTGCCGCCACCAACAGCGGCGCCTAACGCTGACCCAACCCCAACACCTCGCCCAACCGCTCTTCCAGGCTTGTCTGCCGACAAGATCCGTGTGGCGATGCTCTATGACGGCGATACCGGCGGAACGGCCGACAACTTGTTCTCCGCGGCCTTCGACGGTGTCAATGCCTGGCAGGGAGCAGTAAACCGCGGTGGAGGTATCGGTGGGCGCCAGGTTGAGTTGACAGCGCTCGACGCCCGCATCTCCAACTTCGAAACGCGTCTAGCCGAGATCTGCGAAGGCGACTTCTTTGCGATCATTGGCTCGCATAGCCTCGGTGATTTCGAAGGAGCATCAGTACTGGGAACCGAAGAGTGCAACATCGCGGACTTCGCTGGCAATGTCTACAGCGCAGTTCACGCCACTTCGCCGGTGACCTTTGTCTCGAACCCATTCCAGAACGATGTACGCCAGGCCGGCCCGGCGCAGTACCTCGTCGAGAAGTACCCGCAAGCGTCGCAGAACCTCGCCTTGTTCTTGTACACGAGCTACCAACTTCAGAACGAGACACTTCGGCTCAAAGAAATGCTCGAGGCATCGGGCATGCAAGCCGTGTTCGAACCGGCCGTCGATCTGGCAGAAGATCTCACCGACGAGATCATTCCCGAGTGGAATGAGCGTGGCGTTGAGTCACTCGTCTGGAACGCAGACCCGCAGCGCCTCATTGCACTGCTTGAAGAGCTCGACGAGCCGCCTGTGTTCGTACTGTGTGAACTCGCTTGCTACTCAGAGCAGTTCCTGGTTGACGGAGGCGACGTCGTCGAAGGCGTCTATGCCTGGATTCCGCATCGGCCGTTCAACAGCGAAGACTCGCCGAATGAGCTTGAGACCTATCAATTCTGGATCGAGCAAGTCGCACCAGGCACGGGTTTCAGCCAGGTGAGCCTTGAATCGTGGATGGCCGGTCGGCTCTTCGAGCAAGCCATGATTCAGCTGATGAGCGTCGAGGAATCGTTCAACCGCGAGCAGCTGATCGACTCTGCTCGCGCCACAACCGCTTGGGATGGCGCTGGGCTGCTGTCATTTACCAACCCGGGTGAGGGCGAGCCCACTCCCTGTTTCGCTCTCATGGTTGTCGAAGACGGCGAATGGGTTCAGGCGTACCCTGACTCGATCGTCGACCAGCGTGACCTTGACTGTGGCAGTGACAATCTCGTCTCGCTGACGACCACGGCCTCTCTGGGCCTCGTCGAAGCCTCGTCTGCATCGTCAGAAGACACAGAACCAGCGAGCAATGACCCGGACACAACGGATCAGGACCAAGAAGAAGACCTGCAAAACCCCGAAGATGCGCCCGAATAGTTTGCCCTAGTTGGCTCGGGGCCTCGATCAGGTACGAACCCAGACGACACTGATGTCATCGACGCTAATGTCAGACTTGTCGAGGCTCACCTCGTAGCTGTCGACCTGTTGGGCGATGTCTTGCCATTCGAACACGATTTGGTCGATGTCGTCTTGCACCTCGTCGCGAAGTTCGTTCAAGTCCTCGAGCTTGTCGTTGTAACGGTTCTGCGCCGTTTCAAGACGCTCGCGGGCCTTGCCACTCTGACGGGTTCCTGACAGAACTGATCGGCCCATTGAGCGCGAGCGCCGCCGGCCGCCCAACAAACCACCGAGCACGTCGAGGGCCACACCGCCGATCGCCGAGTTGCGGGCTGACTCTCGGTCGTAGTCGATCTCGCGAATACGGTCTTCGAGCTTGTCGAGGTCGCTCTGCAACCGGCCTTCTTTGGTCAAAAGAGCATCGCGGAGCTTGGCGACATCTTCGTCAGAACGGTCATCGGCAGCGTCTTCGCAGCGGTGTTTGAAGTCTTTTTCGGTTTCGCCAACTCGGGAGTAGAGCTTGAGTTCTTTGTTGACAAAGAGCTGCAATGTCTCGCTGCGATACAGGTGATCTTTAAACGATGCCTTGGCCGCGGTAAACATCGGGGTTTTGTCGAGTTCGGCGTTTGGCATCGCGTAGACCGCTCCGTCTGGGGCCGATTCGTCAAAATCGCGATCATCGAAGTCGATGGCGATGGCGTCATCGACGTCGATGGTGCCATCGTCAATACGCACGAGAGCTTCCCACTCGGACTCGTGGCGCAGCTCTGCCTTGGTGTCGTCGTGAAGCAGGTTCATTCGCACGGCGAGCCACGGCTCGTGGCGCGAGCTCGACGGATCAAGGTTCACCGATTCGGCCCAGCTTGCATCGGAGCGCAACCAGCGGGTTGATACTCCTTTGGCGATTTTTGGCGCAACGGCAGTCTCGTCGTCGGCTAAGGCGGCTGCTGTTTCTGTTGCGGCTTCGGGGGCCGTTGCAGACTGCGCCTGACTGGCCGACGCTTGTGTCGGCTCGCGATCGTTCATTAGGTCACCGATTTGGCTGCGATTCAGCGGGCCAGCGAGATAGGACATGGCCCACCGGGTCGAGAATGTCTTCGGCACGTCGCGAGTCGAATGCAGGACAAACTCTCGTTTGTCGAGACTTGAGATCGTTGCGTCGAGCGCCTTGACATCGGCGCCGCCGTCTGAGCGTTGCATGCCGTCGAGCAGCCGCGCCTTGTCGCGTTCGGTCTGGAGCCGGCCGATCATCCACGTTCCAGCGTTGGAGATTGCCTTGTAATCCATGTCGACAGGGTTCTGAGTGGAGAGAACAAGGCCGATACCAAAAGCGCGGGCCTGTTTGAGCAGCGTGAGGATGGGCTTTTTGGAAGGAGGCATAGCTGTGGGCGGAACGAATCCGAACACTTCGTCCATATAGATCAGGACACGCAGGTCATCGCTACCGCTCTGGCTTCGCATCCAGGTCACGACCTTGGATAGCAGCAGGGTTACGACGAACTGGCGCTCTTCGTCAGACAGGTGGTGAATGTTGACGATTGCAGCGCGCGGGTCGCCATTGGGCTGAAACAACATGGCGTCAATATCAAGCGGTTCGCCTTCGCTCCAGGCGGCGAAAGCCGGCGATGCGGCGAGCCCGTTGAGCTTCATGGCCAGCTTCATACGGTCAGCTTCGGGGAAGAGGGTGTCGAGCGGCATGACGCCCAGCTTGCGAAACGGTGGCGACATGACTGCTTCGATCAACGACTCGATCGAAAGCGACTGTCCCTTGGACCAGTAGTGGTCGACGATGTTCGTGAGCAAGATGTGTTCGCGCCCGCTCAGCGGGTCGCTGGATACGCCGACTAGGCCGAGTAACGAGCTGACAAGCCCTTCGATCTCGTCGAGCTTTGATTCTTGAAAGGCGTCTGGATCGACGCCGTCGCGCGCGATTGGAGCAGCCATTGAGCCAATCACGTTGAGCCCTACACCGGCTGAGCTACCGGGGGTATAGATCGTCATATCGCAACGGTCGCGCAGCGCTCCGATGCGTTCGCCCGAAATACCGGTTGAAGCAAGGCCTTCGGTCCAGAGGTTCGCTGTTGCTGCCGGGTCGTCGCCGTCAGGCACCCACCGAGCGAAATCGGAAGCCGCGAGGGCGGGAAAAGTGAGCAGTAGATTGCCCATATCGCCCTTGGGGTCGATGATCAAGGTAGGCACACCTGACAGCAATGCCTCCTCAAGCATGACTACGCCAAGACCCGTTTTGCCCGAACCGGTCATGCCCACGATCACGCCATGGGTCGTCAGGTTCGACGACTTGTACAGAATTGGTTCGCTTTGCTCGTCTCGTCCGAGGTACAGCCTGCCGTTGGGCACTTCCGTTGTCATAATGACCTCCTCAAGAGGGCCCAAGTGTACGACGGGTGGGGTCGACTGATGCCAGGTGCGATCGGTGGGTGTCTCTACCACCCGGCCCGTTCCGCGTGATATGCAGCGTTTGACCCGCATTATTGGCGCCAGAGCGTAGTCTTGCTAGCTGAGCGCTCTTTACAAGCTCACAGAAGGAGGACCCCATGGGTCTCATGGACAAACTCAAAGGCCTCATCGGTGGCAACACCGACAAGGTAAAGCAAGGCCTCGACAAGGCTGGCGACATGGTCGACGAAAAGACTGGCGGCGCACATGCCGACAAGATCGACATGGCGAAAGACAAAGCCGCGGGCTTGCTCGACGACCAGGCATAACTGCCACTCGTTGCCGACACACGTTGTCGGTCAACCCAAAACCTGAGAAGCCGCCCCTCGGGGCGGCTTCTTTGCGTGCTGGCAAAGCTCGTTCTGGTTTGAAAAGCTCGTTGTGGTTTGGGCGCAGCCGCGACGGCGCTCTAGGCGTGGTGGGCGGGCCCAAACGCCGAACGCGCTTGTCTCGTGGCGGCTAGAGGGTCGCTAGCTCTGCGTAGACCTCGTCGCGGTTGGCTTCGAGCGCCGCAACCCAGTCGGAATCGTCGTTGTCTGCGTAGCCCCATTCGGGAAGTAGTGCGGTGTGTTCGTGGTTCTGGCCCACGGCCGTCTCCTTGAGTCAGTGTCGCTTCTAGTAAACGACGTTTGCGTATGACTTAGGTTTCGGTTGTATGCCAGAGAAATGAAGGTTTTGTCGCTGACTTGTTGCGTTGGCGGCCAATTTTGGCTGCGAACGGGAACTAGTACCCACCGCGGCTAGGCCGCATGGCCCACATGGCGAGATAGGCCGATCTGTCGCTTCCGATCACACGCGCTGGTCAGAGCTTCTCGTATGACCAACCGTCTGGGTTCATCGTCAAACGATGGCGAGCTCCGGCCGCAGCGTCGCCGTCTCCCCATAATTCGTCACCCGGCCAGGCAACCGTTGGGTGCTCGGTGTCTCGCAGCATCTGCGTGACGAAGAAGGTCGGCGGTGCTGCAGCCGCGGCGTCGATCGCAGCAGCCACCGTGTCGTAGCGCACAAGGTCGTTGAGCGTGACCCAGGTCGGTGGCAGCAGTTCTACTTCGCCCACTCGCTGTCGTTTAAGGGCATCGGCAGGCGAGACCCAAACGTGATCAACGATTTCGCCACCATCAATGGTCACATCGCCATCGCTGCCACCAGGCGCGTGAGCGAGAAAGAACCAGGTTGCGAAGCGCCGAGGTACAACAGATGGCGGCATCCAGTGAGACATTGGAACAAGCGCCGCTTCATCGACGACTAGGTCAGCTTCTTCTTGCGCTTCGCGGGCGGCAGCACGTCGGCTGGCGGAGAGCACGTCACTCGGGTCACCCGGATCGGCGTGGTCTTCGGGGTCAACTTTGCCGCCTGGGAATACCCATGCGCTCGCAAACGACCCCTTGCTGTTGCGTTTGACCATCAGGACCTCGGGCCCGCCAGGGCCGTCTCGCAGCGGCACGACCGTTGCGGCCGGCGTCGCCGGAGACTCGGCGACGTCGTGGCGCAACATCCACTCGTCAAACTGGGCTCGAAGTGCACTCATGATCATGAACGTAGCGCCACCCGCCGGGCTGGTATCAACTAACCCCTCAGCTACCCAAGGCGAAGCGTCTCAAGCGGCTCCAAACGAGCGGCTCGAACCGATGGATACAGGCCGAACAGAGCCGAGATCCCGACAGCTGGACCAATCCAAACAAACGGTTGCGGCCAGTTGAGCACCGGCACCCAGTCTTTGAGGTCGCTGACGACGTACACCACGGCGCCACCGGCGATCACGCCGAGAAACCCGCCGATGACACCGACGGCCAACGCTTCGAGAAGGAATTGCAGCCCGATACGAGCTCGACTATGGCCTAGCGCCCGGCGTATACCGATTTCGCTGGCACGCTGAATCACGGAAATCGACATGACATTGGCAATGCCAACGCCGCCGACGAACAGCGCCAGCCCGCCCATCAGAATCACGATGTTACGCAAGGCCTTGTCAGCCTCTGCGCTGGCCGCCAAGGCGTCAGAGGGCACATCGACCGACGTCTCTTCATTTCCGCCGAGAGCAATTGCATTGGGCAACAAACTAGCGACGAGCTCAGTTTGGCCTTCCTGCGTTCGCACGTAGAGACGGGCAGGGTCGCGCTCTTGATCGAAGTCGCGTTCAGCTGTGGCGATCGGGATGAAAAGCGCCCCATCAAAGGCTGAGTCAAATGCGAACGGATCGAGCACGCCTACAACCGCGTAACTTTGTCCCTCGACAAGAATTGACCGAATCTCGCCAGCCACGTAGGCATATTCGTCCGCGAGATCATTGCCGAGAACGACGGCGCGCAACGCATTGGTTTCATCAGCCTGATTGATCCATCGGCCGCTTCGCATCGAAACCTCGATGACGTCAGGAAGGTTCGGTTCAACAGCGATTACAGGCACGGGTAGAACCCGAAAGGCCTCTTGTGCGGCATCGTGTGGCAGTACCTGCACGCCCGACAGCTGGATGATGCCCGAACTTCCGGTCACGATTGGGCTGAGCGAGCCCACACGGACATGGATGTCGTCGGGGAATCTGGGATCATTTTCAGCGCCGAACGATGCCTGGCTATCGGCCACGATCAACGTCGTGCCCAGCTCATCGAGCTTGGCCTTGAGCTCACCCTTTTGGCTCTCGGTCATTCCCACCGCGGCGACGATTGCTCCGACCCCAATCAATGGGCCGAGCACGATCAACAGCGTACGCATCTTGCGCGAGGTCAGGCCAGCGCCGACTACGCCGAGCAGGTCGAGGAAGTTCTTCACGTTGCTACGGGTGCGGAGCTTACGAACGGCTTGGGTTGTTGGTATTCGTCGCTCTCAATTTGTCCGTCGCGCATTGACACTCGGCGTTGCGCTGTGGCTGCGACTTCGAGATCGTGAGTGACCACGACGAGCGCTCGTTCTGGCGACACAAGATCAGCAAAGATCTCCATCACGATCTCGGCGTTCTTAGAGTCGAGAGCACCCGTTGGTTCGTCGGCAAGAATAATCAACGGCTCGGTCACGATCGCCCGGGCGAGAGCGACCCGCTGCTGTTCGCCACCAGAGAGTTGCACCGGTCGGTGATCGCTACGCGGCCCGAGACCAACGAGGTCGAGAGCGGCGCAGGCGCGCTCTGATCTCGTTGACGCTGATAGCCCACGGTAGAGAAGCGCCGTCTCGACATTTTTCGCTGCGGTCAGGTGCGGGATGAGATGGAACTGCTGAAATACGAACCCGATCGAATCGCCGCGCAGACGTGACCGATCTGCATCGTCGAGTTCGGTGGTATCGGTGTCACCAATAACGATCGCGCCACTTGTCGGCTGATCCAAGCACCCGAGCAGACCGAGCATCGTCGACTTACCAGAGCCTGAGGGGCCGACTATCGACACAAAGTCACCCGCTCTAATCGTCAGCGACACCTCGCGCAGCGCCCAAACCTTGACCTCGTCGCCGTACACACGAGAAACCGAGTCGAGAGCAAGCAGCGATCGGCCGCTTGCGACGGAGGGTGCCTGGATACTCAGGACTGAACCTCGATCAACACGATGTCGCCGTCGTTGAGCCCCGACCGGATCTCGAGCCACGAATCCTCACCGAGGCCAGTGGTGACTTGCACCCTCGTGACCTCTCCCGTTGGGTCGACGACGCGAACTTCGTCGCCATCAGTGCCCTGAAGTACCGCTTGTACCGGAACCACGATGGCGTCGACGGCTTCGTCGATCAAGATTTTCACCGATGCGTTTGCTCCGTCGACCTGCGGAAGGTCACCATCGACCTCGACCCGACCTTCGTAGTTCTCGACACCTGCATCGTTGATGGTGGGGGATTCATCGAGCTGAGTGATCGAACCACCGAACGTTGTGTCGCTGGCTTCGATCTCGACTTCTGCTCGTTGACCGACGGCCAACTCGGCGAAGTCACTGGGTGCGGCGATGATCTTGATTGCCACGTCATTCACTGTTGTTTCGATAAGCGGTGATCCGGGTACCACAGTCTGGCCATCGTCAACAACGACAGACCCAATACGTGCCGGCCAGGTGCCGGCGATCATGTCTGACGGCTGGAACTGCACGTCGTCGCTGATGAGTGTGATCGGAACTTCGGCAGTGCGCCGTCCTCGCAGCATCGTGACGGTGCCGGTCAAAGCTTCGAAGTCTTGTCCGCTGATCGCCGTGCCAGCGAACGAGTAGCTGACTGAGGTGTCCTCGGCGACGGGTTGGTCGGCTTCGATAACAAACGTGGCCTCGTCGCCTTCGCCAAGAACGATGTTTCCGCCCCGCAGCGTGAGCTCTGGTACATCTTCGTCGACGATCGTTACCGAGGCGCTTGATGGCATGGCCACTCGATACCCGCCAATGTTCGACAGCGAGACAATGAGTGACTCATCGCCCTCGATGGCTTCGTTCTGACGGATCGGCACCTGAATGATCAGTTGGTTTTGGTTCGGCGGGATCACCCAGTCCTGTTCGCCGATGACGTAGTCGACGGAGTTCTCCGCAGTGCCCGACAATACGAGACGAATCGGAACTTCTTTTGAGCTTGGCCGTGATGCGGTGACCGTAAACGTGACCGACGCGCCCTCGGGAACGGTGGCGGCTGACGAGGTGATGGTCAGCGAAGGGCCGGCGTCTTCTTCTCGGTCGACGATGGTGAACTGCGCCGTGGTCTGAGGTCCAGGCGTAAAGAATGCGCTTCCGCCCATGCTGACGCTCACGGTCTCGTCTGATTCGAGCACCTTGTCGTTGAGGGTGGGGAAGATGACCGACGAACTCGTAGATCCGGCTGGCAGCGTGGCAACCGTGTTAGGCGCTTCGTAGTCAACGTTTAGTGTTGCCGATCCACCGATCGAAAGAGCGACCGTGATGTCACGGGTAAGCGGTTGATCGCTGATCAGGGTGACCCCGGCCGTGCTTCCTTCATAAACGATGCCACCCCCAACGAGTGAGATCTCGGGCAGATCGTTGTCGATGACGTCGACGGCTTCGGAAGCGGGCGACGAGATGGTGTAGCCAGCGCCCGGGAGAACCCGCACCTGTAATGTTTCTGTTGGTTCGGTCACAAGGTCATCAAGCGTCGCAACCGTGACCGTGGCGGTCTGAGTTCCCGCACTCAATGTGACAAATGAGTCGTCTGGCGAGTCGTAGTCGGTGCCTGAACTCACCGAGCCCGTGTACTCCAGATTGATGTCGATGTCGTCAGGCAGTGTTGTGTCGGCCTGAAGGGTGAACACGATGGTGCCGCCTTCGTTGACCGACAGCGTCGTGGCGCTGATGCTGATCGCTGGAATTGTCCCCAAGCCGTTGTCGGTGATCGCCAGAATCGCGTTGTCGCTTGCACCAACTGAATACCCGGACCCGGCAGTGATACCGATCACGGCGTCTTCGCCATTTTCTGTGGTGTCGTCGGTTTGGGTGACTACGGGAAAGGTAACGGTGAGGGCGCCAGCTGGCAGGGTCACCACTGAGGGCAGTGCATCGAAGTCAGTGCCGGGTGTCGCGCTGCCCGTTGGAGCGAGGATTCCGGTGCCGATATTCACGCTGATGGCATTGATTGGTGCGCTCGACGCCGTGATCGTGGCAGTCGCAGTTTGACCCTCGATGACCGAAGCTGGAGACACTGCGATATTGAGTTCCGGAACGTCGTCGTCGATGATCGTGGTGGTTGCCGTCGTCGTCGGGCCTAGATCGGCAGCACTTGTTGTCACCCCGTCGGCTTCGATCGTGACGGTCAGCTGAGGGTCGACTTCGACCGTCTCATCGTCGACAGAGCTCACGGTGAACGATGTCGAGGTGGCGCCTTCGGCAATCGTCACGGTGGTCGCAGTAGGGGCATAGTCATTGCCTGCGAGCGCAGTCCCGGTGTACACAATGTTGACGGTGAACCCACCGGCGGGTGCCGGCACGCTCGAAACGACCGTGTAGACGATTGGTTGTCCCTCGCTCACGGTTGCTGCGGGCGGTAACAGGTTGATCTGGTTTGCCTGCGCAAGCGCTGCCCAACCGAAAGCAGACCCTGTGGGCGTGTCGCCGCCGCCACCAGATACAGCGCCGTCTGACGAAGGATCGATCGAAACGCGAGACGGATCACGCGTCGGATCAATGGTGACACTCGCGCTGTTCTGAGCGCCAACGGTGTAGCCCGCTGCACTTTGATTGAGCGTCAGAGTGATCGTCTCACCGGGTTCCGGTCCGCCACCGGGGTAGCCATATTGCGATTGCCAAAGAGCAAGCGCGCCGCGGGTCTCGTTCGTGTAGAGATCGTCAATCGGGCCAGGGGAGAAGCCGGCATCTGACAGAATCTGTTCGAGTTGGGTGACGTCGGAGCCGCGAGACCCAATGTCAAGCGGACGGAAGAACGCTGTGTCTGCGTTGACGGCCACGCTGGTGCGCCCTGATACGGCGAGTAGTGGGTCGCCCTCTTCGACGGTGTCGCCATCGTCGACCCATAAGGTCGTTATGCGCCCGTCTACCGCTGCGGTGATAGTGGATTCCCGGGCGCGTTCGAGGACCCCGCGGATCGTCATCTCATCGCGCAATGTGCGGCGCTCAACTGCTCGCGTGAGCAGGACCTGGCCCGACTGGTCAGAGTTCTCGGTGGTCTCGGTGCGGCCGGTCCACCACAGCACGCCGGCGACGAGCGCTGCGATCACCACAATGGCCGCAATGATCATGCGCCGGGATTTCATTCGGCCGTGCCGGCCTCGGCCTCGACCCGCTCACTGGCCAGCGCGAGACACTCGCGTAGATCGTCGGTATCGAGAATGGATTCGCCGGGCGGTGGATCAAACTCGCCGGGCTGTACTTCGAGAAGACCGTTTTCGTCGGGTAGAGCCTCGCCGAGGGTCCATCCCCGCACGACGAGACATTCTTCGAAATAGACGTAGCCCGCATTGCGGTTGGCGATCTCGTCGGCAGATAGACCGTCGCTTGACAATGCGTTGCTCGCAAATGCTTCCTGAATGTTGCTCTCGGCCGCGCACTTTTGGAGCGATGCGATGTAACTCGGGTCGAGACTTGGGTCGCCTTCGGGGGTCTCAGCACTCGGCACGCCAATGAACTCACGACCTTCATCATCGAGGCATCGATTGAAGATGTCGATCGAGTCAAACAGCACATCAGCCTGCTCGACGATGGTTGTGTCTTGTTCGTTGAGTGGAATGGCGTCGTCGTCGGCATCTTGGTCGTCAGCCGCCTCGGCCGAGTCAGCCGGATCGGTATCGGTATCGGTATCGGCATCGCCAGCGTCGTCGGCCGCCTCGCTTGTCGCTGCGACGTCGTCGTCGCTTTGTGATGCAGGGGCGTTGTCAGGAAGTTCGACCTGGATTTCTCCGGCCCCGAGGATTGTCGGACCTGCCTCGTCAGCCGCTCCGGAACTACATGCGGCTGCGAACATGATGACGAGAAAGGCGACAGCGATGCGGCGCGTTGTCTGTGCTGGGCGCGTAACTCGCATAGGACCCCTCCAGGTGCTGATGAACTTCTCTGTTCTACAGGACACATGGCCTGCTAGCCACCCGGCATGTGGCAGGTGTGCCGTGTGTGGCTTGTGCATCGAGAGAAGTGCTGAATGGGCCTGGGTCGGTGGCACAATTCTGCGGTGGCGATCGAACATGAGATGGTTGATTTCGAAACGGGGGATGCTCACGTCGTCGTGAAGAGGCTTGCGCTCATGCTCGAAGGTCGCAATGGCGATGAGTGGCTGACGTTGTCGCCATGGATCGCGCCTCACGAGCGGCCGGTCACAAGTGTGCTGCGCCGATTGATGTCAGCTCGTGGTCCCAAGATTCCAGAGGTGAGTGTGGTGCCTGCGCATGGCAGCGATCCAACGCAGGTCGGCGTGATGCATGGTTGTGGCACGGGGGCGATGCAACGAGTGGCTTCGGCGGGGGTACAGCTCGGCGAAGGATGGGTCCCAACTCAAGATCACACCCGCCGAGGCATGTTGTTTCGTCTTCCAGATTCTGCATCGGCTTCGGCGATTGTGACCTTTGCTTGTCGAGTCGGAGCTGAGTTGTCGATGGTGCCGATCGACGATCGATGGGTGGCGCGGTTCTCTAACGCTGGCGATTAAGCCAGCACCATCGGCTCATGTAGCCGTACCTCAGCGTGCGGCGTTGCTGTCTGGGTCGGCGTTGCTGTCTGGATTGGCGTTACCGCCCAGGCGGGCGTTGCTGTCTAGGCGGCCGTTACTTCAAGGCGTACGGCGAGGTCTTCAAACGTGACCTTTCCGACGCCATCGCTGCACCGAATCGTGTGCACCTGTCCGTCTGACTCGACCATCATTGCGGCGTTGCCGATCCACGAGGTGTCGACGCCGTCGACTGACCAAGCATTCCAGACTTCGAGCGACCGGGCCCGTTTGCCTACGATCTTCAATGTGGCAACCTTTGGAGCGGTGTGTGTCCACACGGCTGCCGCCGGAACCAATACTCCGTTGGCGCGAATCTCACCCCGGTCGACCGCAAATTTGAGCGCCTGGGCGCGTATCGGCGACGCTGATACGCGGGTGACTTGAATCGAGTCGCCGTCGTTCACCGTGAATCGCAGCAAGGAATAGACCTGCGTCCCGCGCCAGGACACGCGTCGACCGTTAGCTGTCTGGAACGCCTCGCATAAGGTCGTCACGATGCGCTCGTACCGGTCATCGGGAGCTCCACGGGTCAACCGCTTCGTCGGGCCAGAACATGCGAACCGACCGTTCATCAGAGGCTTCGCGCAAACCCATCAATTGCAACGATTCAGATTTGCCGGTTCGGGGGTTGCGGCGCCGCGGTGCTTTGCCGGCTGACAAGCGGTCCTTGTTCGCCTGGCCAAAATGAACGGCCGAGGGCGAAACGGCGGCGGCCTTCCAAAATCGCTCGGCTTTGACTTCAGGGGCCGGGCGTCGCCCGCCAATGTGCTGATCGAGAGCCATTCCCGGAGTCCACACATCGGGGGTGACCGGAGCTTGTCGGCCTCGCGCCGCAAGGGAGTTCGGGTCGGCCTGTTCCGCCTCGACAAGCTGGGTCCACACTGAGTCGCCGGGCTGCGCATGGTCGGCTGCAGCGTTGACCGCGACAGGCGCCGCGGGAACTCCTTGGGCGACGGTGGCGCCGGGCTTCCAGCTCGGTGCTTTCGCATCGATCGTCAAGTCCGCCGCCGGCGGAAGCGATGGTGTCGACGGCAACGGGGTGAAAACCGGTCCGCGTGGCGCTTGCGCAGCGGATCGAGAAGCGGCTTGCTGACGTGCTGAATTCGCCAACTCGTCATCGAATCGGTACACCCGAGGAATGAACCGGCGGCCACGCAGCGGTTTGCCGACCCAATCGATAGCGATGCCCACGACAGCGATCATCGCCATCAAAGCGGCGAACACAATGAGCATTTCGAAGGTACGCATGGGCAAAGGGTCACGCAGACAGAAAAGGTGGGTCTTGCGAGAATCTACCCGCTCGCGTCTGCCGGTCGAGGGCACACCGGCCAGATGGGCGACACGAGTGCGAATGAATCAGAAGTGGTACGGAAACGGAGACCAGTCGGGCTCACGTTTTTCAAGGAACGAGTCACGCCCTTCACGGGCTTCGTCAGTCATATAGGCAAGGCGTGTGGCTTCGCCAGCAAACACTTGTTGGCCCACGAGTCCGTCGTCGATCAGGTTGAGCGCAAACTTGGACATTCGCTGTGCGGTCGGGCTTTTGGCGCAAATCTCGCTTGCCCATTGCAGCGCTTCGGCTTCGAGCTCAGCGTGAGGCACGACTGCGTTGACTGCTCCTTGCGTAAACGCTTCGTCAGCGGTGTAGGTGCGCCCTAGGAAGAAGATCTCTCGGGCGAACTTTTGACCCACCTGGCGGGCGAGAAGAGCAGATCCGAAACCGCCGTCGAAGCTCGCGACATCAGTGTCGGTCTGTTTGAAGCGAGCGTGTTCTTTGCTGGCGATGGTCAGATCGCAAGTGACATGCAGGCTGTGTCCACCGCCTGCGGCCCAGCCGGGCACGACCGCAATGACGACCTTGGGCATGAACCTGATCAGACGTTGGACCTCGAGAATATGCAGGCGACCGCTGCGTGCTGGGTCGATTGCGTCGGCGGTGTCGGCATTATCTTCGGTGTAGCGATAGCCATCTTTGCCCCTGATGCGTTGGTCGCCGCCAGAGCAAAAGGCCCATCCGCCATCGCGCTCTGAGGGCCCATTGCCGGTCAATAACACCGCGCCGACGTCGCTTGATTGGCGAGCGTGATCGAGGGCTCGGTACAGCTCGTCGACCGTGTGCGGGCGAAACGCGTTGCGAACCTCAGGCCGGTTGAAGGCAACTCGCACTGCGGCGGTTTCGCGTGCACGGTGATAGGTGATGTCGGTGAAGTCGAAGCCGGGCACTTCGTGCCACGCGCTGTCGTCGAACAGTTCAGAAACCATGAGTCCTCGAAGTGCTTGCCAAGGTCACGTAGTGCATGACCGTGAACGCTGGTGCGGATAATGCGGTGCGTTCCTGATCGGCGATGTGCCAGCCAGCCTCAGAACGCGACCTCTTCGAGTTCGGTGATTTCCCAGAACTCGTGGTTATCAACCCATGCGCCGTCGTCGGTGCGCAGAAGTCGTGATGTGTCTTGAGCGTTGGCAATGCGGCGATGTCGCCCAAACAGCTCGCTGTACATACCTGAGGTGACAAGCATGGCCATGATGGCAGCTTGTGAGGCGAGAAAACACGCCGCGAGAACCCAGGACCAAGACATAGCGGAGTCAACCTAGAGGGTGGGTGTGACAGGCTCAATGTCGGGTTGTTGCTGGTGTTGCCGATGTGGCAGATATCGCCAGCAGTCATCTAAATTTCTTCTCGTTGGGCGGCTCAAAAGGCTTGCAGACGATGCGATGGGAACCGGGCGGGGCATCTGTCGTAGGCTCGCGGGCCTGCCGACTACAGAGACGGAACGCATCACATGGCGCCATTGAGTGGACTACAGGTCGTCGAAGCGGCCAACTTCATCGCTGGGCCGTACGCCGGCATGATCCTTGCAGACCTAGGGGCACAGGTGACCAAGGTCGAAGCGCCGCGGGGAGACCCGTATCGGCGTTTTGGCCGAATGTACGGCGATAGTTCGTTGTTGTTCCGCGCGACGAACCAAAACAAAGAGAGCGTGAGTCTGGATCTGAAGACACCCCAAGGAATCGATGCGCTGTTTGAGCTACTACGAGATGCCGATGTGTTCATCACGAACTGGCGCCCGTCGGTGGCTGCCGGTCTTGGAATCACTGAGGCACGAATTCGGTCAGAGCATCCGACCCTGATCTGGGTGAGGGTCAGCGGTTATGGGCCTTCCGGTCCGCGCAGCGAGCTGCCCGCGTATGACGGCATTGTGCAGGCTCGCAGTGGCGCGGTGTTGTCTGGTGTCGACAAACCGCTCAACACCAACAACAACGTTGCCGACAAGGTCAGCGCAATGTTCGCGGCTCAGACGGTCACTGCGGCAGTTATCGAACGTCATCGCACCGGCGTAGGTTCGATTTGTGACGTGGCGATGGTCGATGCTCTGGCGCATTTCTACGGTGCCGACATCAGCTCGGGTCATCGCATGGCCGACCACGACCCTGATCTCACTGTGGGTACCAACGCGGTCAACGACACCAGCTTCGCGACGAGCGACGGATTCGTGACTGTTTCACCAGTCAGCGGCCGCCAACTTCGGCGTGCACTCGAGGCCGCCGGCTGCGGCGACGCGTTTTCTGCAGTGATGGAAGCCGACCGGGTTGACTTGTTCAACACGTTCGCTGCTGCAATCGCCCCCGCGTTACGCACCCGCACCGCACTCGAATGGGAAGCAATTTTTGCTCAGGCTGACGTGCCTGCCGCTGCGCTTCGCACCTTCGCAGATCACATCGAAGATGAACAGACGCTTCACAACGGCACCTACCAAGAGGTCATCGATCCAGAAGTGGGTAGTTGGCTGAACGTTCGCTTTCCCGCGTGGTTTGACGGAGAACCTGTGCACGTCGAGCAGCGTGCCGCGCCGTCGCTTGGGCCGGTTTAGAGCGCGGGGCAATGGGACGAGCGCCGTCTAAGGTCGTCCATCCAAGAGCAACGAACAGCGGTCAACAAGATGGACCAGGCACAGGCAGAGATACAAGCGCGAGACGGCTACGACGCCATGGCTGAGGTGTATACCAATCACGTTTCGTTGGAGATGACGGTTCCCAGCCTCGTTCGATCTCTACTTGAGGCTTTCGCCCATCAGGTTAAGAAAGAAGGTGCTGGGAAGGTCGCCGACGTGGGATGTGGCCCCGGTCATGTCACCGCGTACCTTGCCGAAGAACTCGGGCTAGACATCTTTGGCATAGATAACTCGCCGTCTCTACTCGATATCGCCCGCAGCAATCATCCAGATATTCGTTTTGAAACCGGTCAGCTTGCATCGCTTCCCGTCGATACAGGTGCGCTTCGGGCGGTCGTGTCTAAACACTCATTGATCCACACCCCACCGGATCTCGTGCCACCAGTATTGGACGAGTTCGCCCGCGCCGTGGCCCCCGGTGGCTTGCTCTTCCTGTCGTTCTTTGGTGCAGAAAGTCCCTCAACTCACGGTGAGGGTTTCGATCACGCAGTCACGACCGGCTATCAGCTAGATGCTGAGATCATGGCCGATTTGCTCAGGGCCGCTGGTTTTACCGAAGAGGTACGGATTGTCCGACAACCAGGGAGGAACGAGCGACAGATACCGCACGGGACCTTCACTGCCAGGCGCGAGACACCATCCTGACCGTAGATAGTCGTCGATGCGCTGCCAGTCGCCAGCCTGGAGCTGCTCGCAGGTGATGGCCAAGTCATGGGTGTGCACCCGATATGTGAGCCGCCACGCCGATGTTGGCAGCCTTGTCGGACTCGCTGTGTGGACCTCTGAGAGCGACCCGACAGTCGGGTTTGGAGCACACATGTCCAGCACGATCGGCAATTGATCCTCTTGGTCTTCTCCGTGAACTCGCCCTCGGAGCGTCCCGTACTCACATTGCTTTTCGCACTGGTTGCGTTCATGGTGACGCTTCGGCCAGCTCACCAAGGCTGACCTCGACTTCTTCATCGTTGTAGACGACCACGATGCGGAGTCTTCCGCCAGTGGCTTCGACGAATCGAGACAAGGTCGCCAGGTGGAGGTTGTCTCGTCGCTCAAGGCGCGAGATCTCGCCTTGGCTGAGGCCGAGTTCCTCGCTTAGTTGCACCTGAGTGAGGCCTCGGGCTTTGCGAAGCGCTGCGAGCGATTGCACGCGCCGGCGGATCCTCTCGAGCTTCTCCTCGACGAGGCTCTTCGTCTGCGGATTCTCAAGAATCTTGTCGATCACAACGCGGGTTCGTTGGGATGAAGCAGCGAAGTCTTCATCACTGAATACTTCGGGCCCATCTGGGATAGTGAGT
>CALKPY010000140.1 GCA_937991435.1 uncultured Acidimicrobiales bacterium
AATATACCGCCGAAGCGGGCGGTGACCACCCGATCGGCACAAATGGCCTTCAGCCGAGATCAAATTCGGCGAGTAGCGCTCGATCTGCGTCGGTCAAGCCCCCACGAAGTTCGATCAAATCTGGGCGGCGTTCCTGTGTCCGAGCCAACGCTTGGGCACGGCGCCATCGGTCGACACGCTCATGGTCGCCACTGCGCAAAACGTCTGGGGCCTCGAGTCCTCTGAAGTCCGCTGGTCGGGTGTAATGCGGATATTCGAGCAGGCCTGTCATGAATGACTCGTCTCCTGCCGATTCGTCGTTCCCCATCACGCCAGGGACCAGGCGCGCTACAGCCTCGAGAATGGCCAGCGCAGCCACCTCGCCGCCGGAAAGCACATAGTCACCAATCGACACGGCTTCGTCACAAAGATCAGATGCGATGCGCTCATCAACGCCTTCGTAGCGGCCGCAGAGCATCGAGAAGCCTCCTGTTTCGGCCAGCTCATTCGCGAACGTCTGATCGAACCGACGACCACTCGGGCTCATAAGCAGCAACGGACGCGGCGCATCGGTTGCTTCGACCGCGGCAAAGACAGGCTCGGGCATGAGCACCATGCCCGCTCCCCCACCAAAGGGCGGAGCGTCGATCGTGCGATGCCGGTCTGTTGTCTCGCTGCGCAAATCAACAGCGTTCACTTCGAGCAGCCCGTGCTCTTGCGCGCGACCGAGTAGGGACTCAGATGCGAAGTTCGATATGAGCTGCGGGAAAACCGTGAAAATGTCGATACGCGTCGCCGCCGCTGTGGGCCCGCGGGAAGCCGTCATCGATCGCTTCCGTCTTCGGCGACACTGTCGGGTTCCGCCAGTTCGAGAAGCCCATCAGGGAGCTCAACTATGAGTTCGCCGGCTGCGTTGCGCTCGACGAGAAACACAAGAGGAATCAGCGCTCCCGATTCGATAACGAGCATGTCGCTGGCGGGATTCTCCTCGACCGCTTGCACCCGACCAACCCGTCGACCGTCAATGTCGATTACGTGCGCGTCGATGAGCTCGTGCACCCACAGAGTGTCAGGGTCATCGAGGGGTTCGGCAAACAAGATGGTTCCGCGAGCATCGTCCGCGAGTTCACGGCTCGAAATCTCTCGGAACTGCACGCACCAACGGTGTTGGTGTCTGCGCCCGGTTACGACCGTGTAGGTCTGGTCGCCAGCGCTGAAGGTTGCCCCAGCAGCGACCCGTTCTTCGCGGTCCGCGTGCAACGTGACGAGAACCTCGCCGCGCACGCCATGAGCCTTGTCGATGCGTCCCACTTCGAGAAGCATCGGATCGTCAGCGTTGGTCAGTCGACGAATTCGACGTCGACTGATGCACCGTCTTTGGCAGCAGCCGCACGCACCAGGGCACGAATGGCGTGAGCGGTGCGTCCGCGTTTGCCAATCACCCGGCCCATGTCGCCATTGCCAACGCGCACATCGAAGCGGATCGTGTCGTCGTCTTCAGAGGCGTCGATTGACACCTCGTCAGGCCGCTCAACGATCGAAGAAACGACGTGATGAAGCAGACCCGCAGCTACAGGAGCCAGTTCGTCGCTCACTCTTCCTCACTCGTGTCAGCGGATGCTTCTACAGCATCTTCGCTGTCGGCCACGACCTCAGCAACAGGCGCTGCGGCAGCGGCAGGGACAACGTATGGAGCCGGAGCGGCCTCACCGGTGAACTCTGACCAGGCACCGGTGATCGTGAGCAATTTCTGCACACGTTCGGTCGGTTGCGCTCCGTTGCGCAACCACCCGAGAGCCTTGTCATTGTCGATGTCGATCACCGAAGGTTCGCTACGCGGGTTATAGAACCCAAGAACCTCGATAAATCGGCCATCCCGGGGGGATCGCGAGTCGGCAGCAACGACGCGGTACGTCGGTTGCTTCTTTTTGCCCATGCGCATCAGGCGGAGCTTTACAGCCACGTTCTCATACCTCTCGACGGTTCGGCGTGTCTCGGTGGGCCGTCGGTCCCAGCGACCTCGTATTGTGCCGCGAAATTACGCGACTGCACCCGTTCGCGCCGAATTTGAATTGTGCGACGCGTTGGAGCGTCATTGAAAGTCCTTCATAAGCTCGGCTACTTGTTCGTTTTGTTCGAATTCTTTGAGGCCCGGAAGCGACAGCAACTGCTTGCCGGAACCCTTTTTGGCGGTGGTGCGACCGCCGACGCGTGAGCCCTTCCCTTTACCGCCCTGACCTTTTTTGGCGCGGCCTTTTTTGGAACTGCCCTTTTTGGCACGCTTCACCGACTTGGTTCCCATACCGCCCATGCGTTTCATGAGCTTCTGCATCTGCTTGAACTGGGTGACCAGCTGCGCAACCTCATTTGGCTTGGTGCCGCTTCCGTCAGCGATCCGAGATCGGCGTGAACCCTCGATCAGCTCCGGCTTGAGACGCTCTTCAAGGGTCATCGACCTGATAATCGCTTCGACACGAGCGATCTGACGATCGTCAATTTCCTGATTCTTGATCTCTTTGGGAATGCCCGGCATCATGCCAAGCAAGTTGTTCAGCGGCCCCATCTTCTTGAGCTGCTGCATTTGGTGCAGGAAATCTTCGAGGGTGAACTCACCCTCAAGGATGCGCGCCGCTGCGACCTCGGCTTCGTCATCGTCATAGGCCTGCTCAGCCTTTTCGATGAGGGTGAGCATGTCGCCCATACCGAGAATGCGCCCCGCAAGACGATCGGGATGGAACTGCTCGAAGTCTTCGAGTTTCTCGCCGGTCGAGGCAAACGCGATCGGGCGCCCAACAACTTCTTTGACCGACAGCGCAGCGCCACCTCGAGCGTCACCGTCAAGCTTGGTGAGGATTACACCGTCTAGCTCAAGGGTGCGGTGAAAGGCCTCGGCGGTATTTACCGCGTCTTGACCGGTCATTGCGTCGATGACGAGGAACGTGTAGTCCGGGCTCACAGTGGCGCTGATCTCGCCGACTTCTGCCATCAGTTCTTCGTCAATCGACAAACGGCCCGCGGTAT
The DNA here is from genome assembly GCA_937991435.1 of uncultured Acidimicrobiales bacterium. GTDB lineage: Bacteria > Actinomycetota > Acidimicrobiia > Acidimicrobiales > UBA10347 > UBA10347. The sequence goes on from CALKPY010000140.1 coordinate 3,001, forward strand.
CGACGATCAGCACGTCGCGACCGGTGTCTTTCGCCTGTTGCAGCGCCTTGGCGGCAACGTCGACGGGGTCACTCGGCTCGCTGAACACGGGTACGTCAATCTGTGCGCCCAGCGTGCGTAGCTGTTCCACAGCAGCAGGACGTTGCAAGTCAGCGCCCACGAGTAGCGGATTGCGACCTTGGCTCTTGAACCAGAGCGCGAGCTTGCCGGAGTTCGTGGTCTTACCTGCGCCTTGCAGACCAGCCATGAGAATGACCGTCGGCGGTTTCGATGCATAGGTGATTTGCATCGTCTCGCCACCGAGTGTCGAGATCAGTTCTTCGTGAACAATCTTGATGATCTGTTGCGCGGGATTCAGCGCATCGTGAACTTCGGAGCCAACGGCGCGCACGCGCACGCGGTCTCGGAAGCCTTTGACCACCTCAAAGTTGACGTCGGCTTCGAGTAGCGCGAGACGAATCTCGCGCAACGCCTCGTCAACGTCGGACTCTTTTAGTTTGCCTTTGCCGCGAAGGCCTTTGAATATGCCTTCGAACCGGTCGCTCAGCGAATCAAACATCGTGCCCGCAGGGTATCGAGCCTATGCGGTTCGTCGCCCTCGCGGGCTGTCTGATTTCAGCTGCGACGCCAAGGCTTGATGATCGCGCCGACGAGACGCAGCGGAAGACGGAAGATCTCAACAATTGCATTGGCGAATCCGCCAGCGAGGCGAGACGCTGCAACGACCGGCAGCTTTATCAACGCACCGACGAGCTTGAATGGAGCGCCGAAGATTCGGCTGGCAACGCCGCGTTTGTTCTTTTTGTCCAACACGGGAGCTGATCCAAGAAGTTGTTCGAGCGTGTATCCGCCGATGCGATGTTCTGTCATAGGTGAGATCCCTTTGGTTGTTTGACTGGCTGTTGGAGCTCGCGCTTGCGGTTACGCGAATAGAGCGTCGACGAATTCCGTCGAGTCGAACTCGACGAGATCTTCAATTCCTTCGCCCAGGCCGACGAGTTTTACCGGAATTCCCAACTCGGATTGGATAGCAAGCACGATGCCACCTTTAGCTGAGCCATCGAGCTTCGTGAGCACAATGCCGGTCACATCGACAGATTCGGTGAACTGTTTGGCCTGAGCTAGGCCATTTTGCCCCGTTGTGGCGTCGATGACAAGCAACACTTCAGTCACTTGGCCTGAAGCCTTTTCGGCTACACGACGCACCTTTGCAAGCTCCTCCATCAAGTTGCTTTTGTTGTGCAGCCGACCGGCGGTGTCCGCGAGCACGAGGTCAGCTCCCGAGGCGGCCGCATGCTCCACCGCGTCGAAGATTACCGATCCAGGGTCGGCGCCTTCTGCACCTCGAATAAAGCCGGTACCGGCTCGTTCGGCCCAGGTCTCAAGTTGTTCTGCAGCTGCGGCGCGGAACGTGTCACCCGCCGCGAGGACCACTTTTGAACCAGCAACCGTCTCGCGGTTGGCGAGCTTGCCGATCGTTGTAGTCTTACCTACACCGTTGACTCCGACGAACAACCAGACAGCTGGATCGCCTGCTTGGGTCAACGAAATGTCGGTACCTTCGAGCTGCGTTTCCATCTCTTGCCGCAGCAGCATCAGTGCACCGTCGAAGTCGGTTACCTTTTCGTCGCGTGTTCGAGCTCTGACTCGTTCCAACATCGCCATGGTGGTCGGAACACCAACATCGGCGCGAATGAGCGCTTCTTCGAGTTCCTCCCACGCTTCTTCGTCAACTTTTCGCCCTCGCAGACCGCCGAGTGCAGACGAAAAGCCGGTTCGGGCCTTGCCGAGCCGCTCCCGAAAAGTGGGTTTGATGGGCGGCTCATCGACGGGTTCGTCGACGATTGATGCATCGCCAGGCTGCGCATCGCCAACCGGGCCGTCGTCGCTGGTATCTGCTTTCGGGCTGCCGTCAACATCGCTTGGGCTGGTCGAGTCGAGTTGCTTTTCGAGCGGCGGGGCATCGGCAGGTGGGGCAGTCTTGGCCGCCGGCGCAAGTTCGCGGGTGCGACGCCCGCGCAACGCAAAGGCGGCACCGGCTGCAAGCAGCAGCCCGATGACAACGAGGATGATCAGCAAAACGAGATTCACGACCAAAGCCTAGAGATGGTCGGGCCCTGCTACCGCAACGCGCCGAGATTTACGGCTATCGAGCGTGTTGAAGTATGCGTTTTACGGACTGGGATTGAGCTGGTCCAAGGTCACGGTGGTGCGTATCGACGCCCCATCGCGCAGCAGTTCGACTTCAACCGGAGCATCGGGTTGCTGCAAGCGAACTTCGGCCATCAAGTCGAGCATGTCACCGATCGGCTTGCCGTTGAACTGCGTGATGAGGTCACCCTCAGCGATTCCGCCTTCCGCAGCGGCCGACCCTTCGGTGACGTCAACGACTCGCACGCCCGGCGCCCCAAGTTGCGCCGATGCTCCTTGTACCCCGAGCAGACCTTGCGTCAACGATTCTCCACTCAGAATTCGATCAGCAATGAGCTTCATGGTGTCGCTCGGAATAGCGAACCCAACACCGATACTGCCGCCCGATCCATCGGTTCGAATTGCCGTATTCATGCCAACAACCCGACCTTGCCGGTCGACGAGCGCGCCCCCTGAATTGCCCGGATTGATCGGGGCATCGGTTTGGATCATGGCCACGACAGACTCGACTCCGGTAGGGCTCGCATTTTGGATCACTCGACCCACGGCGCTGATGACTCCGGAGGTCACGGTTTGATCAAGCCCAAACGGGCTGCCGATCGCCACCGCCAGTTGGCCGACCTCAACAGTCGAGGTAGGAGCCAGCGTTGCGACCCCAAAGTCTTCGTCGCTTGAAATTCTCACGACAGCGACGTCAGTGCTTGGATCGGATCCCTCGACGGTTCCGGGAACGATGACACCAGACGCAAGCTGAACTTGTAAAGATTGGGCCTCGCCGACTACGTGGGCATTTGTGAGGATCAGACCTTGAGCGTCGTAGATGATTCCAGAACCCTGGCCAAACTCGGTACGTATAAGCACGACAGCGGAAGCAACTGCTCGCGCTGCCGCCGCGACGGGTTCCACAGCATCGGCGGGCACTAGCGGCGCCAGATTATCGATCGACGGCACCGCTGTGGCCTGCGCTGTCGGGGCCTCGACCGTAGCCGTGGGAGCGCTGCGAGCAGGCGTGGGTGACGGCACTGCGCTTGCGATGGGTTCGACCGGCGCCTGCGTGGCTTCCTCGGATCCGAACGAGCGACCAACGATGAATGCTGCGGCGACGACTGCGAACAGCGTGATCGCCGCTAACGCTGCGAGTAATGGGCTCAAACGTCGCCTTGATCCGACAGGCTCGACCGAAGGGGTCGGCGGCACTGCAGGCTGCTGGCCGGACGGCACTTGACCGGGCAGAGCCGGCGGGCTCGCCGGCCATTGCGGGCCGCTTGCTGCCATTACTGATGGCGGCGCCGGCACGCTCGATGAAGGCACCCGCGGCACCGGCGTAGTAGCGACGGCCGGTTGCGGAACCGAAGCGGCAGCTGGTGCGGCGGGCGGAGCAGGAGGTGCGACGCCGAGTCGATCGTGAAGGGCTGGTGCCACATGATCGGGCATACGCGGCACGGCTGGCCGGTTCTGATCTTGCCAGATTGGCGGTCGCGTCAGATCGGGTTGCGGCGTTTCGCCAGCTGAACTGCGTTCGAAGTCCTGAGAATCAGAGGTTGGATCCACACGCACACCGTAGATGAGTCGGGCGAAAGCAGCCTTAAGGCGAAAGCAAGGTCTGGATAAGAATGCAGCCCGCTCGGGGTAGCGAACGCACCGGCCTAACGAATCGACGGATGTGACACGTCAGATTCGGTGTCGAAGTGATCGGTGTCTTCGACGCCTTCGAGGCCATCTCGATCCATAACTTCGCCATCTGGCGCAACCGCATCGTCTTCGTCGATCTCGTCTTGCCGCGCAGCGATCCTTTCATCGGCATGCACATCAAGATGTTGGTCGCTTCGATTTCGTGTGATGCCTAAAAGCGCCTTGCGTCGCGGACGCCGGCGGGGCTCGGCAGATGCTCGATCTTCGTCACGTTGCGGAAGCCAGATAGCAATCGTGGTGCCTACTGGCGTGTCAAGGATCGATACCTCGCCGCGGTGCGACTGGACTATCTCGCGAACGATGGCGAGTCCTAGCCCGCTCCCCTGACCGCCTGCGAGGTGTGGCCGGTCGGCCTCACCGTCTCCGAGCCGCACGTATCGGTTGAAGACTCGGTCTCGCTCGTCGACGGGGATGCCCGGACCGAGGTCACTCACGGTGATCCAGATCCACCCCGAATCAGCGCCTGCCGTCACGGTAATCGTGGTGGTCTCGGGCGCAAAGCGCACAGCATTCGCGAGCAGGTTCGCGACCGCCTGTTCGATTGACCGCGCGTGAGCCATCACAGATAACCCGGGTTGCACGTCGGTGTTGATCGACAGGTTCGCAGAATCTGCCGGCGACTCGAACTCGTCAACGATGTTCGTCACAAGAGCCGACAGGTCGACTGGGGTCTCGGTACGCGTCGCCGCTTCGTGTCGCGCATACGCCAAAAGATCGTCAACGAGCTTCGACATGCGTTCTGAAGACCGGTGCACGATCTCACTTGTTTTTTGGTACTGATCGAGATCGGCCTGTGGGTCGGACAACGTCACGTCAAGGTTCGTACGCATCACCGCCAGAGGGTTCCGTAGTTCATGTGAGGTGTCGTGGATCAGGCGTTGTTGGTTGTTGAACGCCTGCTGCAAGCGGTCGAGCATCGAATCGAACGTGTCGGCCAGCTGTTTGAGGTCATCGTTGGGCCCCAAGAGCCCGATTCGACGGCTCAGATCGGTGGCCTGAATATCTTTAGCCACTCGCGTGATTCGCCCAATCGGCATCAGCACCCGACCAGCGGTGTACCAGCCGACACCGAAACTCATGATGAACAACGCCGCGAGTCCGACAAAGGAATACTGGCGCAGGGTCGCAAGTGTCTGCTGATCGACCAGAATTTCGAACTCGATTCGGTCTTCGTATCGATCTTGTTCAAGGTCAAAAGCAATGGTGTCTTGACGGGCGAGTTCGGCAGTCACTTGTTCGTTGAGGCTTCGAGAGAGCCCCCAATAGATGCCGCCGACAACTATTGAGGCCACGCCAAACAACATCACTGAGTAGAGCAGCGTCAACCGAAACCGGACCGATTGCATGACCGGCGGCAGAAGCGATGGCGTCGCCTTCGGTCGTTCCGGAATCTCAAGCGTGGCCACGCCTGACCGCGCTGATGGTGTTCCCGGCAGTTGGTTGGCGTCACTATCGACAAATGCAGTCCCATTCACAGGTGCATCCGCGTCTACAGATGCGTCATCGCCGGCAGCGTCGTCTTCCGGTCCGTCGCCTTCTGGATCACGCATCGGCGGGCATCTCGATCAGCCGGTAGCCGGCACCGATAACTGTCTCGATAGGTGCCTCGGTACCCACGAGCGTCAGCTTGCGGCGAAGGGTTCCCACAGTCACTCGGACTGTGTTGGTGAATGGATCCGCGTTTTCATCCCAAACGTGGTCGAGTAGCTCCTCTTGAGAGATGACAACTCCGGGTCGGGCCATGAAGTAGCGCAACAACGCGAATTCCTTCGACGTCAAGCTAATAGTCTGGCCAGAGCGAGATACGGATCGAGCTGCGGTGTCGAGCTCGATGTCGCCCACGACCATCAAGGAGCCACTGGTGGCCGCATCTCGACGAAGCAGCGTGCGAACTCGCGCTGTCAACTCGACAAAGGCGAACGGTTTGACCAGGTAGTCATCGGCGCCATCATCGAGTCCAGCGACTCGTTCATGAACTTCGTCGCGAGCGGTGAGCATCAAGATTCGGGGTGGCTCATCGTGCATCGGGTCGGCTCGGATCGCCCGACAGACTTCTCGGCCATCCATGATCGGCATCGTGATATCGAGACAGATCAAGTCGTAGGCCGTTAGCCGAGCTTTTTCCAGCGCATCTTCGCCGTCATGGGCCAGATCGACCGCGTAGCCCTCACGTCGCAGTCCGCGGGCGACCGCCTCGGCCAGATCAACCTCGTCATCGACAACCAGAATGCGCACCGGGTCACGGTACCAACCCGTCGATGCTCGGTTCGTGCAGCCCATAGGTAGCGATTCATCTCATGTGACTCTGACGGAGGTGAAGCCAATCGAATGTGGCGCTCCTCTACGCTGAGCACAGCTCGCGATCGACCGGTTGAGAGCCGCCCCAACAAGAGGAACCCATGGCGACCGACGGAAGCACACCCCCAATGCCCCCACCGGTGGCAAAGCCCGTGGTTCCGCCTCCGCCTCCGCCGATTCAGGCGCCGCCTTTGGCCGGCGGGAATATCCCCGCACCCAGCAGCCACGCAGCTGCGACGTCGCCCGCGCCGCCTCCACCTGCAGAGCCGCAGTTATCGCCGAATGCAGCCGCTTTGCCACCCGTCGTCACCCTTACCGAACCCGATACACCACTCGAAACTGCGCTGTTCGAAGTCAAGCGTGTCATCGTTGGCCAACACCGCATGCTCGAACGAATTCTCGTGTGTCTACTTGCCCAAGGCCACGTGCTGCTCGAAGGCGTTCCCGGTATTGCCAAGACCCTGTCAGTCGAAACGCTCGCCAAGGTCGTCGGCGGTTCGTTTGTTCGCCTGCAGTTCACGCCTGACATGCTCCCGGCTGACATCGTTGGAACTCGTATCTGGCGGGCATCGAGCGAAAGCTTCGACATCGAACTCGGCCCGCTGTCTGCAAACCTCGTTCTCGCTGACGAAATCAATCGCGCACCGGCAAAGGTGCAGTCAGCCCTACTCGAAGCAATGGCCGAGCGCCAAGTGAGCATTGGTGGCGAGACCTTCAAGCTGCCGAATCCATTTCTGGTCCTCGCAACTCAGAATCCGATCGAATCCGAGGGCGTCTACCCGCTGCCCGAGGCACAACGGGATCGCTTCTTGATGAAGATCGTGATCGACTACCCCACACCTGCCGAAGAAGTCGAAATCGTGCAGCGCATGGGTGTTCGAGCTCCTGAACCGAATCAGGTCCTGCAGCTTGACGACCTCATCGCGCTGCAGCAACGAGTCAACGACGTGCATGTCGACCGCAACGTTGTCGACTATGCGGTGAGTCTTACGCTAGCGACTCGCGATCCTGCCGCTTTCGGCCTCGGTGACCTCGCGCCGTTGATCTCCTATGGAGCCAGCCCTCGGGCAAGCCTCGGCTTGGTCCGTGCTGCACGAGCATTGGCAGTGATCCGCAATCGGTCCTATGTGCTCCCTCAAGACGTGTTTGATATTGCGCCCGAGGTCATGCGCCACCGATTGGTGTTGTCTTATGAAGCCATCGCCCGAGATGTAACCGCCGACCATGTTGTTGCTGGCATTTTGTCGACCGTTCCCGCCCCAAACATTGCGCCGTCGCAAGAGCCGACCTACGGCCTCGCTGCCAACTAGGTAGCTGCCAATGTTGCGCCGCCAAAAACCCGCTTTGCAGACGGCCACTCACCCATACCTCGACCGCAAAGATGTCGTAGCAAATGTGCTGCGCCAGCTTGAGCTCGATGTCACGATGCGCCTCGATGGACTTTTGCAAGGCGACTATCGCGGTTTGGTTCCTGGCCATGGGTCTGAGCCGGGCGAGACCCGCCGGTATACACCCGGCGATGACGTGCGTCGCATCGACTGGAACGTGACAGCACGAATGACCGAGCCATATATCAGACAAACAATCGCCGATCGCGAGCTTGAAACAACCGTCGCTGCCGATCTGTCGCCAAGCCTCGACTTTGGAACAGCGTCGAGTGAAAAGCGCGACCTAGCGGCTGCTGCCACCGCCGCTATGGGCTTTTTGACCCTGCGCATTGGCAACCGTTTCGGAGCGGAACTGATTCGTCCTGATGGCATCGAGAGCATCCCGGCGCGTCAGGGCCGCGATCATGTCATGTACGTGGTCGAGCAGGTTCTGACCGCGCCGCGAGCATCATCGCAAACAACGACATTTGCCGAGGGGGTCGCCCGTCTTCGCGGCAAGCACCGCCGACGCGGGCTGCGAGTCGTGATCAGCGACTTCATCGACGGCAGTCCGTGGGCTGACGAGCTACGACTTGTCGCGGTACGAAATGAGACAATCGCTGTCGAAATTGTTGATCCTCGAGAGCTCGAGTTGCCCAACGTTGGCACGATCTCGGTCGTCGACCCTGAAACTGGCGCTCAGCGCGAAGTACACACGCAGCGACGCAAGGTTCGCGAGCGCTATGCGACCGCGGCAGTCGAACAGCGTTCAGATATCGCGGCTGCGATACGAGCGACTCGAACGGCGCACCTGCAACTCAGCACCGACCGTGACTGGCTGCTTGACATGGTGCGTTTCGTAGCGACGCGACGCGATCTCGCAGGACGGGCATCATGACCAGCGACGAGACCGGACTGTGGCAATCGGGCTTCAACCCGCCCAACAATCTTGAGTTCCTGCAAGTGGGCCGACTCTGGTGGTTACTGGCGTTGCTCGCCGTCGCCGTCGGTTACGTCGTCGTCGCCTTATTGCGCCAGCGTGCCGCCATTCGGTTCACCAATGTCGAACTCCTCGACAAGATCGCGCCGCAACGGCCGAACTGGCGTCGCCATCTTCCTGCGTTTTTCCTGCTTGGTGGGCTGGCCTTGCTGATCCTCAGTTATGCCGAACCGGCGGCGCTGTCACAGGTCCCAAGCGAGCGGGCTACCGTCATGCTCGCTATTGACACGTCGTTGTCGATGCAGGCCGAAGATGTGCGTCCAACTCGTATCGACGGCGCCAAAGAAGCCGCTGTGTCTTTTCTCGACGAAGTTCCAGACCAGATCAACCTTGGGCTGGTGAGCTTCAACGGAATTGCGACCGTTCGAGTTCCGCCGACCACAAATCGCGCAGCGGTCCGGGCTGCAATACTCGGGCTTGAACTCGGTGAGGCGACCGCTATTGGCGAGGCCATTGCCGCAAGCCTCGACTCGCTGAACGGATTCATCATCGACGTCGACGGCTCTGCCCCACCCGCTCGCATCGTGCTTATGAGCGACGGAGAAACCACCGTTGGGCGTCCTGACGAGGTTGCAGTCGAAGCGGCCCGCGCCGCGGGTATTAGCGTCTCGACGATTGCCTTCGGTACCGACGAGGGCATCATCGAGATCCCGGGCGACCCTCGCCCGTACTCCGTGCCGGTCAACGCCCAGGCCCTCGCAGCGATCGCCGACGGCACCGGTGGTGAATTTTTTGAGGCGGCAACGACCGAAGAACTCAAAGACATCTACGCCGATATCGGCAGCGCCGTTGCGACCGAGGAACAACGCGTGCTCGTGTCGTCATGGTTCTCGGGCCGAGCGATGATTTTGATTCTGATCGCTGCAGCGTTATCGCTGGCGTTCAGCAACCGGCTTCCGTAGCGAACTACACCAAGGCAAATCGGCGAGCCAGGACCGGTTGTCGAAACCACCAACCGTCAGAACGACGGTCGCCGTTGGCCAGGAAGCGACGTTCGAATTCATCTTCGACCTCTGCGACCGTGACTGCCCGATCTGAATCGATGCCGATCACGTCAGCCTTGCACTCCTCGAAGTCGACGTAGCGGTATTCGGTGTCGTAGCTGAGCATGGCGAGTTCGTCGCACACCGCCGAGGCACTGAAAGCATCAAGCGCTTCTTGCGCCCTTGTGCGCACTTCGGTCTCATCATCAACCACTCGGAACGTCTCGAATCCTGGGCCCGATGGAACGGGTTCGAGCACCCAGATGAGACCTTGCGGGCGCAGCACCCGAGCGGCCTCGGCCAATGCGGCGCCCATGAATTCATGGGGCACGTGGTGCAGCGAATAGAAGAACGTCACGAGATCAAATGATGCATCGTCGAAGGGCAAGTCTTGCCCAACACCTGCAACAAACCGATCGGCCTGAGTCGGGTCGGCGTCAATAGCTCGTTCAAGCATTGCCTCGCCGCACTCGATACCTGTGGCATCGGCACCTTGCTCTACGAGGTGGCGCACCAAGCGCCCTGCTCCGCAGCCAACATCGAGCACTCGGAGCCCATCAAGGTCGACCGAACGCGACAGCATTTCTTCGTTGCCACACAGATCAGGCGAAGCGGCACTCACCTCAGACCACCGATGGCTCTGCTTGCGAGGATTCACTCGGCCCGTCGACATACGCGCTCATGTCGGCGCCCGGTCGTTCGCTGACAACCCGTGAGCTCTCACCTGGCTTCATGGTCACGCCGTATAGACAGTCCGCGGCTTCCATCGTGCGTTTCTGGTGGCTCACAATAATGAGCTGGGCTTCGTCGCGGAACTCACTCACAAGGCCAAGGAAGCGATGCAGGTTCACATCATCGAGCGCTGCCTCGACTTCGTCCATGACGTAGAACGGCGATGGCCGGCTACGGAACACAGCGAACAAAAAGGCGAGCGCTGTCAGCGAGCGTTCGCCACCGCTAAGCAGCGAGAGCTTGCGCACGTTCTTACCGCTAGGTCGGGCTTCGACTTCGATTCCGGTGTTGAGTGGGTCGTCAGGAAGCGTAAGCGTCAGGCCGCCAGTACCACCTGGGAACAGCAGGCCGAACAGGTCAGTGAAGTTCGTTGCCACATCGGTATAAGCCTGGGTGAAAACCTGCACGATTTCGTCGTCGATGGCGCGGATCACTTTGGCGAGTTCGCGGCGCGATGACTTCACATCATCGAGTTGGCCCTGCAAGAAATCGTGCCGCTCGGTCAAGGCATCGAACTCTTCGAGCGCAAGAGGATTGATCGCACCCATGATGCGCAGTTCACGCTCAAGTTCGTTGACGCGAGCAGACGCTGACATGCCTTCGGGAAGCGGCGGAGCGGCAGTTCTGATCGCTTCGCCGATCTCGACCGATAGGTCGCGGCGCAAGGTTTCGGTCGCCGATTCGAGACGCACCGTGAATTCGGCCTCGTGCACGTCGCGCTTGGCTTGGCGCTCAGTAAGTGATCGCAGCTCGTCATCGACAGATGTACGTTCTGTGCGAGCCGCATCGAGTTCACCGGCGACCGCACTCACTGCGTCGGATTGGCGTTGGCGCTGCTCCCGAAGCGACGAGATCCATGTGTCCAGCTCCGCTTGCCGGGCCGACAGCCGTACGCGCATGTCGTTCGCAATCGCCAGCCGGGCTTCGGGCGCTTCGCGGGTTTGTGCCGTGTGCCGACCAAGCCGTTGCTGCACGTCGCCGAGACGCTCATGGAGGAACGCTCGGCGGTCTGAGATTGCCTTAGTGCGAACGTCAATGTCGTTGCGCAGACCGCGCATAATTCGGGTTTGTTCCTCGATACGGGTCTGATCGGTTTTCATCAACTGCAGCTGTTCGGCCTGCTGTTGTTCGTCTGCTTCGAGCTCGACGAGACGGGCCTCGAGAGCACTGGTACGTTCTGCGTCGCCGTCAAGCCGTTCGTCGATTTCTGACAGCCGAGCAGCCATCGATGCGAGGTCAGTCGAGACTTGTTGAGCAACGCGTTGCACCGCAGCAAGACGCTCGCCCGTCGAAACGATTTGATCGTCGAGCACGTTGAGCTCAGCTTGAACCTTTGCTGCTGCCTTAGTCGACTCGTCGAGTTCACCGGCGGCGGCCGCGACTTCGGTTACCAGCTGATCAACGCGGGTCGATGCCGTAAGCGCTTCGGCCTGGGCCTCGTCGAGTGCGACACCCGTAGCGGCAAGACGTTCTGCCCCCACGCGCCAACCTTGCGGGCTGAACGAAGCGCCGTCGATGGTGACGATGCGCGCCTGGTCGTCATCGACCGCGAGGCGAACGGCTTCGTCAAATCGTTCTCGCACCACATAGGAGCCGAGTTGGATATCGAGCAGGCGATCGATATCAGCGTTGCGACCTCGCACGTGGTTGCGAAGCGAATCAACAGCAATATCAGCGACGCCGGTGCCAGCCGGCACGGCGAGAAGCAGTCCTGATGTCGCTGCTTCGATGAGAGCTGCAGCGGCAGCTTCGGCAGATGCCATGCTGTCGACGACCACGGCGTGGGCGGCTGCCCCGAGGGCTGCAGCCACAGCGGTCTCGTAGCCATCATCGATTTCGACCATGTCGAGCAGCGGGCCGAGCACGCCGTCAACATCGGCGACTATTTGCGCGCCGGAACGCGAGCGGATCTCGTCAAGCGCCATGGTGAGCGCTTCGACCCGGGCCTGCCACGTCGATCGGGCTTCGCGAGCGGCATCGAGCGAGGCGGCGAGGTCGCTGTGGGTTTCCTGACGGTGCGAGCGCAGTTCTTCGGCTTCGTCGAGGTCAGCGATCAACTTGCTTTCGAGCGCTTCGATCTCGGCCATGCGGGTGCGGAGCTGTTCAGCTTCGCCGGTTCCTGCGCTCGCTTCGGTACGCCGGCCCTCGCTCTTTGCAACCAGTCGGCTGCGCTCAGCTTCGAGCAGTTGAAGGTTTCGACTATGCGCCGCGAGCTCTCCGCGCACCTTGGAGCCCTCGTCAGCTGCGGTATTGCCGTCTTCGGACCACGTTGCGTCGAACTTTTCACGGTCAGCGACGATTGCTTGTTCGGCATCGGCGACGCGAATCGCTTCTTCGGTGAGCAGCGTTTCGCGGGCGTCGACATCGGCCAGCTCACGCTGGATCTGTTCACGGTCGGCCTCAAGTGCCGAAATCACTGCTCCGTCGGCGGTCGCTTGACGGTCGCTATCGATGCTGCGAACCCGTTCGGCAAGAACCGCATCGACGCCCTTGAGTCGTTCGCGAAGGCTCTCGCATCGGGCCAGCACTGTTCCCGTGTCGTCGGCGCCCGCTTCAGTGAGCTTTAGCTCGGCTGACCGAACCGTCGTCGTGAGTTCTTCGAGTCGTCTGCTGAGGTCCTTATGGCGGGTTTGGAACTGCTGGCGTTCAACGGTTGATGCCTGTAGCCGTTCCCGTAAGTCGGCGATCTCGCGACCCACGAGGTGTACCCGCAGCGTTGTCAGCTCGCCAATGAGACCGCCATGTCGCCGAGCAGCTTCGGCTTGGCGTTCGAGCGGTTTGAGCTGGCGGCGCACCTCGCGCAACAGATCACCGAGTCGGGTCAGGTTGGCCTGCGTCGACTCAAGGCGCCGTTCGCTTTTCTCTTTGCGACGCCGATATTTCAGAACGCCGGCGGCTTCTTCGATGATCGCTCGGCGTTCTTCGGGGCGGGCGTTGAGCACGGCATCGATTTGACCTTGCGAAATGATCACGTGCTGCTGGCGGCCTACGCCGCTGTCGCTCAGCAAGTCTTGAATGTCGAGTAGTCGACAACCAACCCCGTTGATTTCGTATTCGCTGTCGCCGGTGCGGAATAGCCGGCGGGTGATCGTCACTTCGTCAAACTCGATCGGTATGACTTTTGACGTGTTGTCGATGGTAAGCGCCACTTCAGCTCGCCCGAGGGCCTTCATGCGGGTGGTTCCCGCGAAGATAACGTCGTCCATCTTCTGCGACCGCACCGCGCTTGGGCGCTGGGCGCCAAGCACCCAGGCTATGGCATCGACAACGTTGGATTTACCACTGCCATTCGGGCCAACTACGACGGTCACGCCAGGTTCGAAGTCGAGGCGCGTCGGAGACGCAAACGACTTGAATCCCTTGATCGAAAGGCTCTTCAGAAACACGCGGAAATGACCCTAATCAGCCGAGCTGGCTCTCACGCACAAGCGTACGAATTTGCTGGGGTTTCTGACTCAGACCTGGCTCTGTTCGCAGAAGTATGTCCAACGACTCGAGTACTTCGTGCGAACCAGAGGTTGACGCGACCGAGGGCTGAGTTGACCATGCTTGCCATAGACCTGTAGGTGGTCTTGGTAGTTACCCGGCTCACCATGAGGATCGAGCCATGGCGATGATTCGATCGACGTGCCTCGGTACTTCACGGCATCATTGAGCACGGTTACGACCGAGCGGTAGAAGCGTCGAAGTTCCTGCGTGTTCAAGCCGCCCGACAGGCGGTCGTAGCGAAGACCAGCTTCGAACAAGATTTCGTCGCTATAGATGTCGCCGAGCCCGACAATGATCGAGTTGTCGGTAAGCAGGCTTTTGAGCTTGACGTCGTGGCCGAGCACTTTGCGACCGAAGTCGGTCCATGCCATCGGCGCAGCAAGCGGGTCCATGCCAGCCGACCCAATTTCTGGCACGGTTTCTTCGATCGGCTGGTCGCCGTCTACGAGGAACATCTCGACGCCGTTCTTGTTGTCGATAAGTCGCAGATGTCCGCCTTGGGTGAACGCGAGAATCACCACAGTGCTTGGTTCTTCTTTGTCACGTCCAGTGTTTCGCCGTACAGAGGTGCTCGGCGCTAGTGCGATCACCAGACGTTGACCGCTGTCGAGGTCGAACACCAGATGTGTCCCGACGCGAACGAGCGCATCGAGCTTGACGCCCGTGAGGGCTTTGGCGACAACTGTGCGGTTCCCTGATCGGGCCACGACCTTGGCTACGTTGAGAGTGACGTCTTTGATCTTGCGACCAACGACTTCGCGTTCGAGTTCTCGGCGGACGATCTCTGCTTCTGGCAGGAAGATCATGATGCTCGTCTTTCAGTGGTCGATTCAGTTTGAGCGTCGACCACGGCTTGCGCTGCGGTTTCTGCTCCAGATTTTGGGTTACTCAGGTCTGTCGAAGAGTCTTCGGCAGGTGATTCAGCGGTTGAGGCATGTGAACCAGTAGCGGGCTCGACGGCCGAGTCGCCTGCGCTGATCCGTGCCTGCAGGGCTTCTACGGCTTGACCAGCGGCTTGCTGTTCTGCTTCCTTTTTTGACGACCCGGTGCCGGATCCGAGTACTTCGTGGGCGACGATCACATCGGCGTTGAACATTCGGGCGTGGTCGGGCCCCTCGGCCGCAATTCGGTAGGCGGGAGGAACGTCTGAAAAGGCGACGGCGAGTTCTTGCAGGCGAGTCTTGTGATCGCGACCGCCAGGTCCTTGCAACGCGGTTTCTTCAATCATGGGGCCAAACAGTCGCACGATCATGCTCGTCGCTACTTCAAGCCCTGCGTCGAGGTGCACTGCACCAATCACGGCTTCGAGAGCGTCAGCAAGTATCGATTGCTTGTCGGCCCCGCCGGTTGTGCGTTCGCCTTTGCCAAGCAACATGGCATCGCCGAGGTTGACCTGGCGAGCGATGTCAGCCAATGCGTTTGCATTCACAACACCGGCGCGCAGCTTGGCCAGCTTGCCCTCGGGAAGTTCAGGGAACCGGCGGTAGACCTCGTCAGCGACAACCATGCCGAGCACCGCGTCGCCGAGAAACTCAAGGCGTTCGTTTGAAGCCGGCTGGTTGTGCTCAGCACACCAACTGCGATGTGCGAGCGCGAGCTGAAGCAACGCAGGGTCATCGAAGTCGTGCCCCAGTGCGATCGACAGACGGGTCGAAGCCGCCTCGTTACGCAGCGTTGACTCGGTTGTTGATGTAGTCCACAGCGTCGCGGACGGTGCGAAGATCTTCGAGGTCTTCATCGTCGATGCGGAAACCGACCGTGCGTTCGCTTAGCTCTTCTTCGATTGCTTCGACGAGTTCAATCAGCGCGAGCGAGTCAGCTTCGAGGTCGTCGCCGAAGCTGTCGCCTTCGTTGATCGAAGACGGTTCAACCTCGAGTATTTCTGCAAGTCGATCTCTGACGAGGGCGACGATTTCTGTACGATCCATGGGACTCGAATTCACGTGGGTTTCTGCGGGCATGGCAGCACTCCTAGTGACGCAATAGGGCTGGAAGCGGGCGCAGTGTATCGAATTTCTGGCAATTTTTGGGCCATAGGGCCCTCCGATACCCTGATTTCGGCACACGACAGCTAATTCGTTGATTCTCGTGCGTCTTCCGTGCGAAACAGGAGCGGAGCGAAACACGGGAATCGGGCGGGCCATCTTCGGCAACCACTATCGTGCGTTCTAGAGACGCTGCATCGAGCAGCTCTCGCAGGAACAAACGTCAAAAGGCTGCAAACATGGCAACGGTCACGATTTACCACAACCCGCATTGAGGATCTTCCAAAAATGCCTTGGCGGTCGCTGAGGATCTTGGAATCGACGTAGATGTTGTGCTGTATATGAAGGAACCGCCAGACCGAGCGGCGCTCGAGGCGATTGTCGCCGGGCTTGAAGATCCGGTCGAAGATCTGGTTCGCAAAGATTCCAAGTTCAAAAAACTCGAGCTGAATCCCGATGATTACGTCGGAAACCCAGATGCGGTCATCGATCTGCTCGTGCAGCACAAGGCGCTGCTGCAGCGGCCAATTGTGGTCAAGGGCAAGACCGCAATCATTGGCCGACCCAAAGACCGAATCGCTGCGCTCCTTTCGTGAGCTCATCGTTGTTGACGCCGTCGCTGTTGAGGTCATCGTGCCTACGAGGCCATGCCGGGCGGGAATGCAGCAGCCCGCTATCTTGTTAAATCTTCCGGAGGTTCCTATTCCATGACTGCTCTTCAAACGGCCACACCGGCCATCCAACTCGAAACCGAAGACCGCGCCACATTTGTGATGCGCGTGTACCAACACGTGCTGGCCGCGGTTGTCGCCTTTGTCATCTTCGAAGTGCTCTTGTTCCAGATCGGCGTCGCCGAGCGGCTCTATGACTTCTTCTTCGCCAGTGGCGGCCGTTGGCTGCTCTTCCTGGGCGCATTTATGGGTGGCCAGTGGTTCGTGGCTCAAGCCGCCAACCAACTCGACAATCCTCCACGGCAATACGCGGGGCTCTTCGGAACCTCAGCGTTGTACTCACTGCTGTTTGCCCCGATGATCTACCAGGTCTACAACGTCTCCGATTCCAAGAGCACGCTGGCCGGAGCTGTCGCGGTGACCGCCCTCGGTTTCGGTTTCTTGACCGTGATCGCCTTTGTCACTCGTAAGGATCTGTCGTTTCTTCGTCCCCTCGTCATGTGGGGATTCGGCGCAGGCCTGCTTCTAATCGTGGGTGCGCTCTTGTTCGGCTGGAACTTGGGCGTGTGGTTCTCGGTAGGCATGATCGCTGTATCGGGCGCAGCCATCTTGTACCAAACACAGGCGATCGTGCGCAGCTACCCCGCCAACGCTCACGTGGCAGCTGCAATTCAGCTGTTCGGCTCGCTCATGACCATGTTCTGGTACGTGCTGCGTCTGTTCATGCAGCTCTCACGCGACTAGTCGTTTGCGCTTGGGCTGCGAGTCAGCCCTCAGACAACGAAGCGCTTAACTCCTGAACAAGACCGCTCTCGGCCAGTTCGTGGGCGGTCTTGATCGCGTGAAAGATGGCATTGGCCGACGATGAGCCGTGGCTGATCATGCAGATGCCGCGGACACCGACCAAGGCCGCGCCGCCGACCGTGTCGGGGTTCATGCGCTCATAGACCGGCGCCAGCGCCGGAAGCAGCAGCTGCGCCCCCTTGCGGGCGTCATCGGAGCTATCAAAGGCCCCAAGCAGCGCCGCGACGATTGCCTTGGCTGCGCCTTCGAGCGACTTCAGGGCGACGTTTCCGGTAAACCCGTCAGTCACAATGACGTCAGCAGCCTTTCCGAGTAGGTCATTGCCCTCGACGTTGCCGATGAATCGCGCTCCGGTTTCTTGTTGCCAGGCTGCTTCCTCGAGTAGCGGGAAGGCCGCCTTGGTCAGCGGCGAACCTTTTGACGCCTCTTCGCCGTTGGCGAGAAGTCCGACCGTTGGTGCTTCGATGCCGAACCGGGTGCGCGCATAGATCGCTCCCATGCGGGCGAAGAGAGCCAGCAATTCGGGGGCGCAATCGATGTTGGCGCCCGCGTCGATCAAGATATTTGGGGTGCCATCATCGCCGAAGTTCGGAAGCGGTGTGGCGATTGCGGGCCGAGCAACTCCCGGGATGCGTCGCATGCGCAAGGTGGCCGCCGTGAGCGCTGCGCCGGTGTTGCCGGCGCTCACCATGCCCGAGGCACGGCCGTCACGCACTGCTTCGGCGCAGCGAACCAGACTCGAATCTTTCATCGACCGCACGCTTTTCGTGGGGTCGGCATCCATCGCGATCGCTTCTGATGCCTCGATTATCTCAAGGTCGGTCTCGCCAATGTCAGCCGCGCGGCCAACAAGAATGACGGGAATGCCCGCATCGGAAGCTAATTGCGCTCCAGCGACAATCGCCGAAGGAGCATGGTCGCCGCCCATGGCGTCGACCGCGACAGGCAACATGGGCTCAGTCGATTTCAATTACCTGACGGCCGCCATAGTGACCGCAGGCGCCACACACACGGTGTGGGACCTTTACTGCGGCACAGTTCGGGCAGACGCTGCGCGATGGCGCTTGGAGAGACCAGGCTGAAGCCCGACGGGCCCTCGTTTTGGCCTTGGACATCTTCTTTTTTGGAACAGCCACTGGCAACTCCCTCGGTACGGACGACCCGCAAGACTACCGTTTCAGATCGTGTTTGCTGTGCGCTGGGCACGACAGAACCGTCAGGAACTCGGATCTTCGAATTTCAGGGCGTCGAGCGCTCCCCATCGGGGGTCTCCAGCAGGCGCCGATGACAGTTCGGTGGGGTCTGGGTCAGCAGCGACCGTCGCAGGGAATCTGTCGGGGTCGGGACCAAGGCAGTCTTCGCCACACAGCGGGGCGACAGGCAGGTGCAGCAGCACGGCTTCGCGCACCATCAGTTCAAGGTCGACTTCGTTCTCGTCGAGACGATAGGTCTCGCCCTCGACCGGACGCTTTTCGAAGATCTCACGAATGTCAATGAGGGTCTCCCCTGCTTGCGGCTCGAGGCAGCGTCGGCACGGGCCAGTCCATTCGGCCGCGACTGACCCGGTGACAACGAGTTCTTCTCCGGCGACTTCAAGCTTGAGTTCAAGACGTACTTCGTTGGCGACAACGCCTGCCGACGAAAGTTGCATGGCGTCGACCGATTCTGGCCTTTCGGCGAGATCGCAGCGTTGCACGAACGGGCGCTGTACACCCGGCACTCTTTTGAGCGGCGTGATGTCGACGATCCAAGGAGACTTCGGCAAGTCAGTGCGCCTGGTGTTGTTGATGCGACTCGTCGAACTCGCCGGGGGCAGGTGCCGCGGGCTGCGGGTCGCTGTTTGTGGGCTCGTCGCCGAGTTGGTCAAGCAAGTTGCCTTGGAGCTTGGCCCGACCAGCACCGACCTGTTGCAACGTACGTTGCAACACATTTTCGAAGCTGCCAAGTTTCTGGTCGCAATAGTCTTCGGCCTCGAGCCGAAGACGTCGTGACTCGGCTTCGGCCTGTTCGGTGATCTTGCGGGCGCGGGCTTCGGCGGCCTTAACCACCTGGGTGCGCTGCACCATTTGCTCGGCACGATTGCGGGCCAACGCAACAATCTCATCGCCTTCGCGTCGCATCTTGGCGCGGAACTCGTCGCGCTCTTTGAGTAGCCAGCGAGCTGAACGCAATTCATCGGGCATGTTGTGTTGGATCTGGTCGATCATTTCGACGATTTCAGCCTTGTTGATCGCCGAGCTGGCCGACAGAGGTAGCCCACGTGCCGACTCGATGACCTGGCGAAGCTCGGCCACGAGTTCGGTGACGCCAGCGGCCGGAAGCTGCTGTGCCGATTGGCCGTCTTGAGGTTCGTTGTACTGTCCTGAATCAGTCACTATCAACCAGTTTGGCACGCATCCGCACAGCAACCGGACCAGGAACCATCGAGGTGATGTCTCCGCCGAACTTTCCGATCTCGCGAACGTACTTGGACGCAATAAATGAACTTGCCGATGTCGACGGTAGGAACATCGTTTCGACACCGGACAACTGTTTGTTGATCTGTGCCATTTGAAGCTCGCTCTCGAAGTCGCTGACGGCGCGTAGCCCCTTGATGATGAAGTCGACTTGCTCGGCCTGGGCAAGCGTGACTACGAGCGTCGAGTGGGTGACAGCACGCACGTTTGGAAGGTCAGCAAACACTTCCGACATCAGCTCTTGGCGCTCATCGAGGGTAAAAAGGCCTGAGGTCTTCTGCGGGTTTCCGACCGCGGCGACGATGACTTCGTCGAAGACCTTGGCCGCCGTTTCGACAATCTCGACGTGGCCATTGTGAATCGGGTCAAATGATCCCGGATACAGCACTCGTGTCATAGGGCATCCTCAGAGGGTCGAGCCAGGAACGTCACAACCGTACTGCCGTAGCCGCGTTGGCGAAGGATCGACCAATCGTCGAAGTCGGGAACCTGTTTACCGGTCTCCGCGACGACGAACTCGGCACCGGCGCGGTCAGCGGCATGAAGCAGCTGCGACCACTGATCAAAGTCATACGGCGGATCTGCGAGCACCACATCGACCGACACGCTGGCGCCAAGCCAGGTGACGGCATCGCCAGCGTGCACCGCAGATTGAGCAGCGAAGCCGATCGTGTCGATGTTCGTTCGTACCGCGTCGAGCGCCGCCCGGTCGCGTTCGACAAAGGTCACATGCGCTGCTCCCCTGCTGAGTGCTTCGAGGCCGAGCGCTCCGCTTCCGCAGAAAAGGTCAGCGAACGTGCGGTCTTCGAGCAGGTCAAGGCTGAACAACGCGTTGAAGATCGCTTCGCGCACCCGATCGGTCGTGGGCCGGGTGGTGTCACCAGCTGGCACGACAAGGCGGCGTCCGCCGGCGGTTCCGGCCACAATTCGCATGACAAAAGAGTGCCGCAGATACTGTCGGTTTGTGCAGGTTCCAGACGAAATCGTATGTGTCGAGTGTCAAGGCACCTGTTATCGGCTCACGCAGCGTCCGGCCGACGACCCGTTTCAGCCCGGGGACTTTGTGGCCTACCGGTGCCCCGACTGTGCCGAACGGTTCGACATGGTGATGACCGACGAAGCCGACGACTGATCAACCAGCTGGCTCTATCAGTCGCCGATCGGGCGGGGCTGTCGCAGGAAACACATGAGCGGCGGCGAACCCGCCGCTGAAATTTCGCCCTGCTCGAGGTAGCCGTGGCGCAGATAGAGGCTGTGGTTGCGCGGGTTGCTTGATTCGAGGTAGGCGGGCAGACCTAGCCGATCACACCGATCGTGCATGGTCTGCAGCAGTCGCCCCCCGAAACCTTGGCCGTGGCGACCAGGGGCCACGGCAATGATGCCCAGGTACCAGTGCGGCTCGGCTGGCCGGGCTTCGTGCATGACCGCGGTGATCGCTGGCCCCTTGTCGATATCGATTTCGGTCCCCGGACCAAATGCGGCGAGCGCCAACTCGTCGTTGAGTACCGAACTCGGCGCGTCTTCGTTGCCAGGCGCTGTCCACAAAGCCACAGCTTCGTGGTGCCGGAAGCCGTGAAGCTCGTTGGGTGCAGTCATCTGCGAGACGAAGTATCGGCTTAGAGGTAGGCCTTGTTCGAGCGTGAGCGTGGTTTCAGTGCCGAAAAGCCATTGCCATATGGGGTCGTCGGCAAAGGCCAATGCGATCGTGGTCGCGAGCGACTCAAGGCGTTCCATACCAAACCGGCATACCTCTTCGAACCGGGCGGTCTCGCTGGGGAGCAGTTCGTTCGTCACACCTCCATCATGGCGTGCATGGATCCTGAGGACACACCTGTCGCCCTCGACACAATTGATGTGAACGACGACGAATCGCCTCTTGCGTTGCAGCTAGCCGTCCGGGTCGAGAAGCTGACTCCGCCGACGGTGCCGGCGATTTGTGCTTCGACGGTGTTAGCGACAATCGGACTACTAGCGCACGAGCAGAGCCAGTTTGGCGGCGACTGGCACGACGCGGTGGCCTCGTGGAACGGGGCGCGCATACGCAAACTGGTTCGGCGCGGGCGAGCCTCGGCCTGGGATCGGGCGCAGGCAGTACCTGGGGTGACCGTTGAACGTGACGGCGCCGAGGTTCGCGCCTTTGTGCCGGGGCCGATGAACCAGGCCCCTGCAGAGATCACAAGGTTGCAGATCCAGTCGTCGCCTCTTGCCCCGGTGACACTCGCAGATCGCGTGAGCACCAGCGTCACTGCGTCGACTATGTGCATCGCCATCACGCCTCATGTCGAGATGTCGTGGGGCAAACAAGCGGCCCAGTTCGCCCATGCTGGGCAACGCGTCTGGATGTTGGGCGAACCCGAAGTTCGGGCGGCCTGGCATGAAGCGGGCTGTCCGGTTGAGATCGTGTTTGCGAGCATCGAGTTGTGGCCGCAACTCGAAGCACGCTCCTGCGTTCAGATTCGCGATGGCGGCTTCACTGAGATTCCGCCCAACACGTTGACGACGGTGGCGTGGTGGGGCCCGGTCTGACTGTGCGGAGAACTCGTCGAGGTCATGCCAGGCTTCAAGCTAGATTTTCACCGATCGAGTGTCGAAATTGTCAAACGGTTGCGTCATGACTCTGAACGGCAGCCATCGCGGTTGCCGAAACCACGGCGTTGAGCTGTGCAACCCAAAGGAGCAGCCCCGATGGCAACCAAAACATCAAAGGCCGAAAAGGCCGCCCAAGACGACGTCGTGTGGCGCTTGATCGAGTCAGAGCGTCTGGCATTGGTAAACGACCTCGCGGGCGTAACCGAAGACCAACTGGCCGGTGCGTCGGGACTCGTCGGCTGGAGTTCGAAGGAACTTCTGGGCCATATCGTGCTGCCGTTTCTGGTTCCGACTCCTCGTTACGTACTGTCGCTCATGCGCAACCGCGGCAACATCGACAAGGTGAACAATGGCTTCGCTCCCAAACTCGCAGAGCGGTCCGCGACCGAGTTGATCAACACGCTGCGTGCCAATGCCGACTCTCGCTGGTCGCCCCCTGGCGAAGGCCCTGGGCTTCCGTTAACGGAAATCGCCGTGCATGGCCAGGAATTGCGACGCGCTCTCGGAATTTCAAACACGGTTGCGCCTGCTGTTGTCGATGCGATTACCGCCAACGCCGAGGCGAAAAAGGACGCCACTGCCAAGACCACCGCGGCGCTGATCAAACGACTCGCCCCCTGCTGACTCACGGCGCCAAAAACGCCAACGTTGCGGCCAGGTCGGTGGCGGCACGACGGTGGCCAGCCGACGGTGACCACACGACCTTGGTACCGCTCATTGACTTTGTGCCTCAGATGTCGACAACCGGGTCGAGGCGAAACAACCGGAATTCGCGATCGGTTATCGACGTGTAGTCGCGCCACACCGGCATCTGCGCGATTGCCTGGGTCCAGGCCTGCTGTCGTTCTTCGCCGGCCAGCATGGTGCCGGTTACCGGCGTGACGATGCCATTGCGCGTCACGGTGGCGTTTGGTTCAGCGAGCAGGTTCCACGTCCAGGCGGGGTGATGCTGTTGCGCGAAGTTGCTTCCGACCACGAGCCAGCCGCCATCAGGTTGGGCAACGGCTTCGAGTGGCGTCTCGCGCAGGGCTCCGGTGCGGGCTCCGGTTGTCTCAACAATGATGGTCGCGCCGGGGTGGAAGCGTCCGCCGCTGACTCGTGCCATGGCGCGATGCATGGCTGGAATCGTCTTGGGACCTACGGCGCGAAACCAACGGCTGGTGGGAATCTTGAGCGCCGATTCACGTAGTCGTTCACGTGCTGTTGCCATGTCACACAATGGCACGTCTCGACTCCGCCGTCACACGACTACCCCCCTTTTGCATGCACCAGGCTTCTGTAACGGTGCCTGGTCGGGTTAGGTCGTGACGAGCTCGAACCCCTCATCGAGCCACCCGGTTACGCCGCCGATCATCTTCTTGACGGGACGACCGAGGTTGGCCAACCGCAGCGCGGCGCGGTCGGCTCCGTTGCAGTGCGGACCCGCGCAATAGACGACAAAGACGGTGTCGGCTTTGTACGCCTGCAGGTTGCTGTCGTTGATTTGTGCGTGGTGCAGATGGATTGCTCCGCTGATGTGTCCGGCGGCATATCCGCCCTCGCCACGAACATCGAGGAGCACGAAGTCTGGTTCCCCAGCGAGGGACTCGTGTACATCCCAGCAGTCAGTTTCAAAGGCAAGAAGGGAGCTGAAGTGTTGGGCGGCGGCGGCCGATGACGCCGCGGCGACCTCGGTTACGGCGGTTCGGTTGATCGTCATTGCGTGCTCCTATTCGTCACTTCGCCCGTGAGACGCGCACGTGGCTTGTCGCATACGTGCTTGTCAGATGTCGATACCGATGCATACAAGGCAGTCTTGACCGGCGTGCGATTCTGCGGCGGCCTCGACGTCAGACGCGGCCTGAAATTGCGGGGCGTCGTAGCGCTCGACTCGCGAGTCGGTCATTGTGGATCCGCCGTCTGCGGTGGGAACTGATTCGTAGACACCGATCTTCCAGCTGTCGTCTGCCGCCCATTGCAGATCGAGGTCAACTACCAGGTCAGCAGTGGTTGATGTCAACAGGTCGAGGGCCGCTCGCACGATGGTTTCGCCTGTGCTGAGGTCGCCGACTCGCCCGGTGGTGTGTCCGTGCGGGAAGTCGACAAACACTGACCGGGCTGGGCGGGCGGCGACGGTGATATCTCTTGAGGTCGAGATGCTCGTTGTGGCAATGCCGACTTCTTCAAGTGCTCGTGCGATCAGACTCACGGTCTGATGACAGACCGGTCAAACGGGAATGAGTAAGACGACATCGATCTCGTCGGCGAGACATCGTTCGACGATCGCCGGGGCAAGTTCTTCGCGTACCCGACGTTGGGAGTAGATGCCGCCCATGCAGGTGAACAGGTTTGGAGCGAGTTCGCCCACGGTGCCGTCAGCCACAAGCGATCGCAGAATGTCGATGGGGAACACGACGTTGATGTCTTCGCGGGCGCCGGTGAGGTCATAGGCGAAATGGGTGGCGCGGAGGTCGGCGGCGTTGGTGTCACAAGGGATTGCCCGGTAGGTCGTGTCGTCTTTGTAGGTGAACGCGGTTTGACCTTCGCGGTAAACCCCGCCTGTGGCTAACACGCCGAGCTTGCATTCGCTGAGCGGCTTTGGCAGTGCGTTCACCGCCGATGGCGTATCTGAGTGGAGCCAGTCGTAGCGGCCGTACCCCAGCGACTCGTACTGCGATGTGATGCGTGTGATGTAGTCAATCGGCGGCTGACGTGTCATGGCTCAACGTTACCGCAGTGCTGTTAGCCAGTGAATACGACGGTCGAGCCGGTCGTTGCCACGGCTGGCGCTGGCGCTGGTTGCGTTGCGGGAGCGGCCGGTTCTGGCTGGTCGATTCGTGGCACGACACAGGTCTGACCGTCGGCGGACAGCACACCTTGAACACAGCTGGTCGTCACCGTGATGTTCTCGTCGACACTGGCGCTTATGCACGAGACTCCGTCTGCAGCGATGACCATGTCAGTTGGGCACGACCCTTGCGAAGACTGCGCTTCGCTTGTTGCTTGAGCACCGACGGTCACGGCAATGACCGCGGCGAGAGCCGCAACGCACAAGACGATTCGCGACAAGAGGTTGGCGCGGCGAGCGGTGATCGGTGTTGACGACATAGACGCACCGTAACTTCGCACCCGGTCTTTTGGCCGGCAGGTCGGTTGCTGTCACTGGCGCTGGTAGCCATGCAATGTGAAGTCTCGTTTCGTACGTGCAGCAGTAGCAGGGTTACTTGTTGCAGTACTCGCATTGTTGAGTCCGACGTCGGCGTCGGCGCACGACCCAATCGTGATCGACGAATCGCAAGTCACGCCGGAACTTGGGCCGTACCTTCCTGACGGAACGATCTCATGGGCGCTCTATGGAAGCGTGCTGTTCAACGGTGACACTCGTGGGTTCGAGTTCGACCTGGAACCGGGCGATGCCCTGTACATCAGCTTGCTCATTCCTAACCTCGAGCCCGAGATCTCGCTGACAGACGCGGAGCTTCCGGTTGTAGAGCTCATCGGCCCAAATGGCGAGGTGTCACTGCTGAAAGCGGGCGACTCGCGACCGGTGTTCAATGAACCGTTCAGCGGAACCAGCTACATCACGTTGGCCGAGCAACGCGAGACTGCCTTCGGCGGTCGCTATCGGGCGACGATCTCCGGAATTGCGGCGGCCCGCTTCACGATTTCGGTCGGAGCTACAGAAACGTTTGGTACCCCCGCCGAGCGTGCAATCGGCCGCACCTTGGGGGCACAAGCTTCGATTGCCCCGGTACAGGCCTGGTATGACACCGCGCCCCCGCCAGCGGTTGGTGTTGAGTCGCCGACTTCCGACGCTGAACTCGCCGCCGCCGAGGCGACGCCCGACGGGCTACGACCGGCAGAACAGACCGCGGTTGTTGTCGAGGAGCCATCGCCGACGCCGCAACCAGTACCGACACCTACGGCGGTCGAAGTCACCGACTCAGAACCGGCCGGCTCAGAACCCGCCGACTCGGTTGACTCGCCGTCAGGTGATCTTGCCGCAACCAACTCGAATCGCACGAGCATCTATGCAGCGGTCGCCATCACGATCGCTGCGATCGCGGCGTCGCTGCGTTTCAGTCGTAGCCGGCTGTTCACCGACGCGGTACCCAAGCACTGAACCACATGGTCAAACGGTCGACGAAACCTTGTTGAAGTTCGGCTCTCGTTTGTCGACGAATGCCGCCATGCCCTCTTGTGCGTCGGCGGTATCGAACAGCGCGTAGTAGCTGCGTCGTTCGAATCGAACACCGTCACTCAGTGGCATTTGATCGGCAGCGTTGATGAGTTCGAGCGCAACCATGGTCGCGTGTTTCGCGTAGCCGGCGATTTGCGTGGCCATGAGATGCGCTTCGGTCAGAAGCTCAGCGGCGGGGACCACCTGCGATACCAGGCCAATGCGTTCGGCTTCGTCGGCTCTGATCATGCGGCCCGTCAGAATCAGTTCCATGGCTTTGGTGCGACCGACGAGCCGTGTCAGGCGTTGCGTTCCGCCCATTCCGGGGGTTAGCCCAAGCTTGATTTCTGGTTGGCCGAACGTTGCCGTGTCTGCCGCCACGATGATGTCGCACATCATGGCAAGTTCGCAGCCCCCTCCGAGTGCGTACCCCGAGACGGCCGCGATCTTTGGTGTTCGCAGCGCTGCGAGTCGGTCCCACTCGCTGAAATAGTTCGACTCGTACATTGACTGGTAACGCTGCTGTTGTAGTTCCTTGATGTCGGCGCCGGCGGCAAAGGCTCGTTTGTTGCCGGTAATCACAAAGCAGCCGACGCCAGGGTCATGGTCGAGTTCGCCAAAGCGGTCGACGAGCACGGTCATCACCTGGTGGTTGAGCGCGTTGAGTGCTTGAGGGCGATTGATGGTCGCGGTGACCACTCGGCCGTCTTGGTCAAAGGTGACGCAATCGGTGGCGGTCATCACGAGTCCCAAATGGCGCCGTAAGCGGGAATGCCGACCTTTTCGAGACCTTCTACGACCTGCCATGTGAGGCTCTTGTTCGAGATCGTGATGACGGCTTCGGCTCCTGTGGCTTGCACCGCCCAGTAGGCGAGCTTGACCATGTCGGGCTTGCCGTGGGTCTGGGTGTTCCAGATCGTGGCGTTTGGCTGCACGGCAAGAATCTCGTCGACCAGTTCGTCGCCGTAGGTCACCCGCGGGTCACGGGTCGCCCAGACCAAGTGTGCGGGCGCTGTCTTGGCCAGCAGGTGCGGCAGGGTCGGGCCGATTCCGCTTCCGGTGGCGATCCAGACGACCTTGGTGAACAGCTTGTCGATGTTGCCAACGCCAGCAGCCGGTATGCCTTTTACCCAGACGTGATCGGGCATGTCGTCGATGAATTCGCCTGTCCAGTCCCCCGCCCGCGAGATGGTGAGCCGGAAGCCTTCGCGATCTGGAGACGGCACGTTTGCAAACGAATGCCACTCCTTGAGCGGGCTGCGGCTCAACGTTGTTGAAGACCCTGCAAACGGTGTGACGCCGTAATCAAAGCGTGCCAATACCGCGTGGTTCGATGGGCGGGTGACGTCGACCGGCACCTTGCGCAGGCGGGTCCACGGAAGCGCAATGCTTACGGTGACAGCGATCAGCAGCCACAACGACAACGAGCCGAGCAGAGCCCCGCCAACGTCGCGGACCGACGAAACCGTGTGCACCCAAAACAACGCAAGCGAGGCCCAACCACCGAAACGGTGGGTGCGTTCAAAGTTGTCGTGATGCTTGTTACGAAACCGAGGAAGCGCCGACACGATCAGCAGCGTGAGCAGGAACACCAGGGCGATCGTCAGACCAAGGGTGAGTCCTGACACGTTTGTTGTGCTGTTGGCTTGGCCCCACAGAATCGAACCGGCCAGCACGGCGAACCACATGGTTCCACCAATGGCCCCTCCGACGTGGATTCCGCCAAAGTGGTACACCTTGCCAGCGGTCCATCTGATTCGAAGCGGCCATGTGGTCGGCACCGATGTGGCGACCTTGAACAGCAGATTGATGACGTATTGCGACCGAATGACGATGGCTGCGGTCAGATTGATCAAGGTGACCTTGCCAATGGCATCGACGTTGATCGCTTGCGATGTCCACCAGTCGTTCTGTATCGCGAGCACGAGGGTGATCAGGTTGGCGAAAGCGACAGCTACCGCGAGCCGGGCGTAGTGCATGAGTGCTTTGGTCTTCCACACACGCCTGATCCACGGCAATTCGTCGGGCAAGGTGACGCGGTCATAGTTCTCGGGATGGTTCAAGTCACCCAAATCAATGGTTGTTTCGTGCACCGGGGCCTGCTCGCGGTTGCCGTCCGGCGCTGCGACGCCCGCTTCGGCGGGGGCTGCGGGGGCGGCGGGGGCAGCGACCGATGCGAGCAGTTTTCGTTTGTCGATCTTGCCGCGATCTGTTTTGGGAAGCTCGTCAAGAGCGGTGATGGTTTGGGGCTCGCAGTAGTACGGCAGAGTTGAGCGGATCGCCTCGCGTGCGCATTCGATGTCGACGTTGGCGGGTTGCACAAACGCCACAAGTGTGCGGTCGTCGTGTTTGATGGTCACCGCAGCCGTGCACCCGGGTACCGATTCGAGTTGCGCGGTAATCGACCCGAGTTCGACTCGAAAGCCCCTGATCTTGACCTGGTCATCGGTACGACCGTGGTGCGCGAGCTCACCGGTGTCAGTCCAGCGGCCGAGGTCACGGGTGCGGAACATGTAGTGCCCTTCGCCGAGGAACGGGTCGGGTCGGTAGCGGTCCGCTGTGAGCTCAGGATTTTTGAGGTAGCCGCTGGTAACGCAGTCGCCGCCGGCCCACATTTCGCCGACGTCGCCGATCGGCATGGGCACGAGATCCTCGTCGAGCACGTACACCGTGTTGTTCGGTGTGGGTGCACCGATGTTCAGGCCACCGACGTCGGGTCGGTAGTGGTGGGCGGTGTTGATGATCGTGGTTTCCGTGGGCCCACACGAGTTATAGAAGCGGCAGAAGCTGCCCCATGTATCTGCCAGCGGCTGAGGGCAAGGCTCCCCTGCTACGGCAACAGTTTCGACCTGCCGGCATCGGCTGGCATCGATGGTGGCCAGCACCGACGGTGTCGCGATGAGAATGTCGGCCCGCTCGGCGACTTCTTGCATGTTCTTGCCTCTGATCAGCAAGGTGGCACCGTTCATGAGTGCGCCGAGGGTTTCCCATGCGGCCATATCAAATGCGATGTTCAACATTTGGGCGACGTTCTTGCCGGGCTTCATGCCAAGGTCGCCGGGGGTGGTTACCAAGATGTTGCAGATATTGCGATGTGTCACCTGCACACCGTTGGGGGTGCCGGTGGTTCCCGATGTGAACAACACGAAGCAACGGTCGTCGGGCGCGGTCATCGCCGCGACATCAGAGTCGAGGTAGACAGCCGCTTCGGTTCCGGCGGCGTTACCTGCCTGCATGAAGTCGTCGACTGCAATGACGAGGTGACCCGGCGGGCAAGGCACGGTCGACGCGAACTCGCGGAGCGTCAGGGTCACGGTTGCTGCGGTGACCTTTTGCACGTGCGCCAGTTGCGACTGCGGGCTGATCACCGCGTCTTGGGGTACGTAGGCGGCTCCGACCTTGAGCGTTGCCAGCATGCCGACAACCATTGGTATCGATCGCCGAACGAAGAGCGCGACGCTGTCGCCGCTTCCGACCCCATGGAACTGCAGCTCGACGGCGAGCTTGTTCGCCTGTTGATTCAGCTCGCCATAGGTGATCGATCTGCCCTGGTGCTCGATTGCTGTTGCGTCGGGCTGCGACTCAGCCCACGACTCAAAGGCACGGTGCACCAGGGAAAACGGCAGTCGCTCACGTGAGCCTTGGCCGTACTGCTCGAATAAGACCCGGTCGTTCAACGACAGATTCGCGAACGCTCGCCGGTCAAAGACATGGGGGCGGGGCGGTCGCGTATCGAGGCGGGAGTCCGTCTTGAAATGCAGGTCGGTCATGGCCACTCCTTGGTTGTCGCCGGTTGGCCTTTTCAGACAACACGAACTGCCCCAACACGGGGGCGCAGCACGGCCGTTGTTTCGGGCATGGCTATGACTTGTTTCTCAGATGGTTTCGAGAACGGGTGTTTTGACGCTGAACGCACCGACCTGGTCGTTGCGACATAACCGGTCGAATCGGGACCGACGCCACCCCTCGCCTACGGTGGCAGCAGTTGGAAGGGGCCACATGTACGACTATGTGATCAAGGGCGGCACGCTCATCGACGGGACTGGCGACGCGCCGATGACCGGTGACATCGCGGTCAAAGACGGCCAGATCGTCGAGGTCGGCGGCACGATCGGCGGTTCGGCGTCGAACACGATCGACGCCGATGGTGCAATCGTCACGCCGGGCTGGGTCGATGTACATACGCACTACGACGGGCAGGTGAGCTGGGATGACGAGCTCGCACCTTCTTCGCACAATGGCGTCACAAGCGTTGTGATGGGCAATTGCGGCGTCGGCTTCGCTCCGGTTCGCACTGGCGACGAACAGGCGCTGATCGAACTGATGGAAGGCGTCGAAGACATCCCCGGCGCTGCACTTCATGAGGGAATGGACTGGGGCCAGTGGGAGACGTTTGCTGATTACCTCGATTACATCGACCGACGCGAATACGCACTCGACGTAGGTGCCCAGATCGCGCACGGCGCTGTGCGTTTCTATGCCATGGGCGAGCGAGGCCGACTCAACGAAGACGCAACTGCGGCCGACATGGACGAGATGGGGCGACTCGTCGCCGAAGCCATCGAAGCGGGAGCAGTTGGTTTCTCGACCTCGCGCACGATTGGCCACCGAGCGCTTTGGGGCGAACCCGTACCAGGCACCTTTGCCGCTGACGAAGAACTGCTCGCAATCGGCGAGGCCATGGGCCGGGTTGGCAAAGGTGTGTTCGAGATGATTCCTGCGGGCACGGTCGGCAAGCTCGACGGGCTTGGCGGTGAGAAGACCACCCAACAGGCCGAACATGACTTGATGCGTCGGTTCTCGTTGACGAGCGGGCGTCCGGTGACCTTTACCTTGGTTCAGTCGCCTGACTACGACCCTGAGTTGTGGCGAGAGATCCTGACGATGACCGAACAGGCCAATGCCGAGGGAGCGCAACTGTTTCCGCAGGTTTCGTCGCGACCAATTGGGTTTTTGACGGGGCTGTCGGGTTACCACGCATTCATGCGCAAGCCGACGTATCTGAATCGCCTGGCCGCTCTTCCGCTCGACGAGCGGGTGCAAGCAATGCGTGACCCACAGGTGCGCACCGCGCTGATGCAAGAAGACAGTGTGCGTCCTGACGAACCGGGGTCGATGGAGAACGTGTATGGCCTTTTCACTCGCGCTGCGCCTGGGCTCTTCCCTCTGAATGATCCCGTTGACTATGAGCCGGGCGTCGACCAAACGCTCGGTGCCGTAGCGCTCGCCAATGGTCAGGAGCCTCTCGATGCGCTCTACGACTTCTTGCTCGAAGACGGCGGCACACGCTTTGCTTCGCTTTCGACGGTTGATACTGCGTCGCGTATGGATGTGTTGCGTGAGATGCTCGTGCACCCCGACACCGTCACCGGTTTGTCAGATGCCGGGGCCCATGTCACGTTGATTTGTGATGGCACGATGCCCACGACACAGCTGACCCACTGGACTCGTGACCGCACCGGCGGCGAGCAGATCCCTATCGAGTTCCTTGTACACAAGCAGACGGCCCGCAATGCAGCCCTTTACGGACTGCACGATCGCGGCACGCTCCAAGCCGGCAAACGAGCCGACATCAACGTCATCGACCATGACGGTTTGCAAGTGTCACCACCTGTGGCACATCACGATCTTCCAGCGGGCGGCACCCGACTGATGCAACCGGTGCGGGGCTACCTCGCGACGTTGTGTAACGGCGTGCAAACTCGCAGCAACGACACCGACACCGGTGCCCGCCCCGGCCGTCTCATTCGCAGCTGATGCGGGCCGCTGGCGATTCGACTCGTCAGGATTCGGCCGGGTTGGGCTCGGCATGGTTCGGCCGAGCCGTTTCGTTGCGTCAGTTGCAGATCGGACCGTGGAAGGCAATCCCACCCGGCTTCGAAGCCTCGCCCGATGCCGCACCAGGCCCTAATCTGATGGCCCGTTCACTCGTGCAGCCAGCACCTGAAAACTGGATCAAGGTTGAACGTAAAGGCCAGCGAAGCTCTGCCAATCTGCACCGAACTCCCTTTTGTAGTGCTTTTCTATCACTGCGTCTATCTCGGACTGATGTGGGGCAACGCATGCGGTGTCGGCGGCGGCTATCGAGCGCTCCAATTCGAAAACCACGTCTAATTCCTGAGCCCACGCATCGGCGTATGCCGGCCCTATGTCACCGCCAGGCCTTGGGACGGCGAACACCTCGTTCGTCACAAACCGAGCGATGTCAGCCTGGGCAGCAAATTCAAATCCGCTGGCCGCCATGCACTCACTCCACAGCGAAGCCACGTTGACGAAGTCGGGGTCTGCTTCGATGCGAACCGCCAGTTCCGACAGCGTCTCGCTAGTAGCTTCCCGAACAGCTCGATCTCGGCCCCAAACTTCTTCCACAGCTTCCCAACGACAGGTGCCCTCAGCCGGACGACCATCGGGGCCGGTGAAGCCAATCAGCGCTTGAAAGAACGCCTCAGCCTCAGCTTCAGACAGCGCGTCGATGTACGGTAGATTCGGATCTGGTTCAACCTCCAGCCGCGCCGTAGCCAAGATTCCAGCCACGATGCCGTACCCACCGTCGTCATTGACCCGAGGTGCCGACAACGTCGAAGTAGGAGGCCGGGCATCGAACGCGTAGTACTTACTTGCGGCCGGGACGTAACTAAACCCGGCCGCGTTCATGCACTCAGCGACCACGTCTTCAACCTCGGCCCACCGAACACGAAAATAGTTCTCGTACTCAACATTGTCTTGACTAAAGAAGCCGGTATCCAAACCCGCCGCAACCACTGGATCGACGGGCGACGCCTCACCGCAGGCGATCGTCGCAAACATCGAAAAGCACAACATGGTCGCTATCCAAGACACGCAGCGTTGGCCGACCACGCGACATGCTCGTCGTTGCGACACCCCGAACACGGCCATCAAGTCATCAACGACGACTCGACGACGGTTCGGGGTCACCATTTTTTCTCCGCCACGGTCCGCTAGCTGCGTTTGACCGTGCCAAAGCACCATGCGAGCTCTGGTTGCGTCAGCTGCTGATAGTTCGACTTACCGATCCCGTCACAAAGCTCAGCGGAATACATAGACGACCGAGGCTGATCTAGCGCCGGTTCGCTTTCGCCATTGCTTCCGCAACCGCTGGCCAGGGCAACAGCGCCAGCTGCGAGCAGCAACGTCTTCACGAGACGAGTGCTTGCACCATTTGTTTGCCGCTCACTCGGTGATTCCATTCGCACAAGTCCCATTGTTACCGAGTTGGCGCATCGACGCCTGCTTCACCGCATCAAGGGCGTCGGATAGCTCGTGTCACTCGAAAAGCAGCGGCCTGGCCTGGCTGATCAAGACGCACCTCGCTCGGCGCTGATCGAGCGCAAAGTCACAGACTTAGTTCCTTTGCCTCAACTGCCAGCCGTGCAAGGAGCTTGACGATCGGAAGCGCAAGAACGACGTCTTGGTACTGCGACTGAGCGGGACTCGCGATCGTGGACTGCTTCCCATGCGCCAGGCCGTTCCTTAACGCGTACAGGTGGCCTGGTACGTCGGCCCCTGCGAGCCGGGCAAGTTCGAGTTTGGCTCGATACCGGTAGACCTCGAAGACGTTCGTCGTCACGCGTTGACCGCCCTCCCACCAGAACTCATCGACGAGGTGAAGCTCGCCGAAGTCGTGGGTAGCGACCTTGCTTAGGTTGTCTGCGATGAACTTCTTCCCGTTTTGTCCGTCCCCTCCTTCGAGGACTCTGAAGAGGCACATGTACTCGGTAAGCACGTCTGACTGTCGAGTCGCCATCGCATAGATGTGGATCAGGTCCCAGCAATTGGCAAATCGCTGCTGGAAGTTTGTGCGCACACGATCGCAGTGGGAATAGCGAATTCTCAACGAATTGACGCTGCTGAATCGAAGAGTCGCCGCAGCTCCAAGCCCCGAGTTCAGTGCGTCCCAGTAGTGCGCACTTAGAGCGTCAGGGATCGCATCGACCGGCTGCACTTGAGGTACTCCTTGTGGGTCCAGAGGACGGGACTCCCACCACTCATCCCCGCCGAAGACCGGACGGTGCGTCGTGATCAAAGGCGATCGCGTCCGCAAGCCACTGCGCCCTCTCCAGAGTGGGATGCACTTCCGTAGGTGTTCGGCGAAGTACTCCCAGCATGCTGTGGGCGGGTTGCCCACATCGGAGTTGAAGCTCATCCGCATCGAACCCCGTGATGAGGCCATCAGAGATCCAAGGCAACACAAGGAGCCACCGCATCCCCGAGAAATCGACATTCGATCCCAAGAGTCCTCTTTCGGGGGTCTCGCACAGCCGAACAAGGTCAGAGCTCAGGCATCAAAGCATAGCAGTTCGCTATGGTTCGAATTCTGGACAACTCGCTGAAGTTGTTCGAGTCGACGCAGCTTTAATCTGGACTGCTTGCTGCGCGAACAGGGCTCGGAGTTCAGTACTAGTCGCCGCCACTCAACGAATTGCGATTCGTTGGCTACCCATCACCTCTAAACCGACACCGGTGCCCGCCCCGGCCGCCTCATTCGCAGCTGATGCGGGCCGAAAGATCAAGGAGCTCGCGCAGCCGAGCGTTCTATACTGTCGCCTACAAGACACACCACAAAGAGGTCTGATTTCATGAAGCTGCGAACATCGATTGGTGCTGCTATCAGCATCTTGGCTTGCGTTGCCGTGTTGTTGTTGCCCGCCACCGACGCTTCCGCCCGACCGGCTGCCAAACGGGCGATGCTCAATCAGCACACGACACTTGCGCAGACCGAGCTTCATTCCACGTGCATGATCACGACTGACATCGCCGCCGAGCATGACTTCGACGTGTCGAAGTCAGGCAACTCCTGCACGCTCAATCTCGTTTCTTCGGGCGGCGACTTCGACTTTGACCACAAAGGCATCGCCTATTACATGTGGATGAGCTATCTGGTGACGACGTTCGAGTTCACCGATCAAGCCGGTGTTGTGTCTTCGGTCGCGATCACACACAAAGCGGGTTCGGTGCCGCAGTTCGCCGACACCGGATCGGGTTGGGTTGTCAGCGGGTCGTTTGACGCAATTCCAAATCTGATCGCCTTGAGCATCTAGCACCTTGCGGCGGCGATCACCGTCGTGATCGCCGAGGGCCTCACGCTCGCTTTCTAATCGGCCTCAGGTTGAGCGAATCGAGTTCGGGCCGTGAGCGCTACTAGGCAATCCCACCCGGCTTCGAAGCCTCGCCCGATGCCACACCAGGCTGCGGCAGTAACGTCGGCGCCATGACCCCACTTGAGACAGTTCACTCGTTTATTCAACTCGCGACCAGCGGTCAGCTCGACGAGGCCGTGGCTCTGTGCGCCGAAGACGTCGAGTACGACAATGTTCCGTTGGGTAAGAACTTGGGCCGCCAGGCCGTTCGTGACTTCCTCAGCCCAATGACCGAGGGCGTCAAGGTCGAGTTCATCACTCATCGCGAAGCCGTAACCGGCAACGTCGTCATGAACGAGCGCACAGACCGCTTCACCAAAGGCGACGCCGTTGCCGACATTTTGGTCACCGGTGTTTGGGAAGTAAACGACCACGGACAAATCACCCTGTGGCGCGACTACTTCGACATGGGCCAAGCCGCCGCCGTATTCGCGCTCTTTGGCTAAACGAGCAAACGATGGCAGCGCTCGGTGACCTGGCGGTGACACCGCAAAGCGTCAGCTCGCCAACCGCAAGAAGCGCTGCTATCGAAAAGCCGGTTGCATGGGTTCGACTGGTGCGGCAATGGGCGTCGCTGGCAGCTCCGCTATCTCGTCTGGGACACCCTGGTCTTCGCTGACCAGATCGGCCAAGGCCCCCAGCTCAGTTTGAGCCGACTTGCAGTTGTCAGCCGATACTTGGCATTCCTAGTTTCTTGCCGCCGTCTGACGAAACACTCGACTTACTCGATCAACAAGATCTACTGTTTCGACAGCAATGCTTCTAGCTTTTCGGCTAAGTCCGTGAGCTGTGCAACTAGCGACGTTCGATAGATCGCTGTGCCTTCTCGTCCGTCCTGGACCAGCCGGTCGGCAACGGACCGCTTCAGCGAACTCATCAGACTCTTGGCCGTTTGCGAGATCGTTCCCAGGGGGGTCAGACCGGTCTCTAGCTGTGGCATCAACGGCTTCTCGTGATCAATGCTGAACTTGGCCAGCCCTTGATCTGTAAACCACTGTTCGAAAGCCTGTGCGTACCGGTCAGGCTCAATGAGATCCTCGACGGTTCGCGAAGGCCAGTCAGGGAGTCCAAAATTCAAATCAAGAATTTTGCCTTCTCGAGCCGGATCGCCTGCTACGAGGTTCTTCTTCTTCTGCTCGGCCCCGTCGTCGTAGTCGACGAGAAAAGCCTCACTGGGCAGCGCTGGGTAGTTCGGCTGTCTTTTGCCGCTTGATTGAGATAGCGAACCGATGAAGTTTGCCTCATGCAGGCCTCCCGCCAGAGGTCTCAGAATGAACGGCAACAGCATCTCGTCGATTGCCCCTTCGCAGAAAACAACCGGCCGGTTAATGCTGAAGTTTGCTCGGCTCGCTCCCATCATCTCAAGCAAGCCGGTCGCACCCGCTGTTTGCCCACCGTAAGGGCCGTTGTGAACTTGAGACTTCCCGTTCAATCGCACCAGCGAGTTCATCTGCGTAGCGATGTCGGGCGGCCAGCAACCAATCGAGTGAGTGGTTGCCATGATCTGCACCCCCGGGATTCCCTTATCCAGCCAACTCATCAAACCGACCTGGGCGTCGTAATGCAGACCCTGCTCGATCTCGTCCGCAAGCAGAAGAAAGCTGGCAGCCCCCGTTGCTGACCGTGCTGCTCCGACAAAGCAGACGAGTTCAATCATCGACTGGACTCCCGCGCTCCGATAGCTATGCGGTAAGCCGTTTTGGTCCAGGTGCGAAGGGTCCGCCGTATAGATGGCGATCCGGTCACGATCGATCGTGACTTTTGGGTACGGCCGCTCGGCGCCCCATAACATCGTGAATTCGCTCTGAAGTCTCTGGTTGGCCGCCTGGATAGCTTCGGCCCTATGCCCCGGAAGCTCCCCAAGAGCTGACAGGTCAACTTTAGCCAAATCAAGCAGGTTCCTGAGCGGTTGTGAACCGTCCACGTCTGATAGGAGGTAGCTGTCCTTCAGGCCCCGATGGGTCTGGTCGAACACCAGGACTGCAGGCAACCGCCCCTTGACGTTTTGGACAAGCTGATGGAATGGGCTTTCCGAGCGGGCTAACTCAAGGAGTGCGGCGACCGCCGGTGCTAGCCCCGCCCGAAGGTCTGAACCGTCCTCCGCGTTGTGCGTTGTTCGCTCTGCAAATTCGTGGAAAGCATTGAGAGCCGCAGTTAGTTCCAATGTTTGACCTGAGGTCGGAGCAACCAGCCGCCAGTATGTACGCAGGTCCTCGACGATCCCAGCGGTGTCGATTCCGATCCGATCAGATACCTCGTTAAGCGCATCGATCGCGCCCTCCAGGTCAGCCGGGGCACGCTCGGGGCACTCCGGTTCGAAGCCCCACTCATCAACGGCCGCTTCACCCCATGTCCTGGTCACCCTGACGGATTCGACCGTGTGGCCCGTCTCGCTCAGGGTCTTGTTTTTGTCGTTAACCGACAACTCCAACC
The DNA here is from genome assembly GCA_937991435.1 of uncultured Acidimicrobiales bacterium. Classification (GTDB taxonomy): domain Bacteria; phylum Actinomycetota; class Acidimicrobiia; order Acidimicrobiales; family UBA10347; genus UBA10347. The sequence goes on from CALKPY010000140.1 coordinate 40,968, forward strand.
AGAATTTGACGCTCGCGACCTGGCCTGCGGCCCCAGACCTAGGGTCAATCGTCTTGAAACCAGTACTTAGCCGCTGAGCGGCCTCAAGCAACGAGGTCTTCCCTGCTTCGTTCGGCCCGACAAGAACCGTTAGACCCTCGTGGAGCATCAGCTTGCTCGTGTTGCCACCAAAACTGCGGAAGTTCTCCGGCCGGATTCCTACCAGACGCACGTTTGCCCTCGCTCAACTCCAGGCACGCCTGGTCTTTGGCTACCCATTTGGCTACCCATCGCTCCCAAGAAGCAGAAATGGCGGGCCTTGCCGAAGCAAAACCCGCCAGACTGCAACGTTTTTCCGAGTGGGCCATGAGGGACTTGAACCCCCGACCCCCTGCGCGTCATGCAGGTGCTCTAGCCAACTGAGCTAATGGCCCGGAGCACGAGATGGTAGCAGCGAACTCGCCGTGCCAACCCTCGTGCAGATGTCGATGATTAGCTTCGGTTCGCAAACATCGACGAAAGCACACCAAGCACACCGCCAGCGCCCGAGAGCCACAAGCCAATATCAGGTTTCGTGGTGATGATGTCGCCCAACGCAGCGTTGTTATTGGTCTCCCAAATGTCCTTGTAGCGGTTACTCAGATCACGAATATCGATAATGCTGTACACGACAGCACCAATGATCACCGCACCTGAAACAAAGGCGATCAGCGCCCAGAACAGTTGCTTGGGAATACCGAGAAAGAACAGCAGTCCGCACAACGCCAACACAATGCCGGCAATCAACGCGAACAGGCCGCTCGAGTCAAAGCCACCAACGGTGATCGATGCTTTGTCGACACCGCTCGATGACTCGACGGTGCCTGATCCCCAGTCGAGCAGGCTTCCAACAATGGCTGCTGCGCCAGCCAACAACGCGAGCACACCAGCGAGTGGGCTGCGGCGCTTCTTGACATCGACGTCGACATCGACGTGGCGTTCGACCTGGTCAGGCGCCGTGTAGCTGACCGCCTGGTCGACCGTTGCTGTGGGCATCTGTGCCTGAGGCACATCAGCGTCGACGCTGGGTTGCGCCATTGTTGCGTCGTAGTTCACAGCCGGTGCCGCAGCATCGACAGCGACGGTCGGCATCTCGGCCACAGCTGGCGCTTCGACTCTCGGCACCGTGACGTTCTGATCAAAGGTCGGTAGTTGCGTCTCAACTGCTGGCAGCTGTGCATCGACGACCGGCAGTTGCGCATCGACGACCGGCGTCGACCCCAAGTTCAGATCGGCCGATGCATCAGGAAGCGCTCCCGCAACCGCAGGCGCCGCCGCGGCAGCTGCAGCAGCGGCCGCGGCCGCCGCAGCAGCACGGGCCTGTTGAGCCTTGACATCAGCTTGGCGCTGCAACTCGGCTTGGGCCCGCGCCTCGGCTTCGGCACGGGCCTGCGCATCGGCAGCCGCTTGAACCTGGGCAGCATGAGCATCGGCAGCCGCACGAGCTTCGGCAGCTTGCGCATCGGCGGCGGCTTGAGCCCGGGCCGCTTCGACCCGGCGAGCCTCAGCATCGGCCGCGTCTACCGACGGCGACGAAGCCGCATAGCCGGCTTGAGTCACCGCTGGCGCATCCTGCGTCACAGCAGGTTGAACCGGTGGCGGCGGCAACGGCTGGTAGTTCGGATGCAGCTCTGGTGGGTAGAAGCGTCCGTCAGACGCCATCCACCAATCAGGGGTCAGCTGTACATCGCTGCCATGCGATGGGGTTTCAGACATTTGGCCGCTCCTCGACAGTGCGTGTGAGCGACCAAATGTATCTGACTTGAGCGCCCGGCCGGATTTGAACCGGCGACTGTACGGCTTTGCAGGCCGTTCCCTTGGGCCACTCGGGCACGGACGCACGCTCAGGGGCAAGCCCCATGCAGAGCGACACTGTAGCGGATCACGAGCCAAGCGCTGACCGTTTCACAGGTGCTTTATCACCCGATCATCTCGGGTTGGGTGCCGATAGTTTGAACCGGTGAACCCGAAGAACGACCGGATCAGTACTGTTGCACTGGCGATCCCCGCCTATAACGAGGCCGACGGCATCGCCGGCTTCTTGAGCGATCTCGACGAAGTCCTCGCCGAACTGACCGACCAGCACTGGTTCGTTGTCGTCAACGATGTGTCAACCGACAACACCGCGGAGGTCGTCGAGGCCCTCGATGCCACCCTTGACGGAAGCGTGATCGCCATCACCAACGACGTCAACAGCGGGCACGGCCCAACCGTGCTCAACGCCTACCGCGCCGCTATCGACACCGGCGCCGAATGGATCCTGCAAGTTGACGGCGACGGCCAATTCGAAGCCGAAGACCTGCGCCTGCTGTTTCGCCACGCCAACGCCGGCGCCCCAATCGTCACCGGCGAACGCACCGTGCGATTTGACCCCTGGTACCGGCGGGTGGTCACCAAGACATTGCCGCACGCGCTGCGACTTGCCTTTGGAGCAAAGCGCCGCGACATCAACTGCCCGTTCCGCCTTTACCGCTGCGACGCGTTGCTTCCGATTCTTGATCAGGTGCCCGGCGACTCGCTCACACCGCACGTGCTCATGACCGTGCTCGAGAGCCGAAGCCCACACCGCCACGTCGAAGTACCCGTGCAACACCGCCCACGGCGCGGCGACAGCGAAGTCGGCACAACGTGGCGTGAAGGTCGCGACCTGTTCATTCCAATGAAACTGGTGCGCTTCCTCGGCGACGCGCTTAAACAGCTCATCGTGTTCCGCAAGTCTCTCTAGCGTTATTCCTCTTCGTCAGTGGCCGCGACGGCAAGCGTCGGGTACTCAGGCAGGTTCTTGCGCCAGTCGAGTTCCTTGCAGTCTTTCCACAAACGCTCCAACTGGTAATAGGCCCGAGCGTCAGACGAAAAGACGTGTACGACAAACGTCGCGTAGTCCATCAGAACCCACTCGGTTGAGTCGAGGCCCTCGATACGCACGGGCACCGGTCCCCCAGCCAGCTTCAGCTGAAACTCGATCTCGTTGACGATGGCCTTGACCTGGCGGCCACTCGCACCATTGGTGATTACAAAGTGATCCGTAACCGATATGGCATCGCCGACATCAAGCACGACCGCGTCGTTACCAAGCTTGGCCTCGGCAGCCGCAGCAGCAACCGCAGGCCAAGGATCTCCGGCCGCGACAAGGGCTGCCACATCAGGATCGAGCTGACCATGAGCCGTCGTTGCCGTCATTCACATGGTCGCTTTCGCCGTGTCGTCAAATGAGCAGGCCCCGAGCAGGGCCAACTCTCGGGCCCAAGTGTGCCAGCTCGGGCCAAAGAGTGGCGATGTGACCAGAGACACCGCCGATGGGGAGCTTCCCCTAACGCAATTGGGGCCGCACATCGCCATGATGGAACCATGACCCGCAGACACCACTCTCCGGCCCTTTCCCTCTCACGACGCACCGTCGCCCGCATCGTCGCCGCGCTGTGCCTCGTATTCGTGCTCGCAGCATGCGGATCTGACGACGGAGCCGACCTCACAACCGCCGCCAGCGCAACCGCCGCCGGTGCAACCGATACAAGCGCCGAGCAACAAGACCAATCCACCGAAGACGGCGCTCCCACGACCGAAGAAACAGTCGCCGCAACCAACGAAAACCCGACCGCGGTGCCTCTCGATGCCGCAGACGAGGCCACAAGCGCGTTCGAGCCCACCGATGAACAGGCCGACGCGCAAGGCGAAACAGTAAACGCAACCCAGGCCGAACCCACAGCCAGTACTGAAGACACAGCGCTCGAAACCGTCGCACCGACCACGTTGCCAAGCTGCGCGTTCAACGGCGTCGCTGCGTACAAGGTCGTCAACATTGCCGCCGATGACCCTGACGGCGGCCTGATCATGCACGAAGGGCCCGCCCTTGACTCGCCAGATATTGGTGTGCTTCCCGCTGGCACCGTCGATATCGCGGCACTCGACTGCCGGGTAGGCCCCCGCGACATCAACTGGATCAGCGTCGACACACGTGACTTCGGACAAGGCTGGGTTTCGGCTGCATACCTCGACCAGATGTACGTCGGCGGCCCCGGCGACACGATTGTCGTCGACCAGCTCATTGGCCTGCAGGTCTATGGCACCGAGACCAACACGCTTCGCACCGCCTTTGCCGACGCCCTCGGCCTTGACCGAGACGACGTGCGAGTCGGCCAGTTCGAAGGCATCGATGCCCAAGGCGGCGGCGTCGAATTCGAATGGGACGTTCGAGACGACTCAATTTCTGTCTTCGAAGGCTGGGCCATTCTCAGCACGGTGCGAGACGACGCTGGCAATCCAACCGGCCAAGTCGAAGTCACCCAGGCCACGGCCAACCCAATCTGCAGCCGCGGCGTCGTCGATGGGCTGTGCCT
>CALKPY010000141.1 GCA_937991435.1 uncultured Acidimicrobiales bacterium
GCAACGACCGCGGTGGCTGCGATTGCGAGCACGGTTGCCCCGATCCACAGCGGCTGATACGAGCCGGTTGCATCGATGACAAGGCCAGCGACTGGAGCACCGATCGCAAGGCCGCTCAAGAAGCCGAGCATCACGATTCCAGATGCTCGGCCAGCGGCGCCTTTGGGCACGCCCACGATGACGGCCAGCATGGCGACAGCGTTCCACGCCCCGTGACCGATGGCGAAGAGCGCTGCAGTTGGCCACAAGATCCATGCACCGACAGTGGTCGTCAGAGCAAATAGAACAGACACGGTGGAACCAATCGCAGCAATCATTGCCAACAACCGCAACGGAGCAATTCGTGTTTCTGCGAGGCGCCCGGCGATGATCCGAGCGGCCATGCCCACCAGTCCCGACAGCGCCACGATCAGGCCAGCAGTTGTGTTCGACAGGCCAACTTCTTCTTCGGCAAAGAGCGCAAGGAATCGCGCCATGGCCCCTCCGGCGGTGCCCATTAAAAGGGCATAGATCGCGATCCGCCAGATGACCTTCATTTGCGCGGTGGTGGCCTGGCCGCTTTCCGAGATAGCGGCTTGTCCGGTGGGTTCGACGTGCGTCGCCGGAAGCGCATACGGCACCACGGCCAATCCGGCAAACACGCCGGCATAGATCCACATCGCGCCCCGCCACCCAATGGTGTCAGCCATCACGGGAATCGTCGCGCCGGCGAGAAAGATGCCGAGTTGAACACCGCTCTGTTTGATGCCTGTGACTGTGCCGCGAGCGCCAGCCGGCACCCGCTCGGCAATCAAAGCGTTAGTTGTTGGATTGCCCGAGCCTTGCGGAATTCCCAAGATGACAGCGCTCGCGACGAGCACCCAGGTCGACTGAGCCAAAGCCATAACAGCAAGACCGGCACCGCTGACCAGGAGTGTGATGGCGACTGATTGGCGGGCGCCGATCCGATCTGTTAGGCGCCCCGTGAAGGGAGCCGAGAGGGCCCCGACAGCCGTGTTAAGCGAACCAATGAGACCGAGTTCTAGTCGGCTGAGGTTGAACTCTTCAATAAAGCGACTGGCCAACACGGCGAGCGCGAAGATCTGGAAGCTGCTCGCCACCATGGTGGCGACCAACGCGGTGTTTCTGACGAACGGGTTTCCGGGCGCGGGTACCGCGCCGTGATCGGATCGCCGCTGGCCATCAGGATCAGAGGTCGCGGAGCACCGCCATGAGTTCAGGTAGATCGGCGCCACGCGCCATGATCTCGTCCATGCCGCCGACAACACCAGTCAGGTTGGCGAGAACTACATGTTCGAGTCCGGCCTTGGCGTAACCCTCGAATTGTTCGGCGAGCTCGGTCGCGTTACCGATGAACAGCACTTGCTTGACCATTTCGAATGGAATGGTCGGCGCAAGGTCGCGCAGATCGTCGGGGTTGAGGTCGTGAATGATGACGTCGATGAATCCCTTCGAATCGTTGCCGAGGGGGTGCTGTAGGCCATTGGCTTCCCAGATTGAGCCCATTGCAAACAAGCCAAAGAGCTTGCCGAGCGGCTCGGCTTCGAACATTTCTTCGGCGCGGTCCTGGCTCTCGGCGAACAGCGTAAACGGCAGTAGCGATGCTTCGGGAGCAGGGCGTCCGACTTTGGCGGCGTGCCCTTTGACGACGTCGAGCTTCTCGCCGTACTCGGTTGGTGACATCCACCACGCTGGGATCCAGCCGTCGCCGTATTGGCCTGTCAGGCGCAACATGCGCGGGCCATGTCCGGCAACCCATACCGCTGGTTTGCCGCGACCCTCAGCCTCGAGCGGAAGTCCCATGCGCCCTGTGGGGTTGCCCGGCATCATTCCTTCGTCGAGCAATGAGCGCAGTTCAATCAGGCACTCTTCAAGGTTCGCTACCGGCGTGTCGAATGGATACCCGAACGGGGTGAGGCTTTCAGCCTCGCCTGAGCCAATGCCCAAAATGAAGCCACCGGGAATGAGGTCGTTAAGGGTCAAAGCGGTACGGGCGAGATCAGCTGCGCGTCGGCGTGTCGCGTCGGTGACTGAGATGCCATACGGTTTGTTCATCTTTTGTCCGACTGCGGCGCCGTAGCAAAACGGGTCGTAGAACGCGTCGGGGTCGGCTGCTAACGCCGACAGCGGAATCTCGCTCCACAGACCAGGGTGAAATACGCCGAGAATATGATCTGGGGCCCAATACGAATCAGCGCCCATCTGCTCATAGACCGGCAGCATCATGTCGGTGCTGGTAAAGGGGAACTGAGCGGGGAGGTTGATTCCGACCTTCATGGTTTTCCTTTGCTGACTGGATGTGTTCGGTTAGTGTCGACGGCGTGCGTGATGTTCATTCGCGGGCTAGGTGTTTGACTCGATCCATTCGGCGGTGGCGGCACCCATCTTCGCGCCGTCATAGCCGATGCGCTGCGTGGGTTCGACTTCCATGACGAGACGTCGCGGCGAGTCGAGAAACCGAGCGAACTGATCTTGCGCCTCTTGGCCGGTGCGCAGCGCAGCCGCAAGCGCTGGGTAGAACCAGGCTTTTATGTCGGGGTCGTCGTGAAGGGTGCATATTCCCTTGTAAGTCACCGCCTTGTTTCGGGGAAGCGGTGACCCGGTGCTCGTAACTGCAACGCAACAACGGGGGTCACGACGAATTGCATGCATGCGGGCTCGCTGGCTGGTCGCAGTCAACCAGAAGCGTCCGTCGCGCCAGACATAGGACATGATGACGCCGACCGGCCAGCCTTCTTTGTTGGCCCACATAAACGTGCACTCGTTGTGTGCTAGAAGGAGCTCTTCTTCGACGGATGCATCAAGGTCGTACTGGGACACATCTTCGTAGTTGCCGTCGCTCATCAAATCACGGTAGTTGACCAAGGTATTTTGACGTTTATCCGCGATAGATGCGGACGGGGTGGTTGGTTGCTAGCGCTGATCCAAGAAGTTTGCCTATCTGTGCTCGGCACGCCGGTTTGTACGATTGGGGTGTGTCTGAACTATTTCCATCTGTGTCTGGCGGCCTGAATTTGGGCCGTGTGCGTTTTGTTCGGGGTGTGGTTTTGGTTGCGGTGTTGGGTTTGTTGGCGTCGATGTTGGGTTTGGTGGGTGCTCCGGCGGTGTCTGCTCAGGCGAACCAGATTGTGATCGCGGAGATTTTCTATAACCCTGATGGTCAGATCGAAGATCACGAGTTCATCAAACTTGCGAACACCTCTGGTGGTGTAGTTGATGTGTCTGGCTGGTCGTTTGATTTGGGTGTTGGTTACACGTTCCCGGCAAACACCAGTATTGGGTCTGGCGATTTTTACACGATTACCCGCGACCTGGTGGCGTTTAACGCGGCGTTTGGTTCGGTTGCTGATGGTCAGTTCACGGGTTTGTTGTCAAATGGCGGCGAAACAATCCGTTTGATCAACGCAGCTGGTGTGGTTGAAGACGTGGTGACCTATGACGATGTGGCGCCGTGGCCAACATCGCCTGATGGCAGCGGCGACAGCCTGGTGTTACTTGATCTGTTGTCTGATAACGCGCTTGCGTCGTCGTGGGTGGCTGGTACGCCGGCCCCGGGTGGCGCGAACAACCCGGCACTGTCGGTGATCTTTAGTCTCGAGCGAGGTTTCTATTCGGGTAACCAACAGGTGACGTTGACCTCGACAGTCCCAGGGGCGACGATCCGGTATTCAACGTCGTCGTCG
>CALKPY010000142.1 GCA_937991435.1 uncultured Acidimicrobiales bacterium
TGAGGGGGACCCGATAGTTGGTCCAGGGGTTATGCGGCTTTTGGTTGGTTGGTGGTGGTCCAGTGGTTGGCGAACTCGGTTGGGGTGAGGTCGCCGTGGGCGGTGTGTGGTCGGTTGATGTTGTAGTCGATACGCCAGTCCTCGGTGAGTACTCGGGCTTCGAGCAGGCTGTCCCATTGACGGCTGTTGAGCAGTTCGTCGCGTAGTCGGCCGTTGAACGACTCGATCCAGGCGTTCTGCCATGGCGAGCCTGGGTCGATGAACACGCATTCGGTCTTGTTGAATCGGCACCAGTCAGCGACGGCGTTGGCGATGAACTCGGGGCCGTGATCGAACCGCACGAATGCTGGCGCTCGACCTCGGACAGTGACGAGGCGTTCGAGCGTGGCGACGACGTCGTCGGCTCCGATGCTGCGAGCCACGTCGGTGGCGAGGGCCTCTCGGGTGAACTCGTCGATGACGTTGAACAGTTTGAGGGTGCGCCCGTCAGCGGTGACGTCGAACTGGAAGTCCATCGCCCACAACGCATCGGGCCTGATGGGCGACATCGCCCCAACCGGGGCGCCGATGCCACGCAGCGGCTTCTTACGTTTGCGCTGCGGGACGCGTAGGCCTTCGTCACGCCATAGACGCCGGATCCGCTTGTCATTGACTTCCCAGCCCTCACGACGTGCGGCCTTGGCAGCTCGGCGCCATCCCCACCGGGGGCGTCGTTTGGAGAAGTCGCGTAGCCACTCGCGTAGCTGACGTTCTTCGTCGCTGATCTCGGGCGGGTCGAGTCGCTGGGTCGAACGATGCTGGCCGACAACCGAGCATGCTCGTCGTTGCGATACCCCGAACCGGTCGCGCACCATCGCCACAGCTGCGCGTTTGCGGTTCGGGGTCAGAATTCCCCCTTGGCGATCTCCTTGAGCATCGCCTTGTCCAGCTCGGCCTCAGCCAGCAGCTTTTTCAAGCGGGCGTTCTCACCCTCAAGCTCTTTGAGCCGTTTCGCGTCGTTGGCTTTCATCCCGCCGTACTGGTTCAACCAGCGATGCCAAGTCGACTCAGCAATCTCCAGGTGACGACACACCTCGTCCAGGTCACGGCCAGCAGCGAGCTGGCGGTGCCCTTCATCGAGCTTGCGGATGATCTGCTCAGGCGTATGCCGCCGACGCTTCTTCGTCATGGTCATTGATGCTCCTCAGTTTCAGAGTCGCACAACCACTGGACCACTACCAGGGTCTCACCTCAATGGCCCGGTATCCAGTCTCAGGAAACAACAGAAGCTGTGCCTTGGACTCGGCTGCGCCGCCTTTGTGTCCAACCACTCGGTGCGTGCCAGCCGCGTCGACGCTGAACCCAAATCCGTATCCGCCATCGTCGGAATCGATGTGCTCAGTCAACAACAGCTCCGTATGTTCCGCGTCGGCAAGCTCGAAGCCAAGCAGCGCATCACCAAAGTCCAGCATGTCAGACAAGGTGGTTTCACCACCACCGAATGATCCACCGCACGTCGAATCTTGCATCCCCGCAACAGCGAAGATCTGAGACTCGACGGCTTCGCAATAGGTGATACCCGTGATGGCCTCATAGGCAAGACCCAGAACCAGAAAGCCTGAATTGCTGTAGCCAAAACGACTTCCGGGACTGAACTCCAGGTCACGGTCCTCAAACACCGACAATGCTCCTTGGCCACCATCTTCAAGAATCGACCAATATTCGTCGAAGGTGATGCCGCGTTCCGCCGTCACTTTGTTGATGAAATCGAAGCTTCCAAAGTCGGGAATTCCTGACGAGTGTGTCAACAGATGCGACAGCGTGATTGTTGCAGTGACCAACGGATCCCCGTAGTGGGGCAATACTTCGTCGAGGGTTGCCGAGAGGTCATAGCCAGTGTCTTGCACCAGCCTGGCGAAGAGTACACCCGTGTACATCTTCCCCATCGACTTCCCCATCGACGCCGTATCGAACCTTGTTGTGGTGGTGTTGGCGGCACCAGAGCCGGCAGAACCAAAGGCCCCCTCGTAGGCGATGTCGTCGCCGTGGCGAACAAGCAGTCCCCCGTTGAAGCTTCCAGCTTCAACGCCGCTAGCCACAGTCGCGGCCACCGCATCGAGCTTTGCTCCTTCGGTCTCGTAGGTCTCAGGTGACGTGGCGCACGCTGCCACCATCAGGGCAAGGGCTGCGATCGCTACCCAGTAGATCGTTTTTGATGTCATAGACATCAACAATGACGATCGAGTTCGACTAGATCATCAGCCTTTGCACCTTACTGTCGTAGGCCGATCGCCTGAGATTCTTCGGCCATCCGTCATCCTCAAGGACTACGTCAACCGTCATTGTTTTGTCTTTGCTGCTACTCGCTGCGACGATCGAGAAATCCGTACACCTCGACCATGTCGACACCGGGGAAGTGTGAGAATTGCTCACGGCTCGCAGGCAGGCCAGACAAGATGTGGCTGCGATCGCGAGCCGAGGGCCAGGCAACGGTTGACCAGCGTTGACGCTGCGCCGGGTGCGGTTCACGGCAACAACTGGGGTCGGGACATTGCGACGTCGTGCGTCGGGTGGTCTCGCTTCCTCTGAAATAACGGGCCTGACGGCCGTCGGCGCCGACCGTTATCGCATGCGGTGGTGACCGATCTGCCTCGACGTGAGTCACGCACCAGTACTCGCCATCAGACGTGTCGGTGTATTGATAGTGAAGCGCGTAGGCGTCTTCTGAATGAAACGCCTGCCGAGTGCCCCACTCACGGCACAACCGTTGACCCTCAAACCCGCCGAACGGATCCGTCGGCAGTGGTACGCCGTTATTCTCGTAGGCCTTCCACACGACACCCTCGTTGTCTGACCGCATGAAGTGCAGCGTGAGGCCGAGGTGTTCTGTCGCCAGACTCGTCAACCGGTGTGCAGCCATTTCATAGCTCACATAGAAGAGCTCTTTGAGATCTTCGACAGAGATGTCTTCGTTGGCATGAGCCTGCTTGAGCTGCGCAACGCAGGCTCCTTCAGGGGCTAGAACCGCGGCGGCGAAATAGTTCGACTCAACTCGCTGGCGCACATAGTCAAGGAACACGTCGCTGTCACGGTGGCCAAGCACGAAATGGCCAAGCGTTTGCAGCACCACAGAGCGAGAAGCCCGAGTCGTGAGGTCGTTGCGCTGTGGTATATAGATGACACGGTTGCGTTGATCCGCAATCGACCGGCTGCTACTCGGAAGATCTCGGACTCGGTCAATAGTGAAACCGCAGTTCTCCGCAAGGTCGAGCAGCATGCGCTCAGAGATGGGCCCCTGACCGGGGTAGCCCACCGCCTCAAGCATTTCTGTAGCCACCTTTTCGATGTCAGGGAAGTAGTTGTTGCACTCGCGCATTTCTGCTCGCAACGCGACGTTGGCCCGCCGATGGTCATCACCATCTCGTTGGTCGACCTTTTCTTCGGCCGCGATCAGGGCCTTGTACAGCGAGACAACGTGTTCCAGCGCGGTGTCAGATGTCTTCGCTGTTGGCTTGAATTCCGGAAGCCCGAGGCTTTGATACCGAGCGTCGGTTTGGGCGCGAATCGCCGCAATTTCGAGTTCATCTCGCCGGTTCGGTGGTTCGTCAACGAGCAGGTCGGCTGTAGAGCATCCGAGCGCAGTCGCGAGTTCACCAAGTAGACCAACGCGCGCTTCTACGTGGCCGTTCTCAAGTTGCGAAAGATACGAAGTTGGCCGATTCACCTTGTCACACAGGGCGTCGAGCGTGAGCCCCGCCTCTTTTCGATAATGCCGTATTCGCCGACCGAGCAACAGTGCGTCCAAGTGCCAAAAAATAGATCATTTGTGGATTGATCTCAAACGGATCCCTGCATTTGTGACCGAAGTCATCCAAAGATCGACATATTTTGAGAATCTGGCAACGAGCCGAACCGATTGTGGTGGCACGTGGCTCGCCGCAAGGCGGCCAGAATACGACAATGTCTGCTTCCACCGAACATCGACCTCGCCAACTTCTTCACATCGCGGTGCGAAGCGCCTGGGCGGCCGGCGCAGACCCGTTTGTTGATCCATCGCTGGCGTCGGAAGGATTCATTCACCTCTCGACAGCGGAGCAAGTGTTGATTCCCGCTAACGAACGATTTCACGGCCAGACCGATCTCGTTTTGTTGGTCATCGAAGTCGAACGGCTCACCGATCGGGTTCTCTACGAAGACTGCTACGACAGCGGCATGGCGTTTCCCCATCTCTACGGCCCGTTGCCTCGCAGCGCAGTCACCGCCGTCGTCGACTTCCCATGCGGGCCTGACGGGTCGTTCAAGCTTCCGTCGCTCGCCTAGAGGCCGAGCAGCGCCGGGACTTCTGATTTCAGCATCGTCGTCTTGGAGTTTCCAACGAGCGACAACGCCCGTTCGTTCTACAACTCCCCTACCTACACCGAGGCTCGGGCCGTCAGGGCTGGAGCCGCACAGATGGACGTGCTGCTCAACCCCAACCGACTCATCAGCTGGCGGGCCGCTGCCCAACTCAGCCCAAAGGGCGAGGCCCGAAGCGCATCAATCGCATCTTCGATAGTTGCGCAGGCGCCTACGGCCTCCAACATTTCGGACGTAACGGCAAGCTCAGCAGCGAGTTGTTCGTACCGATGCAACGCTTCGCGACGAATCGATTCAGCCAAGGCCTGCTCGTGGCCAACAGTGCGCTCATGGCCCGCATAGGACAACATCGCTGAGCCGACAACCTGCGGATTCCGCGGCGACCAATAGGTCCGACCGCCGACGTGCACCACCATGTTCGGCTCGTCTCGGCGACGCGCTGCTGCAATCGCACGAGTCGGATCCGCATACTCACCGTGGGTCGTAATCGAGCGAGCGCCAGGTTCGCCACCGATTTTCACGACCACGAACTTGAGCCCGAAAGCAACACTCGCCGTGTGGTCTTCGTGCAAGTGAATATCGACGAGGGAACGCTCGTGCATGATCGACGATTCTTCGAACAAGCGTGGTCGAACGAACGCCAACTCGGTGTCTCTGAGCAAACGGTCGTAGCAGTCCGCGATCAACTCTTGCTCAACCTGATTCGGGTTGTCGATATCCCAAGTGTTTGCTCGCGAGAACGGATCACGCAACGCATTGATGACCGTGGCACCTTGTAACGCGACGCAATCGACAAACGCGTCAAATGCGCTGTCATGGTCCTCTTCGCTTGGAGTCGACCGGTCGCCCATCTGTCTGCGATCATATGTTCCACCCAGAATCGGTGCACTCAGCAAGAACCATCAGTCGCAGCCGGCCCGACTACTCAACCTGGGCGATGAATTACCGGGCCGACGCGACTACCACTACGTTGGCGCCAATGTCCACGACATCGCCCGACGCGCCAACACGAGCGGACCGGGCTTCCCACGGTGTCGACTCGGCCCGATCCTGGGTGGTGCTTGTCTCCGCCTTCTTGGCGATGTTTACGGTCTTTGGCGTTGCGTACAGCTTCGGCGAGTTCTTTGGTCCAATGGCAGACGAGTTCGGTACCAACCGATCAGCGACT
>CALKPY010000143.1 GCA_937991435.1 uncultured Acidimicrobiales bacterium
TCGATGTTGACCCTCGGTGGCGCTTGCCTCATGCTCGGTCGTTGGACGGATCTTGGCCCACGCTGGCTCGGTTCCAACTAGATCCCACGAAGCCACTGACCCAACAACGCTATTGACCTAACCTCGTCGCGACGAGGGCCGGCTGGTAGGCGCGTGGTCCGAGCCCGGTGCGACACATTCGCCGATCTCGCCTTGTTTCTTCATGTCATAAAATCTGCAATTCTTTCGATATGAAAAAAGAGAGATTATTTGGATCTTGGCTGGCAAAATCCGATCTTTGTTTGATTGTGGCTAGAAAGATTGGTCAAAGTAGCGAAGAATGATGCTTGTTGAACCGGCAAAGGAGCAGGGTCATGAACATCGATTTTGACACAAGCGGAACGAATGAGTGGATTGACGACCTCGGTGGTCTGTCATTTGACGAGCTTCGAGAGATGCCATGGCACGTGCAGACCGGCCTCGACGTAGCGGTCTACGAGTAGTCCAACGATCTATGCCGGTCAGGAAAGCCTGATCGGCATGATGACCACATTGTTGGTCTCGTCTGACTCGGTCACCAGGTTGAGCGGGTCAACGGTGATCCGCAGTTGGTAGTCACCCGCAGCGATGCCCGTGATGTTGATCGAGTCATCGTCGGTGGTCGGGTTTGAATAGGTGGCAAAACCCGGATTGACTCCCTGCGCGGCAGGCGAGCAGTCGATCGGGTCGGGAACAAAACGAACCGGGGCGTGCCGGGCGCCGAGCTGATCCACGACAAACATGTCGTCGAGACACCGGCTGATTCGTATGACTTCAACAAGCGACGTTCCGTCGAGCCCGACAAGTTCGATTCGTTCGAACGCGTCGATATGAGCGATTGGATGTTCGCTGTGATGGGGGAATACGGCGCTTGCGATATCGACATGACTTCCGCTGGAGGTGAGAAGTCGCTGATAGCTAGACGCGCCCGTTGCATCCGGTTCAGTTGATCCGCGACCCACGATCAACGGACCGGGCCCGAGGTTGGCAGTAAGGCTGGCAATGCGCAGCCATGTGCTTCCGGGCGAAGACACTTTGTCGACACTCCACAACGGCGAGGTGACGAAGCGAGCATCGTCGGTGCTCGTCGGAAGCTCGATAAGCGGTATCAGATCGGGCGGCAAGAGCGCTCCACACGGCTCCACACATCGGCCAACGTCCATCATTAATGTCGCCGACTCGCCGCCACTGACGAACTCGCGTAGCTCGACACTAATTGGCGAATTGGCCCACGTCACTGGCTCGAGCGTTTGAGCTACGGCGACGGTCACAGGTCCGTCGACGGAAATCACTGCAACTCCGTCGTGTCCAGATTGGGAGCTTGCGACGATGTTCGACGAAGAGTCGTACACAGCAAACGGCACGCTGTTTGCCCAATCGCCATTCGATGGAGAGCCGTCACCGTCGCGATCGGTGAACACGATGATGGCGACCTCACCAGGTTGCGGATCAGCGGTTCCGACCGTTTGGCCGCCGCAGTCAGAGGCCGTGAGCGAAAGCGCGAGTCCTGCAGCAAAGAGAACCCTTCGAAGTCTCAGGATGCTTTGAGGAACTGGCGAACCAGCGGTTCGTAGTGGCCAAGGGGATTGCTCGTGTAGGTGGCATCGAATGCGGTCTGGTCATAGAGAGCGCAAAACTCTTCGGTGTGATCGAAGTGCGGTGAGGCACGAAACTTCTCCCGTGCGCTGCCGTCAAGGCCGATGTAGTCCCAGAAGTAGTAGCCCTGGAACACACCGTGGTTTTGCACCATGAAGTAGTTCGCCTCGCTGACGAATGGCTTCAGAATTCCGGCTGCGATATCGGGATGGTTGAACGGTGACAGCGTGTCGCCGATGTCGTGCAACAAGGCACACAACACGTACTCGTCGTCACGGCCAGCCCGCTCGGCTCGTGTGGCGGTCTGCAGGCTGTGCTCGAGGCGATCGACGGGGAACCCGCCGTGGTCGGTTTCGAGCGACCGCATGAGATCCATCACGCGGTCGGCCACGAGACTCTGGGTGACGTCGAGCTGCGGCAAGATCTTGGCCCAGTCGTCGGCCGTCGATTCTGCAAACGAGGTAAATGTTGCTCGCGGGTGCTCGGTCTCGGCTACTTCATCGGCAGTCAGGCTCATGGGCCAACGATAACCGCTGCGACGAAGCGCGTTTCACGCAGGGCGAGATCAGGGCGTGAAGTCGACGATCAGGGGCGCATGGTCGCACGATTTCGGTCGGCCACGCTCTGCGCGGTCGATTCGCACCGTGCCGAGCAGCGACTCAGTTTCGGGATCGGCGAGCAGGTGATCGAGGCGCCAGCCTCGATCTGATTCGTAGAAGTCGGAACGCCGATTCCACCAGGTGAAAACGGGGTGGTCACCGTGCTGGTTTCGCACCACGTCGACCATGCCTGCGCGATGCAACAGTTCAGCAAACGCGGCTCGCTCCGGTGGGCTCGTCAGGTTGCGCTTGCGGTACCGGTGTGCTTCCCAGATATCGATATCGGCAGGAGCAACATTCAGGTCGCCAATGAGGATCTGGCGTGAGTGGTCATGCGATTCGAGTTCGAGCCAGGAGGCGAGCAGCGAGAACCACGCAAGCTTGATGGCGTGGGCCGGGGTGGCGACCTTGCGCCCATTTGGCGCGTACACCGTGTGTACCCGCACGCCGACGGCAGTGAACGAGATCGAGCGATCATCATTGAGCGGCGCTACTGCCCCCGGGAAGCCGATCACCACATCGCTTATCGGAATGCGAGAAGCAACAGCAACGCCTGCCTGGCCGCCCTTGCCGCCGGCGATGGTGAGTGCATAACCCGCAGCCGCAAATGGTTGTCGCGGGAATGTACGAACAGAAGCTCTGGTCTCTTGCAGGCACACGACGTCGGCGTCGTTGGCCGTGATCCAGTTCACCACCTGATCGGTATGGGCCCGGATCGACTCAACATTCCACGAAGCGAGCCGCACGAGGTCAGGTCCGGCGCAACCGCACCTGTTCGAGCTGATGGTTCGCGGCCTTGCGAAGCACGAGGTCGGCTCGATCACGGGTGGGAAGAATGTTCTGTTGCAGGTTTGGACCGTTGATGGCGTTCCAAATATCTGTGGCAGTCGCGACGGCCTGTTCGTCGCTCAGCTTGGCGTAGCGGGTGAAGAACGACCGTGGGTCGGCAAAGGCCGATGCCCGAAGCGCGAGGAACCGTTCGACATACCACGTGCGCACGATCTCGGGATCGGCGTCGATGTAGATCGAGAAGTCGAAGAAGTCGCTCACGAAGACTTTGGGACCGTCGGTTGTACCGCCGCCGCTCTGCAGCACGTTGAGTCCCTCGATGATCACGACATCGGGTGACGCGATGATCTTGCGCTCGTCGGGAATTACGTCGTAGACAAGGTGCGAGTAGAGAGGCACATCAACCTCGGGTTCGCCAGATTTGAGCCGCGAAACACATTCGAGCAGGGCTCGCTGGTCGTACGACTCAGGGAAGCCCTTTCGCCCCATCAGTCCGCGCTGTTCGAGTACCGCGTTGGGGTGGAGAAATCCGTCGGTGGTGATCAGGTCGACCTTCGGGCTGTTTGGCCACCGCGACAACAGTGTCTGAAGTACACGCGCCGAGGTGCTTTTGCCGACCGCCACGCTTCCGGCAAGCCCGATGATGTATGGCACCCGATCAGGCGCAGTACCGAGAAATGTGTCAGTCGCCCGAGACAGATCCTGCACGGCTTCGACGTACAGGTTCAGCAGGCGTGACAGCGGCAAATACGTGCGTTCGACCTCGTCTATCGACAGCAGCTCGTTCGTACCGCGTAAGCGTTCGATGTCGGCCTCGTCGAGCGTCAGCGGGGTGTTGGCACGCAGCGCGGCCCACGCTTCAGCGTCGAACGTGATGTAGGGGTCAAACCCGGTCATGAGGGCTGAAGCGTACGCGCCAGCGTGCGCTGGGCCCGCATTGCCCAGTGCTTTCAGCCGGATCGGGTTCGGTCAATTGCGGCCTTCAGGACCTGGGCGCTGCGTTTGGGGACGCGATCCCGGGCGATCAATCCGCGATGCGTATCGAAGCCGGCCTTCCATTCGTAACCGTCGATTGCGGTGTCGTGGAAATAGCCGACGAGGTTCATGCCGTCAGCCTGTGCAGTTGCGACGATGCCGAGTGTGGCCGCGAGAACTTCGCACCGCCATTCGTCGTTGGTTGTGGCAACGCCGTTGGCGGCGACCATGAGCGGTGTCGCAGGTAGGCGTTCGCTGATCCGTTGCAACAGCACGCCGAGTTCTTCAGGCAATGGTGCAAAGCCATTGTCGGCCCGAAGGCCATCGGGAGGGTAGGGCCGCATCGCTCCCTCATGGTTCAAGCCGATCGGGTGATCGAACGCCAACCCAACGAAATCGAAATCGCTGGTCCACTCGTGGTCATGTTCGGGCGTTCGATCATCCATCGCGAGTTCGCCGTTGCCGATCATGTTGATCCAGGAATCGAAGAGAACGTTGGCCCACCACCGCACATGTTGCTGGGCGGCGTCGGCTTCTTGTCCGGATCTCGGGTCGTCGAGCACGTTGAAGATCGTTGGCGTACCTCGCACCGCCATCGTTGTAGCGCCACCGCTGTGCAGATGCCGCGCTGCCAGGTGGTCAGCTACCAGGGCTGAGCGAATGGCGTTTGACAGACGCTCAGGGCCACCCTCGCTGTCGCTGCGACGTCCGGGCGGACGGCTCCCTAAACCCCAACCGCGAAGTGCCCAACCGACCGGATCATCGATAGGCGTGTATCCCTCGGCGAAGTCGTTGAATCGCTCGGCGCATCGATCGACGTGGCGCATCCAGGTCAGATTGCGGGCCTTGTCGTCGACGAAGCCTCCGCCGTCTTCGCTGAACCAGCCAGGAAGCGACGTCGACACAAGGGTGATCCAAGGTGCAAGCCCAACCGACCGCGCCGCTGCAAGGATGTCGGCATAGCGGTCGAGCGCTTCCGCATCGGTTTTGCCCTCGACCGGTTCGATGCGGGCCCACTCAAGGGTGAGTCGAATGTCGGTGATCCCGAGCGAAGCAATGAGCGCAAGATCATCGTGAAAGTTCGTGGCGAAGCCGTTGCCATCGGTCGATGCCGGGACCCGCTTGGTGGCTTCCCACCGCGACCAGTCCGCCGACTCGTGCACCCCCTCGATCTGTACCGACGACGTGGTGACACCCCAGCGAAACCCAGACATGGTCCCAGCGTGCCACGAGACGACATGAACCATCTGCGCGCAAGGACATAGAGTCGGTTCATGGTGCTTCGTCGCTTTCGTCGACAACGAGGAACAAATGAGCGAGGTGGCCAGGTCGCGAACGCCACAAGATCGCAATGGGCCTACTCAAGTTGGGACGGCAGCCAGACAGGCTTTGATGTCAACGCCTTTGACCTGATGGCTGAGCTCGGCGACGAGCTGTTGCATCATGGCGACCCAAACAGCGCGCTGCGCAATCTTCTGCAAGAGGGTTTCGAAGTCGACGGCCAAAATATTCAAGGGCTCCGCGAGATTCTTGAGAATCTCGCTCAGCAACGCCGCGAGCGACTCGAAAATCATGATCTTGGTGGCGTCTATGACGAGATTGCTCAAGAACTACGCGACCTGGTCAACGAAGAACGAACTGCGCTCGATCAGCTGGCTGCTGAGGCCGCCAATTCGGGCGACGATCGTCGCAACGACGTGACCCAGAACACGGTGACCGAAAAGCACATGCAACTCGACCTGCTTCCGTCTGATCTTGCTGGTCAGGTCAAGGGTCTCGAGAACTACGACTTCCAGTCCAGTGAATCTCAGACACGCTTCGACGACCTCATGGACCAGCTGCGCGAACAACTTATGCAGTCACAGCTCGATCAGATGGCTGAGGGCGTCAGCGACATGTCGCCCGAGGAGATGCAACGTCTCAAGGACATGTTCAGTGAGCTGAACAACATGCTCGATCAGCGCCAACGCGGCGAAGAACCAGACTTTGACGGGTTCATGGAAAAGTTCGGCGACTTCTTTCCCGAGAACCCGCAGACCCTTGATGAACTGCTCGAGGTCATGGCGCAACGCATGGCAGCCATGCAGGCAATGATGAACTCGATGACGCCTGAACAGCAGGCGCAGATGCAGGCTCTCAGCGACCAGCTTCTTGACGACATGGATCTGCGGTGGCAGGTTGATCAGCTCGGGCAGAACCTGCAACAGATGTTCCCCGATGCGGGATGGCAACAGTCCTATGACTTTTCGGGCTTCGATCCGCTCGATATGGGTTCGGCTCAAGACATGATGAGCGACCTTAACGACCTTGACCAGCTCGAAAATCTGTTGAAGGGCACCACGAACCCTGGAGCGCTGGCCGAGGTGGATCTTGAGCGGGCGCGTCAGCTGTTGGGCGACGACGCTGCCAACAGCCTCGAGCAACTTGCGCAGCTGTCAAAAAAGCTCGAAGACTCAGGTCTCGTTGAGAACAACGACGGCAAACTCGAACTGACCCCGCGAGCCATTCGGCGTCTGGCGGGACAGGCGTTGTCCGACCTGTTTGCGAAGTTGGCAAAAAATACCGTTGGACGACACCAGATGGCCGAGTCGGGGACTGGTCACGAACGCGAGTTCACAACCAAGCCGTACGAATGGGGCGACCCGTTCAATCTGCACATCGGCAAGACCATCCGCAATGCCATTACTCGTACCGGTGGGGGCACTCCAGTGCAGCTCACGCCAGATGACTTTGAGGTCGAGCGCACCGAGCACATGGTGCGTTCGTCGACGGTGCTCATGCTTGATATGTCGCTGTCTATGCCGATGCGCGACAACTTTCTTCCTGCGAAGAAGGTGGCTATGGCGCTCTACGGACTGATTTCGACGCAGTACCCACGCGACTATCTCGGAGTTGTGGGTTTCAGCGATGTGGCGACGGTGATCGAGCCGACGGGGCTACCTGGTGTGCAATGGGACTTCGTCTACGGCACGAATATGCAGCACGGTTTTATGCTCGCTCGCGATCTACTCAAGAAGCAGTCGGGTACGAAACAAATCATCATGATTACCGACGGTGAACCCACTGCGCACCTCGACTCGATGGGTCGCGCCCAGTTCAACTATCCGCCGGTGCAGGAGACGATCGACAAGACGCTGATCGAGGTGAACCGGTGCACAAAGGAAGACATTCGCATCAATGTGTTCATGCTCGACGCCACGCCGTACCTGACTCGGTTTATCGAAAAAATCACGGAGCTCAATGGTGGACGGGCATTTTTCACGACGCCACAAACGCTCGGTGACTACGTGCTGGTCGACTTTGTAGAGCACAAACGGGCCATGCGAAAGGGCCGTCGCTAGGTCGTTGAATACGGCACTCGACGGTCACCCAGGTGATCCGACACGGCGAAATCGTCATGATTTCACGAATTCTTTGTGGAAAAAACCGCGAAAACACGCCAAAAACGTCACCGAATAGCTCAGACGTCTTGCGTTTTGTGCGGTGAGCTGAGCACAATAATGTCACCGTTGTAATTACACAGGGTGGATACCCAAATCCGTGCTGTAGGAGGCGCCATGCGTCGCAAAGACATGCTTGATCGAACCTGGCAGGAGTTTTCGAACTGCCTCGGCGTTGACCCCGACCTTTTCTTTCCCGAGCGCGGAGCATCGACACGCGAAGCTAAAGAGGTTTGTCGCAACTGTGTCGTGCAGAGCGACTGCCTCGAATACGCACTCGCCAACAGCGAGAAGTTCGGCATCTGGGGCGGTATGAGCGAACGGGAGCGTCGCCGCATTCGTCGCCAGCGCAATGCCGAGCGTCAAGCCTCGATCGTTGAGATCGCCTGATAGCGAGGCCTTGCGGCCAACAAACCAAAGTGCGAGCCGGTTAGGGTTACGACATGAACCTCGGTGCAACCGAACTGCTTATTCTGCTGGTGATCGTGCTTGTCGTCTTTGGAGGAGCAAAGCTTCCCAAGTTGGCCCGATCGATTGGTCAAGCCCAAAAAGAGTTCCAAGAAGGAATCTCCGAAGGCGGAACCAGCGATGGTGACGACGTCTAATCGGTCACGAACGTTTGAATCGGTCACGACGTCTAAATCGGTCACGAACGTTTGACTAGACGCGGCTCGGGCACGCCCTGCACGGCGTGCCCGATCGTTGTGAACAAGAGCGGGAGGGCTCTTGCGTTCGTTTAGGTTTGAGGATTCAAGCCCTCAGGCCACAACCGTTTCGCTTTGCACAGCGAGGCGCCGGGCCTTCAATATGCGGCGACGTTGGCGCTCTGAGCATCCGCCCCACACACCGTGTTCGATGCGGTTGGCGAGTGCGTATTCGAGGCACGGTTCCGTTGAGGGGCAGCCATCGCAGACCTTTTTGGCCACCTCGACTCCGACCCCATCGCTGGGGAAGAAAAGGTCAGGTGGTTGACCTGCGCAATTGCCTTCTGCCATCCATGACGCAACCATGAGAACAACTCCTCGTTCAACGTCGCTTGCATAACCAGTACGCCATACCGGGCCGAAAGTCTCCGTAAACGATGACTTTCGTTGAATTTTCGGTTTGTGCAACTGAGCACGTGGCCAAACAACCGAGCGCCTAGCGACAGACCGTTCGCGACCTGCCTCGGGGCGCCAGCGGTGCCCCTCTGCAATTATTCGTCGGGCCGCGGAGGCATTGCCTAGAGATTCGGCGATGATGGAACTGCGTGTCTGACTCTGACCATCCGAGCGCTGCCAACGGAATGAATCCTTTGAGCTCGCTTCCGTCGAGACCCCCGACGTATGACCCGTCGAGTCGGCTCTTCGCGCCGCTTCCCAATCCTGCGCCCGCAGCGCCTTCAGCAACTTCGGTTGAGCCCACATGGGTGAAGCCGGGCGCCATGGCTGCGCTCGCTGGAGCAATCGCGCTTGTCGTTGCCGCGTCGGTCCTGACGGTTTTTCTTCTTTTTCAACAAGAGCCTGAGTCGCTCGTCAGTCTGGGCGGCTCGTCAGCTGCCACCACCGGCGAGAATCTTGGCCTGCGGGGCCAATCCCTCGACGTGCAGGGCGTACTTGGCGTTGTCTCGCCGTCGGTTGTCCTCATCGAGACAAACGCCGAGAGTTTCCGCGGCGTGTTTGCTGGCGCTGGCTCTGGCGTGGTGGTAGACGATCAAGGCCTGATTCTCACCAACGCACACGTCGTTGACGGTGCTGACACAGTCGAGGTGGTGTTCTATGACGGAACTCGAGCTCCGGCAACAATCGTGTCGAGCATCGTCGCTGATGACATAGCGCTGCTGCAGGTCCAGGGCGTGACCGACACGCTTCCGGCGATTCTGGGTGACTCCGAGCTGTTGCTTGTAGGCGATCAGGTACTCGCCATTGGCAACGCACTCGGTTTCGGAGGTGACCCGACGGTCACACTCGGCATTGTTTCGGCAAAAAATCGCGAGATTGACGCAGGTCGGCTTAGCTTTGACAACCTCATCCAGACCGACGCAGCAATCAATCCGGGTAACTCTGGCGGCCCGCTGGTCAATGCCCTGGGTGAAGTTGTCGGCATCAACACAGCAATCATCGAAGGTTCGCAAAATGTGGGATTCGCGATCGCGATCGATGCAGTCTTGCCCTTTATCGAATCATTCGCCTCAGGAGATGCTCGGCTGACTCCTGAAACGGCTTGGTTCGGCGCATCGACGCGCACCGTTGCCCAGACGCCTGATGATGAACGAGCTCAGTTGCAAGTCGACACTGGCGCTGTTGTGGTCGATGTCTTTGACGGCTCGGCAGCAGATAGGGCGGGTCTTCAAACTGGCGATGTGATTACCGATATCAATGGGCAAGACGTGATGTCGCCCGAAGATGTCGCCCGAGTGATTCGAGCCCTTGATCCGGGTGACCGGGTGCGAATCGAGTTTGCTCGTGGCTCGTCGAGCCTTGACGCTGAGGTCTCGCTTGGGTCGCGGGCCGACGTTTCAGACGGCGACTGACCTCGCCGTCGATAGGCAATTCATCCCGTTACAAGTCGGCGACTGGGTCATCGTCCCTAGACTTGACGGCCGACGGCTTCGGACCGTCTGAGAACCCCGCGGGAGCACCCATGTCTGACGCGACAGCAGCAAACGTTGATGAGAACGGCGAGCCAATTGCGCCGACCGCACACGTGAAGATCGTCTATTTGGGCCCGACGGCGCCTCATTGGGATTTTCGCAGTGACTTCGGTGACGCGAGCTTTGTTGATTCGTTCAAGATGCGAGTGATGGCGCGACTGTTGTTGCTTCCGCCCCACGATCCGCAATTTCGCCGCAACCGCGAACGCGTGAACCGCGATGCCGAACGATCAAACATCATGCTCGAGTGGGACCTCGGATATGACGAGGAAGAAACCCGGTGAGATGAGCACTGTGAGATGAGCACCGCCGAGGCGGCAGGGCAGCAGGATCGTCCACGATTACTGAACCGCCAGCTGTCTTGGTTGGCGTTCAATCGACGCGTGCTCGCGCTTGCCGAAGATGCATCGTTGCCGTTCGCGGACCGTATGCGGTTCGTGTCGATCTGGGCGCGCAACCTCGACGAGTACTACCAGGTGCGCATTGCGTCGCTCAAAGACGACGCGGCGTTAGAACGACCGCGCAGTGTCGATGACGGATACTCCTCGACCCGCCAGTTCTCTGAGATCCGTTTTGAAGTGGCCCGCCAGACGCGTGACGCCCGTGGTATTGCGGCTCAACTTTGGAGCGACGTGGTCGCCGCCGGTGTTGTGCGGGTTCAGTGGAACGACCTCGATGTCGACGAACAGAAGCGACTACACGAAACGTTCAAGCACCAGGTGTTTCCGGTGCTTACACCTCTCGCAGTTGACCCGCGCCACCCGTTCCCGTACATCAGCACGTTGTCGCTCAGCCTCGGACTGCTGATTGCCGATCCGGCCTCGGGCATGCAGCGCTTCGCTCGAGTCAAGATTCCGGCTGACCTCATTGGCCGCCATATTCGTGTCGGCGATTCGCAGCGATTTGTGGCGGTCGAGGATCTGATTCGGGCCAACCTCGACTCATTGTTCCCGGGTGTCGACATTCTCGAAGCGGTGCTTTTCAGAGTGACCCGCAACGCTGACATAGCGGTCACCGCCGACTTACTCGACGACTTTGACGACGACTTGCTGAGCGCTGTCGAGAGCGAGCTTCTGCAACGCCGGTTCGGCGCAGTCATGCGTATTGAAGTCGAAGCGGGCGCCTCGATGGCTCTCCGGCAAGTGCTGCTTGACGAGCTTCACGTCGATGCTCAGGATCTGTATGAGATCGAGGGGCCGCTAGATCTCGCCACATGGTGCGACCTCGATCGCATCGTCAAAGGTCGCGAGGGGTTCACGTTACCCAAGTTGAGCGCGTCGGTTCCTGGTGCTTTTCGCGAATCATCCGACTCGAATCAGTTGTTCGCTCGTCTGCGTGTTGAAGACGTGCTGGTGCACCACCCGTATGACTCCTTTGACGACACGGTGGTCGCCTTTATCAACGCCGCGGCTGATGACGCCAAGGTCCAGGCGATCAAGATCACGCTTTACCGCACCTCGGGCGATGGTTCCATCGTCGAGGCCTTGGTACGCGCTGCCGAGTCGGGAAAGCAGGTGGTGGTTGTTGTCGAGCTCAAAGCACGGTTCGACGAGGAAGCAAACATCAGCTGGGCTCGCCGGCTGGAGACCGCGGGCGTGCACGTCGCATACGGATTCGTGGCGCTCAAGGTCCACACCAAGGTGTGCCTTGTTGTGCGCCGCGAAGACGACGAGCTCGTGCGGTATTGCCACTTCGGCACCGGCAACTACAACGCATTGACTGCCGACCTGTACACCGATGTCGGATTGTTCACCGCGGCCCCAGAGTTCGGGGCGGACCTAAGTGTGTTGTTCAATTCGCTCACCGGATTTCACGTGCCGGTCGACTATGAAGAACTCGTTGTTGCGCCCGCCAGTATGCGCAGCCGCCTGCGGTCGTTGATTCTCAACGAGGCCGAGTACGGCGACAGTGGGCGCATACGCGCCAAGATGAACTCGCTGGTTGACTCAGAGATGATCGAGGCGTTCTACCAAGCGTCGTCGGCTGGTGTGCAAATCGAACTTGTCGTTCGCGGCATGTGCAGCCTGCGTGCTGGCGTTCCGGGGCTCAGCGAAAACATCACCGTTCGCAGTATTCTCGGTCGCTATCTTGAGCACGCTCGCCTGTACTGGTTTGCGCATGGCGACGACGAGGGCGCACAGTTTCTGTTGGGATCCGCGGATTTGATGACGCGTAACCTCGACCGACGCGTCGAGGCACTTGCGCCGGTTCATGACTTGAAGTGTCAACAACAGTTCACCACGTGGTTCGAAGCCAACCTGGCTGATGATCGACGGGCTTGGAAACTTGCGTCAGACGGCACCTGGTTGCCTCCTGATCCGGCTGGAAAGTACGAAATGCACGTCGAGTTACATCGACAAAGGAGCGAACAATGAGCATCATCGAGGCATCAGGTGGCGTCGTTGTTGACCTGACCAGGGGCAAGCCCCGGTACCTGCTTATCCACCGGCCGGTATATGACGACTGGACCTGGCCGAAGGGCAAGCTCGAAAAGGGTGAGAAGCACCGCGAGGCAGCACTGCGCGAGGTCAAAGAAGAAACTGGCCTCGACTGCGAGACGATCTGCAAGCTGAGTGCCTCGCAATATCAGACCCCGAATATGAATTTGAAGAAGGTGCGCTATTGGTTGATGGTGCCAACCGGCGGGGACTTTGAACCAAACGAAGAAGTCGATGCCATCACGTGGCTCAAGAAGTCACAGGCGATGACCTTGCTCAGCTACGTGCACGATCAAGCGCTCTTGGTCGAAGCGCACCTCGCGATCAAGACATTGCGTCGCGATCAAAAAAGGGCCCGCAAGGCTGCCCAGCGAGCATAAAAACGGGCGTGTTTGCGGCCTGTTTACCTGCTGTTCACTTGTTTGAAGGTCTAGCGAAAGGTCGTCTTCTTACAGTCAATTCGGTGCCACAACCATCTTGGGCTCCGTGGCCGGGTTCTTTGAAGGAGATAGAGATATGACTGATCGAACGTCGAAATGGCGACTCTTGTGGCCGTTCCTCGCGTTGTCGCTCGTCGCCGTCGCGTGTGGCGGCACTGACTCGGCCGACACCGATGCCGCCGAAACGTCGTCGAGCGCCGACGTCGCTAGCGGTGATGTCGCCAACGATTCTTCGGCCGAAACGTCCGATGTTGAAGGTCAAATCTTCATCTCCGGATCCTCAACTGTCGAACCAGTTTCTGTGCGCGTCGCCGAGCTGTTCGAAGACGTTGCTCCTGATGTCTTTGTTGACGTCGAAGGCCCAGGCACCGGCGACGGCTTCAAGAAGTTCTGCGCCGGCGAGACCGACATCTCAAATGCATCACGTGAGATCAAAGCCTCTGAGGCTGAGGAATGCGCGGCGGCTGGCATCGAGTTCACCGAAATTTTGGTCGGTATCGATGGCATCGGCATCATGACCTCAGATCGCAACAGCGCTATCGATTGTGTGACCTTTGGCGACCTCTACGGATTGGTCGGCCCCGAGTCTGACGACGTCGAATCGTGGGCTGACGCCAATGCCATTACCGGCACCGACCTGCCCGACGCTCCGCTGGACATCTTTGGTCCCGGCGAAGAATCGGGAACCTACGACAGCTTTGTTGAGATCGTGATCGAAGATCTCGCTGAAGAGCGTGGACAGGAAGCAGCAACCCGGTCGACCTACAGCCCATCGGCTGACGACAACGTGATTTTGTCAGGCATTCAGAGCTCCGATACCAGCATTGGTTGGGTCGGCTTTGCGTTTGCCGACAACGCAACTGGCGTCAAGCTGCTCGATGTCGATGGTGGTGACGGCTGCGTATCCGCAACCGCTGACACCATTGCGAGCAACGACTACCCAATCAGCCGGAACCTGTACATCTACGTCAACGAGACGAATGCTGTCGACAGTCCAGCGCTTCGGGCATTCATCGACTTCTACGTCACAACCGGCCTTGATGAAGCGGTCTCCGAAGTCGGTTACGTCGAGCTGACCGACGCGGCAAAGGCTGAGGTCATCGCCGCCTGGCAAAGCTGACGACTGTTCTTTCCACCCGCCAAATCCACGTGTCGCGGGACCGTCACCGGTTTCTGGTGAAGGTCTTGCGGCTCCGTGGGTTTTGTGGGTCCCGTTCACCTAGCCCACTCCACTTGTAGGTTCTCCCCATGACCGACGTCATCGCCGACAGTATTCCGCCGCCGCCGCTCACGCTTGACCTGCTCGCTGGGCCGAGCCGGCGCCGGCTCAAAGAACGACTCATCAGTGCGGTCTTCTTCGCCGCGGCGATCGTGTCGGTGATCATCTCGGTGCTGATCATGTTCAGCCTGGTCCGCGAAGCGTGGACCTTTATCACCGGTGTCGACTGGGGGGTCACCTGGGGCGAGGCTGGCTGGTTCCCTCGCCGCGGCCTGTACGACATGCCGACCCTTCTCGTTTCATCGGTGATCGTGACCGTTGTCGCCATGCTCGTCGCCGGTCCGCTCGGGCTCGGCTCAGCGATCTACCTATCCGAGTACGCGTCGCGTCGGACCCGTTCGATCCTCAAGCCGGTGCTTGAAGTGCTCGCCGGAGTTCCTTCGGTGGTGCTCGGATTCTTCGCACTGTTCTTCATCAGCCCGCAATTGATCGAGCGGATCGGACGCAATGCGTGGCTGCTGATTGGCGCACTGATCGTCGTGACCTACGCAGCCGTTGTTGCCTTATGGGCCCGCCGGCAGTTCGCCGAAGCCACGGTGGCGCGAGCGGTCATTATCAAGCGCGTTGTGTGGCTGACGGTGTTCGTGGCCGGTGGACTGCTGCTGGCCTGGTGGGTGCTGTCTGTGGCCGGCGAGGCTGACGCCTTTGCCGTCAAGCGAAGCGGCCAGCTGGCGGCTGCCGCGGTGGGCGTGGGCATTCTGACGATTCCGCTTGTGGCATCGGTCGCTGAAGATGCGCTGGCATCGGTGCCTCGCGAATTACGCGAAGCAAGCGCTGGGTTGGGTGCCCGCCAGGCAACCACGACGGTGCAGGTTGTGCTTCCGGCTGCGGTTTCAGGAATCGTCGCAGCCTTCATCATCGGCATCTCACGAGCGCTGGGTGAGACCATGGTGGTGTTCATGGCCGGCGGGGCTGCCGACGCTGCACAGTTCACCTCATCGCCGTTCGACGGTGGCCTGACCATGACTGCGGGCATGGCC
>CALKPY010000144.1 GCA_937991435.1 uncultured Acidimicrobiales bacterium
GCAGCAAAAACGCGAATGCCGGCGCCGAGCACATCAATACCTGTGCACACCGTGCCAGACGGCGTCTTGGGCGTACTCACCGCAACCAGCAACAACGGAACAGACCTGCCAGTACACACCGTGCCAGACGGCGCGTTCCCAGCGCTGACTGCTGTCGTCTCTCCTCGGCCGGCACTCACACCAGTAGTCGTTGGCCCGTACATGGCCTCACAGAAGATGCAACACGTCGTGCGTTCGTACACGTTCGGCTACGTAGCCCCGCAGGTGGCGTACCAAGCCGTAAAGCTTGTACCCGAGCCGGTCGTATTCACTGCTCCTGTTGTGCACGAGACTGAGGTGTACACCGCTCCTGGGATCACCTATCAGATTTCTAAGGACACAACCGCACCCAGTGCGCGGGTTGCTGCGCCAGCAACCGTTGGAGTCACCAACGAGGTGGCAGAACCAACACGTCCGATAACCCACCAGCACCCAGGCATGGTGGCCCAACCACAACTCGTGGACGGAGTGCGCCCAGTTGAGACGGTCACAGCGACTGCTAGTCAACTCGAACCACAACCAATCGCCGTAAAGAACACCGTTCCCGGCGTCATCACCCAGCTCACCCCAATCGCAACCGCTAGCCAACTCGAACCACAGCCAATCGCCGTAAAGAACACCGTTCCCGGCGTCATCACCCAACTCACCCCAATCGCTGCGCCCTAACGATTGCAACGACAAGGCCGCAACATCAACATTGTTGCGAAACGACATACCGAGTAGAGGCGCTGTGGCTAGCCACAGCGCTTCTTCGCGCTTGTGGGTGCGCCGTGGGCTCTCGTGCGCTCGTGACCGTCTGATCCCGACCGGCGAATAGCGCCCGAGTACCGTGGCTGGCAATGGAACAACGCATGGCCCTGTATTTCCAGGACAAGCACCCGATCGGCTACGAACTCGAGCGTGCGAAATACGCCGAAGCCAGCGGCTTCAGCGAGATCTGGCAGGCCGATACCCGACTTGCACGCGACTGTGTCGTGCTCATGAGCGCACTGCTGGCAGAGACCACCACGTTGCGAATCGGCAGCGGTGTGCTTCCGATCTACACGCGCAACCCGGCCGTGATTGCCGCGACCTGGTCAACAATGTGGGAGCTCGGCGGCCTGACCCCACAGGGCGAAAGTCGGGTCATGCTCGGCCTCGGTGCCTGGTGGGAACCAATCGCCAGCCGAGTTGGCGCCGATCGTCGCAAGCCCCTGACGGCCATGCGCGAAAACGTCGAGGCGATCCGCGAGCTGTTCACCATGCAAGAGGTCAGCTACGAGGGCGAGTTCGTGAACCTGGACCGGGTGCGGCTCGACGTGGCCTATGGCGATGCGGGTCCCCGAGACATTCCGATCTATGTCGGTGCGACCGGGCCCAGGATGCTCGAACTGACAGGGGAAATCTGCGACGGTGCCGTGCTGAACTATGTAGTTTCGACCGACTACATCCGCGACGCCGTTACCCGCGTCGCCACTGGCGCTGAGCGCGGTGGACGCACGATTGACGACGTGGACCTGCCCGAGCTGCTCGTGTGTTCGTTGTCAGATGACGATCCCGAAGAGGCGATCATGACCGGCAAATCACTCGTTGCCTATTACCTCGGAACCGAGCCCCATATTGTCGAGGCCAGCGGCGCCGACCCAGAGCTCGTCGAGCGTGTTCAAGAGATCGTCGGCTGGCCGGCCACCGAGGCCGACTATCGCCGCGCAGCCCATCTCATACCCGATGACCTGGTGCGCAACCTGATGGCCGTCGGCACCACCGACCAATGCCGCAACAAGGTCGCCGAATACGTAGAGGCTGGCGTTACGTGTCCAATTCTGTATCCGATTATGGACGACATGAAGCCCGTCATCGATGCCTTTGCCCACTGGGAGATCTGATGGTTGCGATACGTCCACTCGCCGACCGGCCGGTCGGTGGAATCGTGATCGAGAACGTCGCGATTGTCACCGTCGACGATGCCATGACCGTGCACGACCCGGGCTGGTTGCACATCGACGGATCCCACATCGCCGCGGTCGGAGCCGGAAGCCCACCGACGGCGATTCGTTCAGCCGCGGGGCGCGTGATCGACGGCACTGGCCACGCGGTGATGCCCGGCATGACCAACGCACACACGCATCTTTTCCAAACGTTCTTTCGCGGGCTGGCCGACGACAAGCCGCTTCTCGAGTGGCTTAGATCCTGCATCTGGCCGGGCGCGGTTCACCTCGATGGCCCCTCGGCCTATCTCGCCGGTCTCGTCGGCATGGTCGAGAACCTGCGCACCGGCGCCACGTCGATCATCGACCACCAGTACGTGCACGTCACCGACGACATCGACGACGCCGTCTGCCGCGCCGCCGATGAGAGCGGTGCACGCTTCCTGCTCGCGAGCGGCTGGGCTGACCGCAACTATCCCGAAGCCATGTGCGAAGACGCCGATCAGATCATCGACCGCATCAGAGGTGTCAAAGATCGGTGGCACGGCCACGATGACGACCGCATCAAGGTCGAACTCGCTCCGCTGATTCCCTGGGGTTGCTCTGACGACGTCATGATCGCCACGGTCAACGAGGCCCGCTCGTGGGGGGCAGGCACCCATATTCACTGCGCGGAGACTCGCGAAGAAGTCGACATGAGTCTCGAAGAGCGCGGCGAGCGCCACATCGAATGGCTCGACCGGCTGGGTTTGCTGGGCGACGACGTTCAACTGGCGCACAGCGTGTGGCTCGACGACGCCGAGCTCGACACCATTGCGGCCCACAACGCCACGGTCGTGCACTGTCCCGTGTCGAACATGTATCTCGCGTCGGGTGTGCCCCGAATTCTCGACATGCGATCGCGTGGCATCAACATTGCCTTGGCCAGTGACGGCCCGGGCAGCAACAACCGCCAAGACATGTTCGAGGTGCTCAAGTCAACGGTGTTACTGCAGAAGATCCATCACCTCGACGCCATGGCCCTGCAACCTGAAGACGCGTTGCAGATGGCATGCCGTGGCGGAGCGGTCGCTCTCGGCGCCAGCGATGACGTCGGCATGATCGAAGCTGGCAGACGCGCCGATTTGGTGATGATCGATCTGCGGTCGGTATTCGTCGCCCCGGTGCACCGGGTCATGAGCGCACTGGTCTTCAACGCCACGCCAGCCGACGTTCGTCACGTCATCGTCGATGGCCGAGTCGTGGTCGAAGACGGCCGAGCCACATTCGTCGACGAAGGCGAACTCATCGCCGAAGCGACGACGATGGCCGGCGAAGTCTTCGCTCGCGCTGGCGTGTCGAGCCGTCTCAACCAATGAGCGCCTGATGTCAGCAACAAGCCTCGACGACATCGGCCCACCCGCATCGTGGTTCGACCTGATCACGGTTGACGTCGTCGACCCGCGAGCCGCGGCTCGATTTTGGTGCGACCTGCTCGGGCTCGTGGTGCAACAAGACGAAGACGACGGCCGATGGGTGGTGGTCGCGGAACCTGGCGGAAGCCGGCTGCTCGGCTTCCAACGCTCGAGCGAGACCGAAGTCGCAGCGCGTGAACACAGTCGCGGCGCAATCGAGTTGCAGACTCCCAACGCCGGTGCATGCGGCGCTCTCGCCAAGTCTCTCGGGGCTCGGGTTCGGCATGGTCGCGTGTCGATGGCAAGCATCGCTCCCTTCATGATTGTCGAAGCGCCCGAGACAAGCGTCGTCGCAGTGTTCGAGGTGGACCAGCCCACCACGATCGCGAGATTCTGGGCCGACGCCGCTGGCCTGTTCGTGACCGCCAGCAATCCGGTCCGAGTCGACCTCGGCCTCATCGACGCTCCGTTCGTAGCCTTTCGCACACGGGACAAACCCGCGCCGCGTTCGCTCGTGCATCTCGACCTCGAATGCGCCGCATCAGACTTTGATGCCGAGGTGCTACGACTCGTGAGTCACGGAGCCGTGCGGGTGGGGTCACCCCGCGACGAGCACTATGGCACAAGCCAAATATTGCTCGACCCGTCTGGTTCGTTGTTTTGCCACAACGCCTATGAGCCGAGCGTTGGCCAGGAACAAAGCGTGACAACACCACGAGGGCGCCGACGCCTAAGCCCGCCGAATCAAGCGACCCCTGTGAACCTGTCGCCACGACGCTGACCTCCCCCTGCCTGCGCAAGCAGGCGCTCACCGAGCAGCGACGATCGCAATCTCCATGAGCCATTCAGGCTGCGCAAGCTCCTGCACGACCACAAGTGTCGAAGCTGCTAGCGCTCCACCGAGGGCTTGGTCACGCACGGCCATCACCGGCGCCAGATCGAGTCCGGGAGTCACATAGGTCGTCACCGACACCACGTCGGCACCAGACATTTCCGCGTCTTCGAGCATGGCGGCGATGTTGGCCCAGATCACCTCGGCCTGAGCAATGAGACCATCTGGCACCGTGCCGTCGGGAGCGATCGGCACAACTCCCGAGGTGTGCAACCAGACGGCGGCCCCAGTGGTTGACCGAGCGTGCGCATAGTTCGCGGCAGGCGGCGCAATCGACGCAGGCATCACGCCTTCGCGTTCGTCGTCAGTGGCCAGTGCCCAGACGTCACTCAGCAGACGGCGTAGCTCGACCGTGGTGCGATCCGCTCGGGTATGAGTTTCGAAACCAGGGTCGAGCGGAATGGCCTTGACCCGCAGCCGTTCGAGCATCGCGCGATCTTCACTTCCGACCGCGACCTGAAACGCGATTTGATCTTCGGCGGTCATGCGCCCATCGGCGATGTTTTCGGCAAGGATCAAAACGAACAGCCCGGTGTTGTCGTCGTCGATCGGCTGATGGAAGAACAGAAGCAGCAGGTCGCCGTCGGGCCCGTAGTCGATGAACAGCCGAAGGTGATGCGGCGCCCAGCAGGTAAAGGTCATCACTCGTTCGACTACGTCAGCGTCGGCCGCCCCCGCTGCAGCCGACTGCTCGATCGACCGCGCGGTGTGGCCGTAGACAGCTTGGAAATGCCACCCGTCTCGGCTGACTTCGATGTTGCCGACTTCGATCTCGTCAGGGTTTCCGATGGTGTCGAGGTGCGTGAACGGAAAGTGCGCGACGTCGAGAAAGTTATCGGTCATCTGCGCCGCCGTTGCCCGCCAAACCTGGCGCGGCATCGGCGCGTGCCCGAATCGCGGGCTGTCCCATTCGGCAACCGAAGGTATCGGGGCGACAGGTTCTTCGACCGCGACCCAGATCAACCCGTAGCGCTCCTCAACACCGAACGGCACGGCGAGGTGTGCTGTTGGCGGCACTTTGGCACCGACACCGAGGGCCGGAATTTCTACGCAGCTTCCTTCAGCGTCGAAACACCACCCGTGATAGCCGCACTGCAATCGGTCGCCGACAATTTGCCCGGCACTGAGCGGTGCCATGCGGTGCGGGCAGGTGGCCGGAAGCACACTCCACTCCCCGCCCAACTCCGCGAGCACCCAGTCATCACCAAGCAGACGAACCGGGTGTGGTCCTGGTCCGTCGAGTTCGACAACAGCCGCAACGGGATGCCAGAACCGGCGCAGCGCCGGATTCGTATTGGTGAACCAACGAGCGCTCATGACGATCGAGCCTAGATGCGGGCGTCTGGGCGCCGAGCAAATGTCACACGGTTGCGACACAATGCAAGCTGTCAACTCCCCAAAGAAACGAGACAACCATGTCACCCACCGCTGGTCTGCAACAAGCCCAACAAGTCTGTCGCGAAGTCCTCTCCAACGTCACCCCAGACCAGATGCAAAACGCGACACCATGCGCGTCATGGGATGTTGCGGGTCTGATCAATCACATGGTCAGCGCCAACGAATTCTTCGCCGCCGGCATACAAGGCCAAGGCCCGACTTCTTCCGACCAAGACTTTGCAAGTGGCGATTTCAAGGCCAGCTTCGACGAGTTGGCAGGTCAGACATTGGCTGCGTTCAACGCGGAGGGAGCGCTCGGCAACGAGGTCAAGATGCCATTCGGCACGATGCCCGGCGCAGCATTCATGGGTCTCGCCATCAACGACACATTCCAGCATGCGTGGGACCTTGCCAAGGCCACCGGCCAGAGCACCGATCTCGCTCCCGAGTTGGCAACACAGATCTTGGCTGCGTCAAGGCAGTCGATCCAAGACAGCTATCGCGGCCCAGAGGGTGCACCCTTCGGAGTCGAACAGCAGTGTGCTGACGACGCCTGCGCCGCCGACCAGCTCGCAGCATTCCTCGGTCGCGAGGTCTGACATCGACGGGTCCGTGCGTCGACTTCTGAAAACAGGTCGTCGCACGGGCCCCAGATATGCACACGCGCTTCGACTACAAGCGGTCGACTGCTTCTTCGAGCAGACTGACGGGCCGATCACAACAGAGCCGCAGATGAGGGTCAACGCCGCGGTCCGCCCGACAGGCCGAACCGGTCAGCACCGCGACACCACGTTCCGCAGCTTCGGCAGCAAACGGCGCGCTGTCATCGCCCGGAAGTTTCGCCCAAAGAGCGAGACCACCTGCCTTGCATCTCTTCGTGGATGCTTGGTGGCGCATACGCTTCTCGATTCCTCGACGACCCGCAACGCCTCCGAACAGCAAATCGAGTGCTCGGTCTGTTGTTGGCCGCAACCGTCGTGTTGATTGTGACGTAGAAACAATCGACGAGACGACGTTGAGCGGTGCATCCAGCTCTTGCAATCGCGCCAAAGCCACTGATACGTTTCAGACAGTTCGGTAGGTGATTTCACCCACCGAACCATGACCGGCGGCCTGGTCATGAGCGGGAAAAACATGACAACAGGTTCACAAACCTCACGTTTTCGTCGACCGCTGATAGTCGCGTGCGGCGCTATCGCAGTAGGTTTCA
>CALKPY010000145.1 GCA_937991435.1 uncultured Acidimicrobiales bacterium
TCTGGTCCGATGCTGTCCGTGAAGCATTTGAGCGTGCCGTATGAGCGACTGCAGCATCTGCGAAACCGAAGGCTACGAGCCACCCGACTTCGAGTTCCCCGAACCATGCAACCCCGAAGCGGTGCTGGCGCTCGACGCCTACTCGGACAAGCAGGCACTACTCGCCGCGGCTGTTGTCGCCGCCCTCGACTACGGCGGCCGCATGTACGACGCTGACGGCAAACCGACACTCGCCGGACCATTCCAAGACATCGGCCGCCCCGTGTTCGGCAAGTCATCCGAATGTGCCGACCGGGTCAACGTCACCTTCCTCGACGAAATCGAACTCAACGCCGAAGGCACCTGCTACACCGAGAAACGTTGCCGCTTTCAAATATTTGTTGGCCGCACCGTGCCGGTCGCACCCAACGACGACTCGTGCGAACCATCGGCAGCAAACGCCGCGATGCTTTCCACCAAACGCGACCTCGCCGCACTGTCTGCGTTCCTCGAGCAAATGTGGAACTCGGGCAGCAGCACGGCTTGCGTTGGTGCGTTCGACAAGATCGGCACCAAGACCTACTGGCACGCCGCCAAAGGTGGCTGCGGTGTCACCCGGCTACGTATTCTGGTCGACGTCGCATGATATACGATACGTTGCATGACCGATACCGACCCGCTGGTGCTTTCCAGCACGTTGGCCGGGGGCAAATCTGTCGAAGCGATGGCCCCCGACCCTTCCCAACCCCCTCATCTTCAGACCGTCGATGGCACGATCGTCAAGTTCTGGTACGACCCACCGGAGCGTCAGTTCGGCAAATGGTTCGCCGAGTCGCAAGGCAAGTGGGCCGACGATATGCCCGGCTATCTGCGGGCTTGCGTGCATCCCGACGACGCCGAAGTCCTCGAGGCGCTGCTCACCACCGACGGGCTCGGGTCGCAGCGGATGCTGCTTTGGTGCACACGGCTTTCTTCCTTCTTTACGCTTGTGCAGTTTGGACAGCCGTTCGACCCAAAAGACTTGGACTCTGGCGACTCTGGATCGGCGCCAGAGACGAAAACCGCCACAAAATCGGCGTCCGCTGGTACCCGCAAGAGCCGAAAGTCTCCGAAGTCCTAGACGACTTCTATGGGCACGTGTTGTCGATGAAGCCGATCCCGATTGGCAACCTCGACGGCGAACCTGACCGGTGCACTGTCGGCGATGATTACGCCGAGCAGCATCGCGCCTGGTATTGCGACATCGACTGGGCGAAGACGAAGGACGATGTCGACGCGTGGCTGGTCGACATCGGTGGCGGTGACACCTGATGGCAGTAACCGAACAGCTAATCCTTGACACCTCGCAGGCCCAGCAGAACCTCAACCAGCTGCGCACCATCATCCAGCAGGCCGCTGCCGAACTGAACCTCGACATCGACGACGCCCAGATCGACGACGCCATCGCGTCCGTGACGGCGCTCGATGAGGCGTTGGATGGCATCGGCGACGAGTCGATCGACATCGACACCGACCAGGCCCGAGATGGCATCGAAGGGCTCACCGACCTACTCGACGACGTCCGTGACGAAATCCAGCAATCCAAAGACGAGTTCGGTGACCTCGGCGCCAACGTCGACCCGACACCGATCGAGCGCTACGAGACGACCATTCGGGCGCTCAAAGAGGAACTGATCGAAGCGGCCGCCGTCGGTAACGACGAACTGGTGTCGTCGAAGCAGTCCGAGATCAACCAGATCGAGTCGCTGAAACGGTCCGTCGAAGGTGCGTCGGATTCGTTCGAAGAGCTGGACGACTCGGCCGACCAGGCCGGCGATGGTGTCGGATCGCTTGCCAATCAGATACCCGCCCTCGGTGGCGCGATGGCCCTACTGACAAACCCGATCGCACTGGCTGTCGCCGGGCTAACCAGCCTGCTGGCGCTCGGCGTCGAAGCACAGAACGTCACCGCCACCCTTGTCACCGGAACCGGGGCGACCGGCGCAACGCTCGCCGGACTCGAAGAGACTGTCGACAACATCAACGGTGCCGTCGGTTCCATTGGTGAGGGCGAAATCGCTTCAGTGGTTGCGCAGGTCAACACCCTGCTCGGCGTCGAAGGGCAGCTTCTCGAACAAGCGTCACAGACAATCATTCGAGCATCATCTGCACTCGGCGAAGATGCCGCAGCCAACGCCGACCTACTCTCCAAGGCGATCAACGCCTACGGCGAATCAGCCGAAGACGCTGGGCGGATCACCGACGACGCATTCGTCGCCACGCAGAAGTTTGGCATTGGCCTCAACGACCTGCTCGGGTCGGCGACACGCAACTCCGAAGTGTTCACCCAGTTGGGCCTGTCGCTTGAAGAGTCGATCGTACTGCTCGGTCAGTTCAACACGGTCGGCCTCGACTCCGGCACCGTGTCGACCGCGTTCCGAACCGCAATCTCCGACGCCGCACGGTCCGGTGAAGACCTGGAAACAGTTCTAGAACGAGCTCAGGCTGCCATCACGGGTGCGGCGTCAGATGCTCAAGCGGCTGGTGTTGCCATCGACTTCTTCGGTGAACGTGCTGGCCCGGTACTGGCTCAGCAGATCCGCTCCGGCAACATTGCACTGACCGAACTGTCTGGACAGCTTGGCGAGACTGCCGGTGCCACCGACGCAAACTTCGACGCGACACTTACCGCCACCCAAGAACTCGCGCAGGGATTCAACGAACTCAAGGAGGCGGCAACGCCTCTGGCTACGGCACTCGTCGATGCCGTCACTCCAGTCATCCCCGTCCTGGTCGACATTGCTGAAAAGATCGGCACCGTCAACGACCTCATTTCGTTCTTGGGCGACAACCCGATCGAACTCGACTCAAGCCAGCTTGAGAACCTTGACGTTGGGGCCGACTTCTCAAGCGCCGACGACTTTGCCGACAGCACTCTCGGCGGCGGCAACCTCCTAGAAGAGATCGCAGCGTTCCGCACCGTCCAAGAAGAACAAGGTTTCTTCTCGGCGTTCTTCGATCTGGATCTGTCCGACAATCTTGAAGAGATCGCCGAGCAGCGGCGAGCCACCGAAGAAGCGCAAGCGGCCGCCGAAGACTACGCAGCAGCCGTTGACAGTGAGCGCATTCAACGTGACGACTCTGTTGCCGAATCATTCAAACAGGAAGAGGAAGCGCTTATCGACCTCAACGCTGCGTTGGCCGAGAATGGCCTGTCGTTCGAAGAGGTGCTCGATGCGACCGGCGGCGCTGAAGACTCTGCAGGCGAGTACTTCGAACAACTCGGCTATGGCGCCGAGCAGGTACAGGCACTCACCGGCGAGTTCCTTGATCACGCTGATGGCCTGGACACGTTGTCTGTCCTCACAGAAATCGCCGCAGCGCAAGCCGAAGAACTCGGCGCAGCTTTTGAATCGCAGATTCCCCGCATCGGGTCGGCGTTCTCAGCGCTCGACGAAGACGAAGGACTCGACGAGTTCCTACAGAACCAGACCGACGCCCTGTTGGAATACTTGGCGTTTCAGGACAACATCCAGGCACTCATCGCAGCCGGCGCCACCAACCTCGCCAGCCAACTAGCAACGCTCGGCCCACAGGCCGCAGCGCTCGCCGCCGAAGCCGTAGCACTATCCGAAGAAGACCTGGCGGCCGCAGAGTTCCAAGCGACCATCAACGTCGAGCTCGAAGAGGGCAACGCCGTCGACGAGGCGCGCCAGACCGGCGCGTCGATCGCCGAAGCACAAGCCGAGGGGTTCGCCGCATCGGAGGGCATCGACATCGACGTGTCGGTTGAGGCCGCACAGGCCCAATCGGACATCGAGGCGGCATTCTCGGCCGCACGTGCAGCAGCAGTATCAGAGATCGAAGGCATCGAAGCCGAACTGCGGTCACTGGACGCCCAGACGGTCGACATCACCGTCAACTTTGTTCCCGGCACGGCGGTATCGATCCCCCAGTCGTCCGAAGCGTTCCGCTTCCGCCAATTCTCTGGCGGGTTCATCGGTGCCGGTGGCATCTACGACGCGTCCGGCTATCTGTCGTCAACCCCCCACTCAATCCTCACGCCGTTTGGCATGGTCGATCGTTCCGAGGTTGGGCACCGCGAGCTCACCTTCTCACTGCAAGAGCCGTGGCAGCGCCAGAGTCACCTGATGGACCTTGCTGGCGTCAAGCAGGAATGGGCGTCGAACCTCGCCGCTGAGGGCTACATGCCGCCCGCTCAGGTCGTCGTGAAAGACAACCCGGCGCTCGTCAAAGAGGTGCGCGAACTCAAGAGCACCATCGACCGGCTGCTCACCGAATCGAACACCAACACCGGCAACACGGCCGCATCCACCCAGAAGATGTCACGCCCCCGACTCACCCCGACCGGACCGCCCTTCTAATGAGCTGCAACGACTACCTCGGCCAAATCCGATACGGCTGCAACAACCAAGCGGGCGAATGCATCGACTGCACCACCCCGATCATCAACGACATCGTCACCCTCGGCTACATGTCGACCGCCATCGAGAACTGCAACGACCCCGACTACCACCCGCCGTGTCGCCGATGGGTCGGCAACCGCGGCATCTTCAAACCATCCGGGTGCTGCAACGCATGCTGTGAACGGCTCGGCGACCTGGAAATACCCGGCCGGCCCGACGACCCAGACGCCCCCGCGTGGTGGTACAGCGAACGACTGCACAACCGCACCGCCGGAATCATGGGCTGGCTCACCCACTCCCACACGCTCACCTGCGGGGTCGGCGTCGACTCCAACGGCGAGCAGGCATACACCGACCGTGAAGGCGTATGGCGGGGCTGGCCGATCGCCGACACCGAAGCAGGCGTCCACCACCTCATCGAGCAAACCAAACGGCGACTCGTCGAACCGTCATGCCCAACATGTGGCTCCGACAAGATCCTCGACCTGGAACGCTACTGCCACGACCCAGACGGCTTCTCACCATCCCGACAAGCCACCGGCTTCCGCAACGTCACCATCGAGTTCATCGAAGACGACCCGCTCGGCGACTCGTGCTGCCCGGCCTCATGCTTTGTCGAAATCCGCTACACCGTCGACCCACACCTCGGCATCTGCGACGAAGGCACATCGTGCACCCTCGAACACGTGCCCGGTGAATGCGCCTGCCAGCACCTCTGTGGCGACCAGCCGGCCAACATCCAGACAGTCACCCGACGCAAATACAACGCCCCTCAGATCGCTAACGGTAAACTGCTATCGACCGGTGAGGTTTGCTGGTTCGACGCCGACCCGGCCGAAATCGACGAGACGTGGCAGTTGAACGTCGAATCGGCCGAACAGGTACCGGTCGTCGTCGAAGAACTGCCAGTCACCTACGTCGACGCCTGGTGGAACGGGGAATGCGACAACGTCTCTGGCGACGCGCCCATCTTCAACCTCGACCTCGCACAGCCGGAACTATGGGCCAACGGCTACCCATGTGACCATCAGGTCAAAGTCCGTCGACTCTTTGTCCCCAACCCGGCATTCGAAGACGGCGGCTGCGTGCGGCCCCGCCAAGTGCGTCTCATCTCACAGCACCGATGCGACCCCGACTTCGCGAACGGTGGCCTCATCTGGAAAGCCATGAACCCGCACCCCGACGACCCCGACTGGGCCAACTGGGAAGAAGGCGACCCGCTCGACTGCTCATGCCCCTACGAGGTCGCAGAAATCTGTTACCCGAACCTGACCTACTGGTACTCGTCGCCAACCCGCCCCGACGGTTCCGTCAACCCCTGCTACTCGCCGCCATATGGCATCCTCAACAACCCCGTCACACAACACACCCCGCACACCGCCCAATACTACGACCCGAAGTGTGACCCACTCGCCATCAAACGCGACCAAGACGGCCAGCCGATCCTCGACGACAACAACCAGACCGAATCGATCTACGACTCATCGGTGGCCTGCGAGCCGTACACATGCGAGAAGCCACCGACCGGCGACGGCGAAATGCCGGTCGAACTCAACCTGAACGGTCGCTGGTTCACCCAAGGCCAATGGGAAGACACCGTCTGGTACGACCCACAGAACATCACCCCGCCGGGACCCGACGCCGACAGCTACGTCTTCGAAGGCGACGGCTTCCCGCCGATCAGTGCCAGCATCACCATCCAGAACTGCAACCCATGCGACACGGAACTCTTCGACCCATGCAAAGACATCCCCGAATGGATCGAACACGACCTCGATCCTGATGGCGAAACCTACGAACTGAACGCCTTTAGCATCACCCCCGGTGGCGTCACTCTCTCACGCAACGACAACTGGCTGCTCCAATGTGACACCGGAATCTTTGCCGGAACAGCACCCATCCCGACGCCGGGCACCAGCTACACGTCGGCGCTGATACCTGCACGGAACTTCCCGTACGACTTCATGAACCTCACCATCGAGCGTCCATGCGCCGACATCAACAACGACGACCCCGAGAACTGCCCGCTACCAATGCCGTCACCGGCCCCCATCGGGTTCGCCAACGGGTACACGACATGGCTGCCACGCGGCTGGGAATACGACCCCGACAACTTCCCCGCACAAGACAACCCGACATTCCGCACCCGCGACCCCGAAATCTCCTACACGGAAACGCCGGCGTTCGTGTTCGCACCCGGCGGTTGCAACCCCGAAGACCTCGACACGTTGCCATCGGTCGACGTGCCCAACGGCTGGTGCTCCCCCACCACCATCCAGGCACTGTGCTGCGAGCTCTGCCCCACACCCGGCTACGGCAACCAGGTCGAAATCAACATCCGTGCACGCTCCGACATGCGCAACCCGCGGCTCGTCATCTGGCCCAAGCCGCCACTAGCACCCGAGTGCGACGACACCGAAGCGTGGCTTGAGCGGCCATCGTGCGCCGAATGGCGGCCTCCGTTCCCCATCAAGAAGAACCACAAGATCCGGCTCGATTCTGACGGCCGCATCTGGCTCGACTGCGGCTTCGGTTTCGAACCGGCCGGCCAACTCGACGACCCATACAACCGCTGGTCGATGCCATCGTTCGACGCCTGCGACTGCTTCGTCATCATGTTCCTGCAGGACTGCGATGAGAAACCGGCCGTCGTTACTGTCGAAACCGTACCGACGCAAATCTCCTAATGGCTTGCGGATGCAACGTATGGGCCGAGGTGCGAGAACGGTGCGGTGGCGCGCCCGTCTGCCGCATACCAATGGACGGCACCGAATGGTTCCACTCGATGACCCTGAATCGGTCATCTGAGGCGCAGATCCTCATCGAATCAGAGTGTGCCCCCGACTGCTGGTCGAAGATCCGGCCATGGGATCACGAACTGTGGTTCCACGACGAAGACGGTCCGCTCTGGTACGGCCCGATATTCACCACCCAGCCGCTCGGCGACGGCTTCTACCGCATCACCGGGTTCGACCGGTCGGCCCGCACCGCCTTCTCGAAACCGACCGCCGATGAGACGTTTGGCGGGCCACCCGTTGTCGCACTGTCTGAAGCGCTCAACGCATGCCCTGACGTCTGCCTGGACACGAACCAGCATGGCGCCGACATCGACTACAAAGGCACCTGGTCGCTATCACGTGGCACCTACCTGTCGCAGATGCTCACCGACCTGTCGGCCCACATGTGGTGGACGGTGCGACTGGGCACGCTCACCCAAGGGGCACTCAACGAACGGCCCTACGGCATCACGTTGGCCGACGACATGTTCAACGAACCCCTGCAGGTCGGCTCAACCGGACAGGGCCGCTTCAACGTGATTCGCGTCTACTACGGCGACGGGCCGAACGACTTCGTGCAATACCCGCCCGGCGGCCACGACCCCGAAACGGACGGCGGCGCAGGCAAACTGGTCGCCTGCTATTCGATGCCCGAACTCGACGCTGACGGTTCATTCTCGGTCGCCCAATCGCTCTATGAGCTGCTGCGGTTCCCGCAGTCGACCGTGCAGGCGTTCGACCTGGACAACACCGACCAGTGCTATCGCGACTTCTTGCCCGGTTCGCTCCACTTCGTCGAATCGGGCACCTTCAACGGGCAGCTGATTCTCGACTCGGTCGTGCAATCAGGCCGTGGCAATGCGGTCACCGGCTTCACGATGTCACTCGTGCGACCCGGTGACGTCGCTGCCGCCCGCCGCATCGCCGGGATCTAGCCATACAACATGTGCTATACTTGATGTTCTAGGCTCCCCGCTTTCCGACGTCCCCGGCACCCGTAGGTCATGGGCCAATTCTGTCGAAAGTGCGGCGAAGCCGTCACCTGCATCGTCTTCGCCACAGACCTAGACGACCCCGACACCTACGTCTACGGGCAAGAACAGGTACTAGCCAACGGTGAAACCTGCTACGCCTTCGAAATTGGCGAAGGCGTCACCGACTTCTGCGACACCGAAACCCACTGCTTCAACGCCCCACACTGCTGCGGCTCATGCCCGCCAGAAGCACTCAACGGCACCGGCGACTTCACCCGCGTCGGCGAAGGCAACTTTGTGCGCCTCGCCATCAAAGTGTCCGGCCCCGGCTCGGTGCCCATCGACCTCATCCTCAAAGACTGCAACACCAACGCCGTCATCTGGCAAGGCGTCCTACCCGCAGGCTCCAACGGCTTTCAGGTGCCACTCAGTACCCCGTATGCGGGCGGCAACGTCTGCCTGCAAGTACTCAACGCACCAGAGGACGGCACCGGCCCACAGGGCGTCTACATCCAGACACGCTCAGAGAACTGCTTCCCAGCCACCGTCGTCACCTCACCCGGCACCGGCGGCTCGAGCGTCGAATGCTGCAACACGCAAATGTTCGTCAGCGGCGCCGACGAGCTCACCCTCACGCAATCGAACGGCGCCCCCGTATCGGTGCCACTCGCCGAC
Organism: uncultured Acidimicrobiales bacterium; assembly: GCA_937991435.1. GTDB lineage: Bacteria > Actinomycetota > Acidimicrobiia > Acidimicrobiales > UBA10347 > UBA10347. The sequence continues at coordinate 8,812 of CALKPY010000145.1, forward strand.
CTCGGCATCGAACCACTCTGCGACCAAATCGATGCGCTGCCCGACCTGCCCGCAAACGTTGCCGCCGAAACGACCATCGTCGTCGGCACGGATGGCAACTGTTACAAGGCGCCAGCACCATGCCACATCGTCGTCGACGCAGGCAACGCCCCGTGGGACGACACCAACGGCGCATGGGTCGACCCGAACACACTGCCCGACGGCTGCTCGATGTTGCTGCAGAACAGCCTCGAATCCGGCCCAGCCGGCTCGTCGTCGTTCTGGCGTTCACTATCCGACGGCACCGCCCAACAGTGGCATCAGGGGTACTGACAATGGCTGAATATTCGAACCTCACCTGCCAATTCTGTGACCACCGCACCCGAGCGGGCGGCGTCAACCAGTTCGAGAAACACCTCGAGCACCAGAACGCCTGCATGCGAAAGAGCAAGCAGGACGGCGAAAGGCCCAACGGCTGATGGCCATCTTCTCCGTACCATCCCAATACCCCGACGTCTTCCAGGCGCTCGACGCCGTCCGAGGCGCAGGCGCAGGACCACACACCGTCCAAGTCGACGCATCCGCGCTACCCACAGGCCCAGCAGCATGCGACGGCGTCAGTCCGCCGACCCTCGACCTGCAAGCCGGATCGGCGGCAGCCACCAACAACGCATGGGCGGGAGACTTCGAAGGGCTCGACAGCGTCACCCTTGAAGGCATCAACGGCAAGCCTCGCATTCGCAACAACGGCCAATGGGTACTGCTACTGGGTGACGCATCCAACATCACCATCCGCAACCTCTACCTACGCTCAGACCGGCAAGGCCCATCGAACGGCCTCATCTTCGCCGTACCGCAGGGCTTCACTGCATTCGGCGTCACCCACAATCCAAACGGCCAAGCCGTCGACGTCGAAATCGACAACGTCACCTTCGAGGTGTCCCCATGGCACGAAGGTGGCATCCAGTCGAACAGCTCCAACCGATGGAACGTCCACGACAATCGATTCTGCGCCATCCCCGGCCAAGACCCAGGCGGTGCCTACTCGACCGTTGGCCCATCACACATCTCATTCTTCGACCCACAGAACCAAGGCGGTGCCAGCTGGTTCGTCATAGAACGCAACGAGTTCTACGACATGGAGCAGTGGTCGAACAGCTCCGGCATCGGCCAGAATTTTGCCACCGACGGCAATGCGATCATCTTCGACCACAACGACAACCAGTGGACCGGCGATATCAAAGTCTGCGCCAACTACGCCGAGAACATCGGCTCCGAGTTCCTTAACCTCTTCAAGTTCGGGTTCGACGCCAACAACAACCCAGGCGGCGTAGCAGCAGGCGACATCCATGTCTGTCGCAACACCGCCAAACACTATGGATACCTCGGCGGGGTAAGCAGCACCGACCAGTTCACCCGACCACCAGAGAACACCCTGCGCGGCTTCTCGTCTGGCCTGTGGGCTAGTGGCACCAACGTCTCCTATTGCAAGAACGTCGCCGACCGCGACGGCGTAGGCCAGAACACGTTCCTTGGCTCATTCCTCGACATCAACGAAACCGGCACCGGCAACTACCTCGTCGACGGCTTCGCGGGCTTCGGTTCATCGGCCGTCACCGGCACGCTCAACGGCGGCAACCCGTCCGGTGGGCTTGCGTCACCCGACGGCACTGATGGCTTCTGCGAAGACAACGTCGTCGTGTGTCCAGACTGCGCCGACTGCACCGTCGACGTCAACGGCCAGCCGTACACCTGCGCCAACCCAGGCGCATTCAGGGCCAACGCGGTCGTCGTCGACTGCACGATGAACACCAATGTGCCCGACCAGTGCCTCAACGAGTCGTGGTCGATCGACCTCAACGCACTCGGTGGTACTGCCCCCTACGCCTACGTGTCTGGCGACGGCGAAATCGACACCGTCACCCCGAACCACTGGACCGGCACCAGCGCCGACGGACCCACCAAAACGGTCACGTTCACGACCGGCAACGGCTCCACCTGCACCCTGTCATTCAACGCCACCACCGCAGCATGCGACACCACAACCGACTGCAGTGTCTCCATGTCGCCGATCAACCTCGCGGGCGCTACATGCGGCCAGCAGATGGTCGTGCAGCTCGCCAACTACACGACCGGCGCCGTGGCGGGCACCACGTGGACCATGCAGGTCACCGGTGGCGGCACGCTCGACGACTTCGACTCAACCACCGGAGTAGCACTAGTGACCCCAACATCGTCACCGATGACCTTCGCCGTTGAAGCGTGCTGCCCATGAGCAACCTAATCAACCAGCCGGCGCCCGGCCCCAACCAGGGCTGCGCATCCAACACCATCTACTACAACACCGACGGCGCACCCGAAGTACAAATCAACCTCGAGAACCCCAACAACTTCATCCGCTACAGCTCGTGCGGCATCGTCGCCCAGGTCTGCAACGGTGGCGGGCTCAAAGTCGACGACAACGGCTGCCTCCGCACCGACATTTGCGTCGACACCGACGAGTTCGTTTCCGGCACCGTCAACCCGACACAGCCGCTCGTCACCGCAGCCAACTCGCCCCGCTACTTCGGCGGCGCAGGCCCGCTCGGCTCCGACACCACGCTCTGCATCGAGAACTGCTGCGGCACCCCGATGAAAGTCGTCGAGTGGCGCAACGCCCTACTCGACATCATCTTCGGCCCAGACGCCGACGGCGCCCAATACACGATCGTCATGGAACGCCGCTGCTCGACCGGCACCAGCATCGCCGCAGCATCCGCTGGCCTCGGCGCTGCACCGTGGGGCCAATTCTCCGACTTTGTCGCCGACCGGTACCGGGCCGAACAGACACCGATCACCGGCCACTGGTCCAACCCGCACACCGCCGACACCGTCAACCTCGCACCCGGCCAGGTGCGCTGCTGCCAATACCGTGTCCGCGTCAACGTCCAAGCCGGATCGCTCAGCATCAACCGTTTCAACATCAACGCCGTCCATCTCGGCGTCGGACAAGGAGCGTCCTGCTAAATGTCAGTCTTCTGGGTAGGCCCCGACGGGTCATACGGTAAATCGTCACAAGTGCCACCCGGCGCCGAACAGGTCACCGAAGCACAGTTCCAGTTCAAGGTCGCAGCACTCAACGCCGCGTATGAACGCGACTGGGCACGCATCACCGCCGAAGCGGACGCCAAGCGTGCCGAAATGAGCGCCGGCCGTGAAGCCGAAAGCATCGAACGTGCTGTTGGTTCCGGTGTCGCCGGACTCACCACGGCCATCGCGCGCCTTCAAGATGATGTCGGCAAACTCAAGAAAGAGTCCAAGCGTCAAGACGACAAGCGCGACGACGAAGCGCTCGAACTCGACGAGGCCGAATGATGTTGGAACGTGAACCCATCCGCGCCGCCATCGGCAGCGCACTAGCCGTACTGGCCCCGCTGTTCGGCGGCGCCACCTTTCTCACCGAAGCCATCGACCTCGACACCCTGTTCTCTGTCGGTGGCACCAGTGCGGTGTTCGCAGCCGTCGGCGAGTTCGCCCGACGCCGCGTCTACTCGAAGGAAACGCACGACCGCGAGGTCGGCAAGGCAGTCGCCGAAGGGCGCATCCAGATCATCAACGAACACCAGCAGTCACAGAACCGCTGGGAGCTCGACGCCGAGTTGGCCGAGGGGCCATGATCATCAGGTTTGGCATTCCCGTGAAACGGGAAACGGTCAACCTAATTGATGTCCACCCCGAGATGCGGGCACGCCTACGCCGAGTAGTCGGCGACGTTCGCATCACTGGTCGCATCCGCGTGTCATCCGGTGCTCGGACGTGGGACAGCCAGAACTACCTGTACGGCCTCTACAGCTCGGGCCGCGGCAACCTCGCCGCGCACCCCGGCCCAAAACCCGGCGAGTTCACGCCACAACCGGGTAAGCGCTACGGATCGGCACACCAGATCCAGCACGCCGGCGGCTACAAGGTCGGCGGCCTCGACAACACCGACCCGTGGGCATACGCCGTCGACATCGGCTTCTACAAGAACGCAAACACGAAGCTGCTCATGGACGTGTGCAACACGCACGGCCTCACCGACAACGTGCCATCCGAATGGTGGCACTACGTGGCACCCAACCGCGACGCTCCACTCGTCGGACTGTTCGGCCGAGGCTCGACCGGCGACAACGTCAAGAGTCTCCAGCAGGCACTCGCCAACCTCGGCTACAAGCCGGGCATCGCAGACGGCGAATACGGACCATCGACACAAGCAGCCGTCGAACACTTCCAACGCGACGAGAACCGGGCACCCCACGGCGACTGGGAACCCGCCGACCAGCAGCGCCTCAAACGACGCCTGAAGCGCACCAAGAAGACCTCGCTCGGCAAACTGCCACTCGACGCCCAAGTCCACTCGTGGACCAAACAGATCCGCACCAACCTCGACCACATCGACAAGGCGGTCGGCCAATGATCGCAGAACTCTTCGGCGTCGTCTGGGTCGCATCAATCATCATCACCGCAGCGATGGCCCTATGGGGACTACTGGCCGTCTTCGTTGTCGTCGGCGCACTCTCCGCCGGCTTCTACCAGATAGGCAAACCGATCCAATGAACGCACTACAAGACGCAGAGCTTGAGGCTCTGCGTGCAGCCATATCGCGCATGAAGATCGCGCTGTGGGGATCGATCGGCCTCGGTGTCGCCCTCATCGTCCTCGCCGGCGTCCTACTCGTGAGCGGCAAAGAGGTGCCCCAATTTGTCGGCATCGGCATCGGGTCGATGCTCACTGGCCTGTCCTCGATCGCCGCGCTATCGGTCAACCCGGCGACCGCGTCGAAATAGCGCACACATGAGCGGCAACAATTGAAACACCAGCAACACCCCACCGGAGGCCCCACCGTGACGCTGTACGACCAACTAAATGCCATAAAGAAGCCGAACGGCAGCATGGGCGGGCTACTGCTGGCACTCAAAGGTGAAGGCGACCCGGCACCATTCGGCATTGACGGCCCCGACCAGGACTCCCATGACCTGATCATGGAATGGCTAACCGGCAACGAACTCAGCGAACACCAGATCCACCACCGGATAGCTACGGCCGGAATCAGGGGCGTCGGGGCTAGAGGTATTGCCACGTGGCGGCGCGACAACCTGTGAGCCTCCACGAACGGCTACAGAAGGCCGACGGGTACACTCGCGAGAACGTCGGTGCATCGATACTGCAATTCCTTGACGACGAAGGCATCCCGATCGAAATGGTCGGCAAAGCCAAGATCTTCATGCAGGGGTCCAAAGACGCCGACGGCAACATGCAGGCCCAAGCACTCCCATCGATCGAGCTGGCCCCAGCGTGGGCGGCTGGACCACAGTGGCCGGTCGCCGAGAAGGCCAAGCCGGTCAAGATCCCAAAGGTACCTAGCGGACGCCCAGTAGCACCCGGCGGGTTCAACGACATCTACATCGTGCCAGACATGCAGGTCGGCTACCGGCGTCACAAAGGTGGCCTCGTGCCGTTCCACGATGAGCGCTGCATGGATCTGCATTTGCAAATGATCCGTCACATACGGCCGCAGCACGTTTGCATGGTCGGCGACAACCTCGACTTCGCTGACCTGTCCCGCTTCGTGCGCGAGGTCGCATTCGTTGAGACGATGCAGCCAAGCATCGACCGGTGGCACCTATTCCTATCTCAAGTCAGGGCCATCGTCCCCGACGCCGAGATCACATGGATCGAAGGCAACCACGAGCACCGGCTACCGAAGCAGATCCTCGAGAATGCCGCATGGTCGTTCGGACTGAAGAAGGCCAACACCCCCGACGACTGGCCGGTCCTATCGGTGCAGTCGTTGTGCCGCCTCGACGAGCTCGGCGTCGACTACAAAGAAGGCTACCCGTCGGCCGAGAAATGGTACTCCGACCACTTCCTGGGCATCCATGGCGCCAAGGTTCGCTCAGGTGGATCGACCGCAGCCGCCTACGTGAAAGACGAATCGATCAGTGTCGTCTTCGGTCACATCCACCGCAAAGAGTTGCAGTACCGGACCTGGCGCCACGCTCGAGGTCGCTATGAAACCTTCGCAGCATCACCCGGCACCGGCGCTCGTGTCGACGGTGGCACGCCGTCGGTCAAAGCGGGCGTCAAAGGTTCCGGCAAGCTGCCGAACTCGGTCGAAGATTGGCAGCAGGGTGCTGCCGTGGTTCGCATGGACGCAGACGGCTTTCCGTCCTATTCGCAGATTGACATCAGAGACGGTCGCGCCTGGTGGGGTCCACATCACTGGGAATCAACCGTCGACATGTTCGGCAACAAGATGGCGAAGACTGCCTAAATAATCCGGCATCTGCGCCGATGGATCGGGTTGCCTGATTTATCCGACACGATGTCAATGACATAGTGAACGGTGCAAACAACCGACACCAACCGGCACGCAACGTCAACAAATGCAACGGAACGACGCCCAAAGCGGCGAGTTCGTCACACCCCCTCTGCATACCGGCAACCCCCGCGATCCCATACCCCACATGGCATCGAGCGAACACCGCACTATGTCATGACATAGCACTGTGCCGCATCGGCGGTATATCGTTCGTCGCATGGCAACGATTCGCAGACGCGGCAACTCATGGCAGGTACAGGTCTACGCCGGACGCATCGACGGCAAACAGCGCGTCAAAACCCGCACCGTCCGAGGCACCGCCCAAGACGCCCAGCGAGCGGCCAAGCAGCTCGAGCGTGAAGTGCACCTGGGTTTCCACCCGGCCACGACCGGCGACGGTGAAACGGTCGCCAGCATCGCCGAACGGTGGCACGCAATGAAGACACGCACCCGCTGGTCGCCAACCACCTCAGTCACCGCCCGGTCACACATCGACAACTACATCAAGCCCGCGATCGGCAGCGTGCCCATCGATCAACTGCGACTCACCGACGTCGAAATGTTCATCCACTCGATCGACCTCAAAGCATCCACCGTGGCCCGCATCGCCGCCACACTCAGCGGTGCCTGTGCTCAAGCGGTCCGGTGGGGTGAAATACCATCCAGCCCGTGCATCGGCATGGAGCTGCCGCGCGGTGATGAACAAGAACCAACCATGCCGACCGTCGACGAGCTCGCTGCCATTATCGCCGCGATGCCGACCACCGACCTGCAATGCGCCATCCACGTCGCCGCGTCGACAGGTGTACGACGCGGTCAACTGGTAGCGCTCCGGTGGCGCGACATCGACTTCGACGCCGGCCAGGTCACCTTCGATCGCAACATCGTCTACGGCCCCGACGGACTACACGTCAAGGGCTCAAAGAACAACCGAATCATCACTGTTGCGATTGGTGCATCGACCGTCGCCGTGCTGCGCGCCCGTCGCACTCGTGCCATCGAATACGCGTTGCGCTACGGCCACCAGATCGGCCCAGACTGCTGGGTGTTCTCACACGACCCGCAGAGCCTCGAGCCGTGGCGCCCCAACTACCTGACCGACCGGTTCATGGAAGTGCGCGATCGGCTTGACCTCGGCCACGTGAAGCTGCATCACCTGCGCCACTGGGCAGCCACACAGATGCTCTCCAACGGCATCGACGTCAAGACGGTGGCGGGCCGGCTGGGCCACTCGGACCCGTCGGTGACGCTACGCCGCTACGCCCACGTGATCCCGGCCGCCGACCGGCACGCCGCCGACCTACTCGACGGGCTGCTCGGCTAGTAACGGGTCGACGGCTAAGTGTTACTACGTGGCGGTGTGGTTGCAGGTGGCACAGTTGT